>CAZLNG010000428.1:0-1528 GCA_964560735.1 uncultured Methanosarcinales archaeon | reverse complement strand
TGGTGTTTATGAAACTTCCTGACTGAAGGATAGGGAATTCTACTTCCAAAATCTTTTACTTTCAAAATCCTGTTTACTTTTCTAATGTATTATTCGATAATTTAGAAAAATTTCCTTTTTGTTGAAATGGATTTCTACAAGAATATTATTTTCATTTAATATATTTCTAATATAAAACGTATTGGTTTTTTTATTTATTACAAGCTATGAATTTTTATTGAAATATTACTATTATTATAGAAACAATTATATCTCTTCATTGATTACTCCACCATAGAATGCGATCCCTCAAAAAATGTATTTATGTAGACGATTTACTTGCAGTCACCCTCATCTCGTGTTTGGGGGCTGTCTTTGTACTTATTCCTCCATTCAATGAGACATTCTTGAAGATCCCGATAGCGCTTTCTCTCTTCTTTTTTGTTCCGGGTTACGCTTTCATATCTGCGCTCTTCCCCGGAAAAAAAGAAATCAGTGGGATAGAACGTTTTACTCTGAGTGTTGGCTTCAGTCTCATACTTACAGTTTTTGATGGATTCTTGATAAGTCTGCTTCCATGGGGATACCGACCTCCTGCAATTGTTATATCCATTATCGGGATAACTGCGTTTTTCAGCATAGCTGCGCTCTTCACACGAAAGCTTCTGGATGAAGATGAGCAGTTTTCGTTTTCCCTCAGAGAATTCATAAAAGATCTCAAATCCGATGGACCTGGCGAAAACTCAGAATCCACAGAAGAGAAAGAATCAGGAGATGAAGAGGTTTCTTCTGCTGAGAAAAGGCGTTTTCACAGGTCCCGGAGCAAAACCAGGGCAAAGGGTCTGAAGTACGAGCCCGATGTAGAAGTCAAAGCAAAAGTCAAAACGAAGCCTTTACCTCCGGAAATAGAAAAGGCTCTTGTAATTGCCCTGATCGGTTCAATAATAATAGCAAGTGGGATGCTTGTATATGCTAAGGTAACGCGAGAAAAAGAAACTTTCACGATGCTTTATCTCCTTGGGCCTGATGGAAAAGCTGAAGGTTATCCCACAGAGAGCTTGATTGATGTTCCTCTTGTTGTTACGGTTGGAATTGAAAACCATGAACTTCAGGATGTAAATTATGTCCTCCAGATGAAGGTCGATGATGAGGTAATCAAGGAACAGAATGTCTTTTTAGAGGACGGCGGGACCTGGCAGATGGATATGAACTATACCCGTGTAAATCTGAAGACTGACAGGTCCAAACTCGAATTTGCGCTCTTTAAAGAACAGCCGGACTACTTCCCCTACAGGTCTGTTCATCTTTATATTGAAAATAATAACACCATTGATTATATCGATAAGCAAAAATACGCTGAAGTCCCCACAATTGAGAACGGAGAGATGGAATCCTCAACAGGCTGGGAATTTACTTCAAATACTGATAGAATTACAGGTTCATATCTCAACGAGTCGGGAATAAACTCCTCCTTTGCATACAGAATTGAAAATTCATATGAAGGAAACCTCTCGGATCTTCCTGAATCTGGGGAAATTTCTCAAAACAT
>CAZLNG010000427.1:0-1530 GCA_964560735.1 uncultured Methanosarcinales archaeon | reverse complement strand
AAGCAAGATATTGAGATAACAAACAAATGGGCTAATATATTAGGTTTAACTGACTGGTTTTACTGGACTGACTTTGAAGATGTCCCTCCTGACTATTTAGACTAATTTTTCTTATTTTGAACATATTTATTTAGGAAATTAGATATGTCAAAACGTGTTTTTATTTTAAGATAAACATGAGACTTTTTGCAGGATCATCAGAACAGTTTATACAGGATTCAACTAGGAACGAAATTGCTACTAAACTTAAAAACACATTCTTTGAGTATTATAGGTATAATCCATCCCCTGCAGAGATAAACTCGTGGAGAAATTCACTAAAAGAAATTTCTGATGTGTTTGCAGAAGCGGAACTTACAGACCATGGAGTAATTCTTGAGTATCAGTTGCCTCTTACTTCGAAAAGGTTAGATTGCTTAATATCTGGCAAAGATAGAAATGATACAGATAATGCTGTGATTATTGAATTGAAGCAATGGAGCACATGCAAAGAAGCTTCTGGAGATAATGAAGTCCTCACATGGGTTGGTGGGGATGAAAGAGAAGTGCTTCATCCATCAGTACAGGTCGCTCAATACACGCTGTATTTACAGGACACTCACACAGCATTCTATGAAGATGAAAATCCCGTTTTTTTGAATTCCTGTACATTCCTTCACAATTACACTTATGATCCAACAGATGTTATTTTCTCAGACAAATTCTCGGAAATAATCAAAGAATACCCACTATTCACAGCTGATAGTACAGGTGGACTTAAGGGCTTTTTACGAAATAAACTTGAGAATGGGAACGGATTAGAAGTCCTTGAGAAAATAGAGAATGGGAAGTACAAACCAAGTAAGAAATTAATGGATCACGTTGGTAATTTGATAAAAGGAAAGCCTGAATATACCCTATTAGATGAGCAATTGGTAGTGTTTGACAAAGTACTTTCTTGTGTTAAAAATGGATTCTTTGATAACCAGAAAAGCGTGGTTATTGTAAAAGGCGGACCGGGAACTGGGAAATCTGTTATTGCAATTAATTTGATGTCTAGTTTGCTATTAGATGGATATAATGCTCATTATGCTACTGGCTCGAAAGCATTTACCGAGACTCTAAGAAAAATTGTCGGAACACGTGGTTCTGCTCAATTTAAGTATTTTAATAGTTACATGAATGCTGACGAAAATTCACTGGACGTGCTAATTGCTGATGAGGCACATAGAATTAGAAAAACAAGTAACAATCGATTCACTCCTCGTGAAAACAAGTCTGAGATACCACAAATCGAAGAGCTAATCAATGTATCAAAAGTTTTGGTTCTGTTTATCGATGACGATCAGGTCGTGAGACCTGATGAGATAGGGTCTGTTGAATTTATTAAGGCATATGCAGAAAAAAGTAACTGTCAGGTTTTTGAGTACGAATTGGAAGCTCAATTCAGATGCAATGGCTCTGATGGGTTTGTAAACTGGGTTAATAATACTTTAGGAATCAAAAAAACTGCTAATATTATATGGACTCAAAAGGAAGAATTTGATTTTA
>CAZLNG010000426.1:0-1532 GCA_964560735.1 uncultured Methanosarcinales archaeon | reverse complement strand
GTAATTGTCGGACAGCCTCCTTGCAGCGGGGTGCGCCAGCGCAACTTTGATTTTTTCCAATTTTTTCATCAAGTGATGGTTTTAAAAATATATCTTTTAGGCTCTGTAGAAGTCCTCTCAAAGAAAGAGTTTCCGTTAATTTGGATCTAATAGCTTGATAAACCCACTTTCCGCAGTAAATTTTCGTATATTCACAATTTTTCCTGCCATTGATTTTCAATCAAATGCGGATTTATTGGACTTCTATGCGGGAGGTAAAAGCAACTGTATGGTATATTTAGAGACCAAAAAACAATGTCATTCAATTTTTGCCAGGTTCCACTAATAGTCACGATTACTTGAACCTGTTCCAAAAACGTTATCAAGAAAAATATTAATTTTCTAAAAAATACTGTGGAACATGGGATAAATTATTTCTTCCTCCTAAACAAGAATCTTCATATCCTATCCACTTCTGCCAGAATCGTATCATTTTTCTGATCAAATTATACCTAAAAAGAATACTCGCTTATTTTTCATATTTACGTTATCCCTGAAACTAAGATCCATTACCCAAATCCATATCCTTACCTAGTTTTCGAGTTTATGTTAGACTGGGTAGAAATTCAATCCTCCCTAAGAGCAAACAGACCAGAAATAAGTTGTTTCATCCCCTGAATATTCAACTCCCAGGGGATGCGCTCAGGATACAATATAACAAAAAATTCGTAATTGGGATACGAAATTCGGAGGAATAATAAGATTCGGGGAAAAGAAATAGCTAATAAAGCTGGGGTCATATGGAACCTTGATCTCCCAGGAGCATTTGACCCCAGGAGCATGTGTGTCAGAATAGAAAAAAACAAATTTGCAGGATTGGAACGAAATTTGGAAAAATAAGGAGGATAAGGAGGAATAAGATGATCCAGGCAAAAGTAAAAATTAATGAACCTGAGGTCGTGTGGGATCTTAATATCTCTGAAGATGGAAAAACTTACCAGAGGAATTTTATGGTCATTTTTCCCAGATATTCCAGTGCAATAGATGACGAATGAGCTTCAGAAACGCTAAAGATTGAATCCTTACTGCGACAACCCGGTTTAAAATCTATCAAGTATTGCTTGAGAGTGCCACTCTCAAGCAAACCTCCAAAAAACCATGTAATATCTGTTTTTATTCTGTAACTATTCATCATGGATTTTTATATTGTTGAGGGTTTAAATCATATCTGTTTTTCAGTTCAGCTCCGTGTCCGCTTAATATACCATCTCTAAAAGAGACCTCTGGATATCCTATCATATTTTAAGTCTGAATTTATTATTTTGTTTAAGTTTCAGGGCTTACTTTCGCTGGTGATTAAATTCCTTCTTTTTCTAAATGTTCCTTTATGAAAAAATATTTTTCATCAAAAACTTTGCTTTTATATTTAAATCATCATCAGGTGTTCGAATTTATCGTACTTTTCTATGCAAAAGTCTCTTTCTAATCTATCTCTTTTCCTGGGACATCAGTCACTTAAGCCTTTCATCCATAATCGCTCAGACAATCGGCAG
>CAZLNG010000425.1:0-1556 GCA_964560735.1 uncultured Methanosarcinales archaeon | reverse complement strand
CTTACCTGAGGGCTTCTCAAAGTGGAATTGCGCATATTGCCATGTACTTTGGAAAGCCCGTTGTAGTTTCTGAGGTAGGAGGTTTGAAGGAATCGATGGCTGGGTATGAAGGAACTTTTTTTGTTCCCCCGGGAGATATTGAATCCATTAAGAAATCTGTTCTGAGTCAGTTTGGAAATAGGAAGCGTTATGAAGTTCCCGACCAGAAATGGGATACAATTATAAACCGTTACATTAAATTAATAGAAACTATGTGAGTTTCTTTTCTATAATTCTTTTCTATAATTCTATACAATTTGCGAAAACATACCTCCTAAAGGGGATTATTATGAGTTCTCAGGATCGTCCTGTATCATTTAAAGATAAAATAAAATCGAGCTGGCCTTACACGCTGGCAGTTGCGATAATCGGTTTTGTAGCTCTTTGGATCAGAATACTTCCTTCATATTCGGTGTTCTTACCTAGCGGGTTTGTAAAATTTACCAGCAATGATGCCTGGTATCATATACGGCTTTTAAATTCTCTTCTTGAAAATTACCCCCATAGAATATTTTTCAACCCAATGACCAATTATCCTTACGGCAGTTACATCCATTTCGGTCCTCTGTTTGATCAGATGATGGCTATTACTTCCCTTGTTCTCGGCCTTGGCAATCCCAGTTCCGAGCTTGTGAACACAGTAGCTGCCTACTTCCCTGCAGTTCTGGGGGCTCTTACGGTCATTCCTGTCTATTATATTGGAAAGTACCTTGGAGGGCATAAAACAGGAATACTTGCCGCAATTTTAATTGCCTTTGCTCCAGGACAGTTTTTATCCCGTTCTATGATCGGTTTTACAGACCATCATATTGCTGAGTCTTTATTCAGCACCTTCTTCATCATGTTTTTCATGCTGGCTTTGATTTCTGCAAAGAAAAAAGAGCTTCGCTTTGAACATGTAATTAATAAACAGTTTGAGATCATAAAAGAGCCCCTTATATATTCCATTATTGCCGGTATCATGTATTCGGCCTATCAACTCACCTGGCCAGGGGCTTCTCTTTTCGCATTCATAATCCTTGCTTATGCAGTTTTTCAGTATGTCCTTGACAATTTCAATAAAGAATCAAGCGATTACCTTGGCTTTGCAGGTATAATCACATTTTTAGTTAGCTCAATTCTTATACTTCCTTTTGTCCATCCTGACATGGGTTTTTCGATGTACTACTACTCATGGTTCCATGTCGTTACTGCCTTGGGGACCATGGCAGGTTTTGCAGCTTTGAGTTTTATTGAAAGGAAGTTTAAACAAAGACAGTTAAAAGCTTATTATTATCCTTTGTTGATTCTCGGAATCGTATTACTCGGGCTGATCGCTTTAAAGATCATCTCTCCATCCCTATACTCTTTGATTATGATTGCCCCAAACGCAGTTTTTGGAATTCAGACCGGTGGCCCTTCTACAATTGCTGAAGCCTCTTCTATATTTTACAAGGGAAATACTTTCACTCTTGCCAGGGCGTTTGGTAATTTTACTGTTCCAGCATTTCTTGCCTCAATAATCGGGATTCTTATCC
>CAZLNG010000424.1:0-1564 GCA_964560735.1 uncultured Methanosarcinales archaeon | reverse complement strand
CATAAAAACCTGACTAGCTATTTAAATATTTAGCTTCTGGAAAAATAGCTAGCTAAAGAGCAAATAATTTAAATTTCTTAAATTATATTATCATAGAGATATTTATTAGATATATAGCTTTTGATGTCAGACATTGATTAGATGATATCTTAAAAGAGCCTGCATTCCATAATTTTTAACCTGAAACTTGAAATTTGCACCAGTAAGGAAACAACTAGAAACAGAACCCCGGCTACGTTTACGGTCACGAAGTGACCGGCCTTTCCGAGAAGAAGATAGAAGCTGAGAAAGAAGTAAAATACACACTTTAGCAGGCTATATATTATACATTGATACAGTACTTTATAAGCTGAAAGATCATTCAAACCTGAATAGAAACATAAACATGGAGACTAGAGTATAGGATGAACATTGTGTGAATCAGAGGAACACATATGGATGTTAACCAGATCAGGCTTCTTATTCTGGGAAGAAGGGACGAAATAAGAGAAAAATTCAAAGCTGAAGTAATAGGAATTTTCGGCTCATACGCACGTGGCGAAGAAAAAGAGGAGAGCGATATTGATGTCCTTGTGAGGTTTGCGGAAGGTGCAACTCTTTTTGACCTTGTAGGTCTTGGAGATTACCTGGAAGATTTATTTGGAGTCCCAGTTGATGTTGTTTCAGAAAGGGCTCTTCATCCGATGATGAAGGATGATGTGTTGAAAGAGCTGATCCCAGTATGAGGTCTCCCATTCTTTATCTGTCCGAGATGCTCGACGCTATAAGAGCTATAAAGAATTTCACCAAGGGAATGGACAGGGAGACTTTTTTGAAAGACGAAAAAACCAAGAGTGCAGTTACCCATCAATTATTGATCCTTGGAGAGGCATCAAAAGCTATTCCCCAAAATATAAAGTTAAGAGCTCCAGAGCTAGGCTGGAGAGGTATGGCAGGTATGAGGGATCGTTTGGTACATGCATATTTTAATGTGGATTACGACCTTGTTTGGGATACTGTTGAAAATCGAATCTCCCAAGCTGAAACAGGACTCGAAAAACTGATTGAAGAGTTGAATTCTAACAATTGATTTTTTAAGATAGGGTTTTTGGCATTCTCTGATTAAAGAGAATCTGCTCCACAGAAAAGAAGCGTTCAATGAATGTTCATTCAAGCCTTAATATGTAATGTATTAAAACGGATGTTGATCCAAAACTGTCGAGTGATAAAACCATGAAATTTATTGAAGAGCGACTAAAGAATACAAATGATAAACACTATACTGAAGCTCCATCTCTGAAGAGTAAGAGAACCCTTACAGAAGATTCCTTAGCATCCTTCTGGGACAACGAATACGATGAAGCCTGGAATGATTGCTAAATAACAACAATTGCTTTATCCTTTTTCAGTTGGATATCTCGTTGACAATGGATTTTATAAAACTCTATTTTTATTTTAGCCTACCCCTTTCCTATCACCCCTCAAACAACCAGCGTCCCAGAAAACAATTAATGGATAGACCACGTACTCAGGAGAGATCAAAAATGAAACCTGACAGGTGCAGTTTTTGCAAAGGCAAACTCGT
>CAZLNG010000423.1:0-1592 GCA_964560735.1 uncultured Methanosarcinales archaeon | reverse complement strand
TTCATATATTTGAATGATTTGTATAAGTATGCCCGCAACAAAACGATAACACGATGTTCTCAGTCTCCACTTATGAAAACTCAAATAGAGGGAGAGATCCTAATCGCAAAGAATCCTAACAAAATTAGAGAAAAAGAATATGAATTGAAAAAGAGCAAGCTACTTGAAGAGTTTGTTTTCCAACTTCCTCCTCGTGTACTTGACGAATCTCTGACAATTCTAAGGAAAAATTACAAGAGTCCTCCTTCTCTTGAAAAAGTCGAAGTCGATATACATAGACTTCTTGAATCTTTTCTAGAAGGAGAACTCTCTGTAGAGAATTATAGCGTAGCTGTACAGCATCTGAAAGGATTTAGTATAAAAACTCCAGTACTTTATAGTGGAAGTGGCCAGAGTATCTTGAAACCTGAAGTTCCAAGTGTTCAAAATATAAGAACCAATGAAGCGTCTAATAAACAAGAAATTCCCAAAACCTTCACTAGTCCTTCTACAGGCATGGAATTCGTACTGATCCCAGCCGGAAGATTCATGATGGGTTCTCCTTCTGATGAAAAGGGCAGGTATGATGACGAAGGTCCTGTCCATGAGGTAACAATTGAAAACTCTTTTTATATAGGTAAATATCCAGTCACTCAAAAACAGTGGGAGAAGGTTACGGGAAATAAACCTTCAAACTTCAAGGGTGAAGAGCGGCCTACAGAAAAAGTTTCGTGGAATGATGTTCAGGAGTTCATTAAAATATTAAATGAAAAGGAAGGAGCTGATAAATATCGTTTACCATCTGAAGCTGAATGGGAATATGCCTGCAGAGCCGGTACACAAACAAAGTATTCTTTTGGTAATAGTGAGTCAAAACTTAATGAATATGCTTGGTGCGATCAAAACTCAGGCGGTAAAACTCATCCAGTTGGCCAGAAGGGACCTAACTCCTGGGGTCTTTATGATATGCATGGGAATGTCTGGGAATGGGTACAAGATAAATGGCATAATAATTATGAAGGTGCCCCCTCTGATGGCGGTACCTGGGAAGACGGAGTTGGCTCCAACCGGGTAAATCGGGGCGGTTGCTGGTACCGCCATGCCAGAGATTGCCGTTCGGCAGTTCGCCGCAGGAACGACCCTGAGCGCCGCTTCGGCAACTTGGGCTTTCGCCTCTTGAGGGAAATCTAATTTCTCCCCTTTTAGCTTCTCACACTTAAAATTGTGAAACTATCTGTAATTTTGTTTGAATCAGTATGATCTAAAAAGTCACTAGCGAGTTTGGGCCGACGCTTATGGTTGTGTCCGACATTCCGCAGATGTTCTCAAAAAAAACAACATTTTTCCCGCTATTGATTTTGGAGAATTATTCAAAAATTCTCCAGTTATTATCTCAACTGAAGCCTTGAGAATTGGGATTAAAGGCTTTTATTAAAGGCAAAAAGGGCGAAAATTGGAGGACATTTAAAAAATATTTCTTCGAATGATCGAGGTAGTTTCCAGAAAAACGATAGCAAGAAAAATTGTGAAAATTGTAAGGACATCTGCGGAAAGTGGGTATTAAGATGTGGTAGAGAATTTCTGGAAAACTGTGGTAACATGCATTAACGCTA
>CAZLNG010000422.1:0-1605 GCA_964560735.1 uncultured Methanosarcinales archaeon | reverse complement strand
AGGATGTCCTTCGAGCAGGACGGATTCTACAGTAATCCCTTCCATCTTTCCTATGCCTTTTATATAATTCAGAGCCTCATATCCTTCTGTTCTCAACGATTCATACACTCTTTTCCAATCAAAATCCACAGCTTTGGAAGAAAAGTAATCTTTTGGTATCACATACACAGCATAAACCGTTCCTCTGCTCAATTTGGCAAGCTCGATCCCGTAATTTGCAGCAAGCCTTGAGCAGACCGATCCATCAGTTGCAATCATTATTTTCTTAAAACTAATGTTTCCCATATAGAATCCCTGATTACTTTATCTGCCTGCATTAATATAATATCATCGAGATTCAGGAAGTGAACCTTTCTTATCGAATGGAGGTTGCAGGTCATGCCTTATGTAACCTGGCACTATGATGGGTAAAGCCCTTGAGAAAATCTTGACCGCTTTCAGAGAGAAGTTTCCACGCACGATAACTTTCCGCCCCTCTGTATCTCCATATTACTTGATTAAGAAAAAGGGTAGTGATTTGAAGGGAGGCCAAATTATTACTTCCGGAGAAGTTGCAACTGATTTAAAACTATAATCCAAAAACTATACTTCTATATATGGGAGGAAATTATTGTATAACCATGGCAGGCTTTCTTGGGAATTTCCTCTCCGGTTTGAGACAAAATATTCCATACTTAAAAGACCACGATGTAAGTTCGGAAGTAATTATCGGAATATTTATGCATTTGTTCATTTTCCTTTGCTTTATCATCTTATTTTACATGCTGGTAAGAAAATTCATGTGATTTTAAAAAGCGGCGATTTAGAGCCTGCCTGAAACTTCATCTTTTTCCCGTCAATTTTTGCTATGAAAACAGTGTCTATGGCTGACCAGGTTACGTCGCCAGCAGCTCAGATAGAACTAGATTTGTATTCAAAAACAGGTTCTTCGATTTGGACCCGATTACACTAGTGCCGCATCAGCAATAAATATCTAAATTCAATTGCAGCCATCCAGAATTTCTGGTGGTTCCATATTAGTTGGTATATATTATTCTGAATCCGAAAGAGGAATTTTTTGTATTTTGACTCTAATCTTCTCAGGTTTGAACTTATCTCGCCTGTAAAGTAAAAAAGTAGCAGATGAATTCATACTGTTGTCAGAATATGTACAGAATAAACTGAATTCCGAACATCTTCCCCATCCGAAGAATGTTTTTCTTGACTGCAGGAACGTCAAAAATTCACAGATAAATATAAGCGCCTCCGCCAGCTTGTCTGGCGGCCCTGCAAAAAAAGCAGAAAAAGGAAAAAGAAACAGAAAGTTATCAATTTCTCCTGTCATTTTTCTGTCATTTTTAGACGTTAGTTCCTTGAAGACGAGGTACCGATTGTTTTTATTTGCGGGGTTATTTATATTCTTTTTTCCTCTTTTTGGGGATGACCGCTCTCCCGCGTCGAGCGTGATAGGAACGACACAGTGCGGCGAATATGGTTGTAAGGGTCAAAATTCAGGAGTGGGAGTCAGACTTGCTTTTTTCAAAAATATCAACCATGTAAAGGTGGACGACCAGAATTTTTCAATCCTGATGATTGACGCGCCACTTGAACTGGGCCTTATTATTC
>CAZLNG010000421.1:0-1606 GCA_964560735.1 uncultured Methanosarcinales archaeon | reverse complement strand
GAAGCGAAACTCGGGATTCAGAGCCAGTCGTATCCTTTTTCTCGTGGAATTATTTCAAGAATGAAAACGATGTTTTTTTCCACCGTGTAAATAACCCTATAATCCCCAACTCTTAATCGATACAGATCATCTCTTTTTTTCGTTCCTTTTAGCTTTTTTATGTCAGCATGGGGTCGGCTCTTAAAAGGGTCTATTTCCAGATTTTTCATTCCTGATTTGAGTCTCTCTTTCGTCTCTGGACTCAAATCCGTCAGAAACTTTACTGCATCAGGATGCACCTTTATTTCAAAAATCATCAGATTTCATCCAGGCTCACAAACTTTTCTTTCTCTTCAAGTTTTTTGTACTGGCGTTCCATGAATGTTTCGTAATCAACTTCGTCCATCAGGCGTTTGAGAATATTGTTGTAGGTTTCCCCTTTCATGCCATACTGCTTTAGTCTGTCTCTTACGTCTTTTGTTACCGGAATTGTTGTAGCTTCACTCATAATTCTCTTTTTAACTATTGGAGTTATAAGAACTTATAAGTTACTATTAACTACTTTTAAAGAGCAGTCCCAAAAAGCGAATTAGAATTTCACCGAGCGAATGCTCGGGAAAATCCGAAAAGAGCAAAAACAAAATAAAAGGCTATTTTACTTACAATTCAGCAAATATTTCCAGTTTTTGAAAAAAACAGAACACTAAAACTACTTCTTTTGCTTATTCTTTATGATCTCGCCGCACTGCGTGCGTGACAAGCTCCGTTAATGACGCTAATAATGTTGCCTAGATTCAAAAAAGCTCACATATCTAGAAGATTACGCTACAGAAAATAAAAATAAAGTTACTAATCTTCGCCAAAAATTAGTCCTCTTGAGCGAAGCGTAGCGTAGCGAAAAGGACCGCGTACTCCCGAGGCGCAATTCGGGTTCATAAAGCAACTACCTCATTCAGAATTCGCTTACCAATGTTAGGTTTAAGTGCACTTTTCATTACTAGGTCAACCTTTACTCCCAAAAGGTCACTAAGGTAGTTTTCCAATTCAATATATTTTAAAAGCCCGGGCTTATTATCAAATTGAACCAGAACATCAAGATCGCTATCTTTGGTTTGCTCCCCACGGACGTAAGACCCAAAAATTCCGAGATAGCTAACACTATATCTTTCTCTTAACTCAGGTAGATGTTGCCTTAATATTTCCATAAAATATTCTGCATTTTTTAGCTCTTGAAAAGGCATTGTCTATTGTGTCCTCCAGGAAGTTCCACATTAATGTGATAAAACACAAATAACGCAAATTTATAGTAAATGAGAATACGCGTAATGTGTATTTGTCATTTTCTCCATTTGTTTTTCAAAACAGAAGGGCAGCGTTAAAGATCATACCCCATCTTCACAATTTATAACCTTTCTGCGGTTCAAAAAAGTTCACTTGTCTAAAGGCTTACGTTAGAGGAAAACAAAAATAGAGTTAGGAATCTTCGCCAAAAATGGAGAGTATTTCTAGCGGCGCTCAAAGGAGCGCCACTAACTATATCCTGATCAGTTATAAATAAAAAGAAAATTGATCACAAAAAACGCACATGATATTCTGGAATAACATGCCCAAAAGATGAAAGTCCTTC
>CAZLNG010000420.1:0-1614 GCA_964560735.1 uncultured Methanosarcinales archaeon | reverse complement strand
AGCAAGCCGTTTCAAAGCTCCCTTGATTCTACAATCGGTATTCCGGAAAAATTTCCGGCTTGTTATTGATGGGCCTCTTTTGGCTGGTTTTTAAAATTGAAAGATTTCAGCAGTGTAATATAGTACAAGTTGAAAATAGTTCCATGGATCGGAAGCTCAATTGATCGGAAAACTTGCTGTGGAGATATACATGCCAATAGGTCTTACAACGTACTTTGGGAATGAGAGAGTATTTGTTGATAGGGAGTCCTGTATTCAGGCTTTCAGAGAGAATATCCAGAATTCGGGAAATCGAGAATATAACTTATTGTTTTACCACGGAATCGCCGGAATCGGAAAAAGTAAGCTGCAAAAAGAGTTACAAAAGAGACTGGATGAAGAATATCCTGAAATACTCTGGGCAGCTATTGATCTGAACACAAAAACCTACAGAGAAGTGGGTACTTTTTTAATCACCCTGAGAAATAAGATTCGGGAAAAATGCGAAGCTAAGTTTTACCTTTTTAACATTGCTCATGCTATATACTGGAAAAAACTCCATCCTGAAATTCCCTTGCTAAAAGAGAACTATCCTTTGTTTAAAGAAGGGGGATTTTTTAGCAAGATAATAGATGTTCTTAATGAGATTAGACCTGGACCTTTAGGACCGATACCTGTAAGGTTTATATTTGATAATATAAACAATGTCCCAGACAATATTAAGAGATTTTTTAAGGAACAGGCTATAGACATTGATATAATTAAAGCTATGGAAGCCTCTGAAATTGAAAAATTGTTGCCCGGTTTTTTTGCTGCAGATTTTACTGATTATTTAGGTACAGACTCAAAAGCATACATTTTAATTGACACTTACGAAGCTCTCTGGGATGGCCTGAGGAATAAAGGGAGTTTCCATGAAAAGGACGAATGGATAAGGGACAACCTTATTCCAAACATGCCTGGAGTTTCATGGGTTATATGCGGGAGAGAAAAATTGTTATGGGTTCCAGATTACGATCCTGACTGGGATATGTATCTGGAACAACACCCAGTAGATGAACTCCCAAAAAAAGATTGTACCAAATTTTTAGTGAGTTGCGGTATCAGAAATAAAAATATTCGAAATATAATAATCAAAGCCAGTGAGAGAGTTCCGTACTATCTTAACCTATCGGTTGATACTTTCGAAAAAATAAGCAAGAAAAGACAGCCAATTTCTGAGGAATTTGGAAAAACGCAGCTAGAAATATTCAATACATTTGTGAAATATCTATCTACAAGTGAGATTCGAGCACTTGAAGTCCTTTCAGCACCTAATTTTTGGGATCGAGACCTGTTCGAAATATTGATGAAAAATTTTGATACAGGATTTTCAGCCAGTGAATTTTCAGAACTGATTAAGTTCTCTTTTATTAAAGCCTACTCTAATGAGAAATATTCTATCCATCAATTAATGAGAAAAAGTCTTCAGGAAAATCAAGATTCTACTGATAGAATAAATATTCATCATTTTTTGCTTGATTACTACAGTAACAAAATAAAAGATATTGATATTAAATTAATTACCTCAGAGCACGAAATAGACTTAGATCCTATCCGAAAAGTCCTGCTGCTCTGAATGTTATCCATGAGCAT
>CAZLNG010000419.1:0-1627 GCA_964560735.1 uncultured Methanosarcinales archaeon | reverse complement strand
CTTAATGGGGGTAGACAACCAACTGGAGAGGAAATCTTTACACAAACCTATAAAGGTGAACCTGTCAAAGAGGCTCACGTGAGATTTAAAAGTTTTAACCGGCAGATGTTTCGGTTATCCTAAAACAGTTATTGTCTAGCATCAAGCAAAAAAGAAAAACTACAGTACACGGGAGAAAGTAGTGAGAGCAAATCTTGCTTCTGTTCAGGAAATTTTTAAAGATACAGAGTATCCTGCACAGAAGAGGAATCTTATTGAGCGCGCAAGGCAGCATGATGTGAGCAAAGACATACCAGATGATATAGAAGGTCTTTAAAAAGTGTACACCAGTGTTGCTGATAAATAAGAAATTCAAAGCAAATAACCAAATGTGGGGGAAATACTATGGAAACTAAGAGTAAAGGGGAAAGTGTTGTAGAAACCACTCCTATTGAAATTAAAAACCTGTTGAAAGAGATAAACTTTCCTGCAAAAAAGAACGATATTATTGAGCAAGCAAGTAAGAGTAGTGCAATAAAGGATACACTGCTGCAGCAGCTTGGTATGCTTCAAGATAAGGAATACTCCAGCGCTGATGAAGTTTTCGAAGAACTTGAAAGAAGATAAATTTGTTTTAAAGTAATTATCTGTCAAATAGGGGACAAGCAATAAAATTACGTCTGCTGGATTCTAGATATAATGTTTGCATTATCCTTTAAGATAAGTAGCTTGATGGGCTTTTATAGAGAACAGATTTTAACACAAAAAAATTACTAAGCCCATTTCCAAGTTTTTAAAGAGTTGAGAAAGATATAGAAAGTTAGTCAGTCTCCTATTTGACTTAAAATTGAATGTAGGGTAGGCACCAAACAGGAAGGTAAAACTACCTGATTCCAGGGGGGAACTTTATAAAAAGAGAGCCACACGATATCAAGGAGTATATAACTGGCAGAGGCATTGGATATCCTGCAAACAGAAAAGATATTATCAGGTTTGCTGAAGGAAAGCAGGCAGAGAGTAATGTTTTAGACCTTCTAAAGGGAATACCTGAAATAGAATACAATACACCTGATGAAGTAACCAGAGAAATCGAACGTCTGGAAAGTCAGCGTACTAGAGAGTATACCAGATCAGATTATTGAATTTACGGAATATATTTTTTCAGGCAAACTTGCTAAAAAGTACGCTGTAGAATATAGGCAAAAAAAATTCAGAGAAGGCTTTATGAAAGAGCATTTTGGTGGTAACTTATCAGCGTGAAACTTTAGAAATGAAAAAGGCCAGCAATGAGATACTGCAGGCTTTTGAAAGTCTTCCTGACAAAGCATATACTAAAGCCACAGATATGTCAGTGAGGAATTTTAATAAAAATAAATACCAATATGTAGAAAATTTATGCAAACAAACTCGGCTGCTGTTTAAAAGCTTTATAAGGCGTAGATCATAGTCAAGAAATAAAAAGATATCTTCTGAAAATGAAGGAGAACATGGTCTGAATGAAGATATAAAAGGTTAAATAATTATGACCTGGTCGAACCCTGCATCATGCTTTCCCCTTTACATTGCAGAAAATATCTTTGATTGACCTGAAACTTATTACATTAAGTACCTTTTCTTATCCTTATTTTCTTATTCTTGTGTGCACGAC
>CAZLNG010000418.1:0-1628 GCA_964560735.1 uncultured Methanosarcinales archaeon | reverse complement strand
TGGACTGGCATTAAAGGAAATCACAGGCTCCAAATCTCCCTGGACCCTGAAAACAGGATAAAAGAATCAGATGAAGGAAATAATATTTGTGAATTAAATGTCACTGTAAAGTCCAGACCCGAACTGTCGGCTTCCCTTGGAGACCCTGTAAAAATAGAGGAAAAAGAGACTTCATCAGGTTCGACAATCGTTCTCGCAATTTTTGCTCTTTTTGGCATCAGGAGAAAAAAACCTGCTTTTCTGCTCTTACTGGCCGTATTCATAATAGCTGCTTTCAGCGGCTGTGTTGAAGAAACTCATGCAACAGATAAAGCTGCCTACTCAATTCCTGTAAAGATTACAAATAACGGAGAGGCTTCAGCAAGGGATTTCGAGGTAAACCTCTATCTTAATGGAAAAAGCGTTTCTGTCCTGAATATTCCTGAACTTGAAGGTCAAAGTTCAGTTGATGAAAAAATAAGAATTAGTGTTCCGGGTGGGGAAAATACCCTTAGCGTGAAAGTCGATGAGAACAACCACATCACTGAGTCGGATGAGAATAACAATGAATTTGAAACCGTTTGTACTTTTACTTAATCTCCTGCTGCTTACCATACCGGCTTCAGCTTCATACGCTGGAGATAAAAACCTGCAGACAGTCATTCATGATGAGCACTGTGGAGCCCTTGACTTCTCTCTTGGAGACAGCAGATACAGCGGAGAGCTAGAATCAGATGAAAGCTATATGGTTAACTTCAGTGTCAAACCTCCAGAAGGAGCTTCCATAAAGGCTGCAAAAGCTTACGTTTACTGGGTCTGGAGCAAAAAAGGGCTTGAAGGCATATACCCTGAATATAACGTTTCTCTTATGCATTCAGGCACTGAAACATCTCTATCGGAAGGGAAAAGGTACACGGATACAAAGGGTTTTGTATCCAGATACGATTTTTTTTCAGGCACTGATGTTTATAATATGAGTGGAACTGTTTCAGAACCAGGAAACTATTCTATCTCACTTGCAAACACTGCCGGAGACGATAGAACTTTTTGTTTACAGGGCATCGGGCTTCTGCTCATTTATGAATGTTCAGATTTACCAGAGATTGAGTACTGGATTAATGAAGGATGCGACATGCTGTATGCCGAATACGGGATCGATCCCGAGATGGCAACATCAACTACTTTTTTTGAAGGAGATATTGATCCTGAGAGAGTTAAAGACGCATACCTTATTACAGTATCTCCCTCAGGAGGTTACAGTTCAGGCACGGAAGCCAGAAACAAGCTTTTCTTCAATGAGAAGACCCAGAATATTCCGGTAATTGGAGATCTTATACAGATTCTGTTCGGAAGCGGAAAAAGCTGGAAGAATGTATACCAGACAAACGAAACCGTCCAGGTTGCTCTCGACGAGAGATTTGTAGAAGATTACCTTGAGTCAAAAGGAAACTTTGCCAGCATTCAGGATAATGGAGACTACCTGCTGGCAACGAATGCAATACTTGTGCTTGAGTTTAAAGAGCCTGAGAATCCGGAAAATAAGAATAATTGATTTTTTACAGAATTGATTTTTTACAGAATTGATTTTTTACAGAATTGATTTTTTACAGAATTGATTTTTTACAGGAATGGGACAATAATGTCTATCA
>CAZLNG010000417.1:0-1637 GCA_964560735.1 uncultured Methanosarcinales archaeon | reverse complement strand
TTTCAATTTTTTTTCACTTTTTTGGAGGAAGATAACAATGCCTTTCTTGCGGGAGACACTGTCATCAGCGTGATATTATTTCTTTGGGACAATTTCGTCTATCCTGAGTACGTTTCTTGCAGTCTCCGTGCCTGCGATAATTGCCAGTTTCTTTACTGTTGCCGAATCGTACACTTTCTGTCCCTTATCAGTAACTTTCCTTGAGAGGTCTATCCTGGCTTCCACCCCTCTTGAGTATGCATTTCTCATCTGCGCCATTGCATCAATTGCGTTCATTCCCATATTTCTTGCCAGGACTGTGGGGATTTTTTCGAGAGCTTCGGCATAAGCCAGGATTGCCATCTGTTTTTTTCCGGTCTGCGTTGCTGCAAACAGCCTGACCATATGTGCCAGCTCAAACTCTATTGCCCCTCCTCCGTTTACTATCCCTTTGTTTTTCAGGAGAAACGCGGCATTATTAAGGGCATCGTCAACGGCTTCTTCTACCTTGTCAAGCCCGTACTTTACGGGTTCCCGGATCAAAATAGTGGCAATAGCTTTCTCTTTTACAGCAATAAATACGAAACTTTCCCCGCTTTTCTTTTCCAGCCAGATACCATCTGCTTTACCCAGATCCTCAGCCTGAATCTCATCCTGCTGAGCCATCAGGGTAGTGTCCGTAGCCTCTGCAAGCTTTTCGAGGTCTTTCATCTTGAGCTTCTTAAACGCCAGAATATTATTGTCTCTGAGCAGAGTCTCTATATACGGGTCAATGTCCCCCTCACAGAAAAGCACATTTGCACCTGAATCGATTATCTTTTGGGCAATTTTCCTGCACATATCTTTTTTTCTCTCTTCAAACAGAAATCCGGTTTGCAGAGAATCCATTCTCAGGTTGTGCTGGGGGTTTAAGTATCCGCTTTTGATTTTGAGCTCATAATTTATAATCAGAACTTTAGGGTTTTCAAAAGATTTCGGCATATCTTCCCTTGCCGGGTTTTCGTCAAGAATCAGCCCTTCGATTGCAACAATTTCAGGCCCTCCCTGCTTTTTCAGCACCTTTACGTTCCTGTTAAGGTCAAGCCGTTCTGCCTGCCTCTCGCTCAGGTGTCTGATAACCTGAAGGACTATATCAGTAATTACCTCAGCCTGCTCTTTCTCTACCCCTTTTCCGGTTGCAGAACACATTACTGTTGTGCGTAAGTCTTCTTCTCCAGCCTGTTTTATGCTGTACTGCAGCATCTCATACGTTTTTTGAAGGGCAAGCTCATATCCTTCAATAATAATTGTCGGGTGCACCCCTGACCTTATGAGCCTGACTGCGTTTTTTATAAGGTTGCTCGCAAAAATAACCGCTGTCTTTGTGCCATCTCCACAGGCTTTGTCCATTGACTCGGCAAGCTTTTTGAGGGAAGTTACGATCGGGTGGAGAACATCCATTTCCTTTAAAATGACCTTCCCGTCACTCGTAACAAAAATGTCCCCTACAGGATTTACTATTATCTTATTCATCCCTTTGGGCCCAAAGGAAGAGCCAAGCAAATCATCAATTTCTGTGGCTGCTCTTTCGAGCTGGTCAATCAGCCCGTCTTCTTTTACCGGCTCGTCAATCAGGATCTTGTCCCTTATCGTCCGGGCCAGTTTTGCAATTCCATCCT
>CAZLNG010000416.1:0-1664 GCA_964560735.1 uncultured Methanosarcinales archaeon | reverse complement strand
CAAGTGGTCTGAACTTTCCTCTTCCAGTTGAGTAGGCAAAAACTGCCGGGATTACAGGCAGGATACATGGCGAAAGCACGCTGACTACCCCTGCAAAGAAAGATGCAACTGGTAAAAAATTGGAAAACATGGTTTAACCCTCTGTTTTCCTAGATTCAATAGCTTTCTCAAGAGTCTGTGAGAGAGTTTCTTTGTCGGTAACGCCTAGGAATCTTGCGCTTGACCTTTCTTCACTTTTGCTACCGTCTGGCCGCATATACATGTATGTTCCACCGTCTGAATCCGTAATAATACAGGTATCCGGAATTGCTCTCACTCCAAACTCTTTTGCAAACTCAGGATTTTGTTTAATATCAATAAGCATGAATGAGGCCGAACCCTGATACATTGGAAGTAGTTCTGAGAATATTTCTTCCTGTTTTCCACAGGGAATACAGCCTTTTGAACCAAGTTTCAGTACAACAGGACCTTTTTCAAGGGCTTCATCAATCTGGCTCAAGTTTGTAATTTCAATCAATTCCATCCCACTGCCTGAACCATTAACGTTCTCCGTAACTTCAGCAATGTCTTCTTCATTATTGGAGCTGTCCGGATCTGTGCAACCAGAGCTGAAGATCAGGAAACAAAAAATCGCTAAAATCGAGAGCGATTTTATCAAAATAGGTAATGGAAAAGGAGTTCGTTCCTTACCTTGTACTCTATTCAATCGCTTCATTCAATTTCTCCTAAATTTTATATTCTATTTTCTAGCTAAAAAGCAGGAATAACTATAGGATATCAAGATATGTTGATATACTCAAGTATAGCAAATATTATAAGTATTTTGCTTAATTGCCTGTGATATATGGAAAATATAAGAAAGATGATGGTAGGATAAGCTCGAGTAACAAGAGGAAACATTGTAATTGATCAGTCCAGTGAGAAATCGGCCTATCTCCCCTTACCTCCACAGTTACAATCACAACTATTTCCTCTTTCTATAGAGTTATTACTTTAAAAGACGAGCTCATAAATATTTTTACCGTAAACGTTTTCCCAGCAAAGTTGAACTCGCTGCAATAAGCATTGTTAATACAATTGCTTCGCCTACCTCTTCTCTGCTTGTCTTCTGATTCATTGCATGCTAAAAATATTCACCAATCCAAAACTGGCGCATTACAAAAAAGAAGATTCAACAGCAACCAGTTACTTATTTTTAAGCTCAAACATCCTTTCCGTAAAAATAGAGTACGTATCTTTACAAGAATTTCAGCAATTTCTGGTGATGATTTATTCAAAAAGGACAGGTTAATCCCTCAAATTATTAAAAAATCCCAAGTTATAAAAACCCGCGAAGTATATATCAAAAAATGTTGATATATTGTAATTTAAGACCTCAAAGTCTAGAAAAAGATTGGGTATAAATAACAGTATGTTAGATATCAAACAAAATTGATATGAAAACTCTTAATGAGCCTATCCCAAAACTTCATGTAATCTAATTATCGCTGCTACCATTACAACTCCTAGATACGATTCCTCTTTTATTTCATATCTTGGCAATACTTTCTTACATGACTCTATCCAGCTAAAGAACCTTTCTACTATGCTTTTCTTTTTGTATTCTTCCTTATCTACCTTTATTGGTCTTCCTTTCTTCTTTTTCTTTCTGTTTCTTTTATTTA
>CAZLNG010000415.1:0-1675 GCA_964560735.1 uncultured Methanosarcinales archaeon | reverse complement strand
ATAGTAATCTGCAATAAGAGATGCCTGTTGCTCTCGGTTATACTCACGCAAATGAAGCCTGGATCCAGGCTTGTATGCATATCCTTCAGTTGCCTGCGCATAAAGTGATTCAATAAAGTATTTCGAACCCGACCTCTCCATTTGAGCAACATGAGCTAACTCATGAATAAGCCATTTCATATCCTGATTTCCGATTTCAGTTTTGATCTTTTGATTGAAATTAATTGTATGGAAAGTGGTAACACCCATATTAGAACACTTATTTATTTTTGCTCCTATCCAGGCAATGAGCGAATGTTCATCGATACGTATTTTTGAATAATTGATACTCTCTCCAAATACGCTTCTAGCTTCCTGTTCTTCTATTGTAGTGAGGGATCGGGTGTTGAATTTAATTTTCTGCCATAGTAAATCCATGATCTCAGGGAGAGCACAGATGTCAAGAATTTTTGCTGCAATCCGGCCTGCAAATAAAGAAAAAAATAAAAGACTACTCTTTCTCAATTTACAGCATCCTTTTATTTCCTTCAAGGCCGATATTGCTACAGATTTCAAAACATTTCACCTAGTCTCAAATGTGAGATACTTTACCTAAATCACAAAATAATCTTACTTGAATTGTAAAATAGCCTCACTGATTTGCATGGTAACATCACCTACATTTTAAGATACCCATATAAATTGTATATATAATGCATGGAAAGAGTTTTTCTTGAAGATATTAACTGTCCTTAGGGTTTGAATCTTTTTCTTTTGAAGGGAGTGAAAAAGAAAAGTCTGAAAACCTGATTGTATGCCTGGTCTTCTATCTTGCATCCGATTTTCATCCAAAGGTAATCAGGAAGATCTTGCAGGAGATTTATCAAAAACTCTTATCTTCTGTTTCATCTGCGGGGAAATCCTCCTGAAACTTAACCACTTATAATTCAAGTTGGCAACTGGCAAACTGCAATCGAAGTCTCTTGTAAATCACAGGCCCAGCTACCGGTAAATCACAAGCCCAGCTACCGTAAATTACGATCTGGCTGCTAATAAGTTATAGCCTGATTTTCATACTTAGCTTTGGCACCTGACTCTTATTTCCGCAATCTGCGCTGTAGAAAGCAACGTAATTGTTATTTTCATTTCTTGCCTTTATCAGGAAACCGGTATTCGCATATTTACCGCTGACATACTCTTTTACAAGATCAGTTACGTTTAGCTGATAATATCTGTTACCTGGCAAACTGCTGGCTTTCAGGGTTAAAGTGGCATATGGAGTGCTGCCCTGCAATACGCCTTTTTTATCATACCAGTCCCCTCCGGAATTCTTCCAGGCTGTGTTTTTATTTTTCTTGTCCCAGCTTACATAACTGGAATCCCAGGCAGAAGCAGGCCTGTAAACCTCAATAATAGTATCATTTGGCCTCGAACTGGCTGGATAATACCAGAAGAGGGAAAGAACTGCACTATTTATCTGTGCGGAACCGCCATAATTGCTTAAATTGAACCACGCAAGATCCCTGTATTTGCTACTACCCAGGCCCCCCACATCGAGAAATACTTTATTCGGAAAAATTGTTCTGGGAGATGATTCTCGAATAAGGTTATCTTTTGCACCTGTAATAGTTACATTTACAACCGGATTTGAGCTTGCTTTTTTTGTAATACTTAGCTTTGGCACCTGACTCTTATT
>CAZLNG010000414.1:0-1679 GCA_964560735.1 uncultured Methanosarcinales archaeon | reverse complement strand
GGGGAAAAATTGTGAAAAATACTACTTTTGAGTGGAGATCTGCGGAAAGTCAGATTCAGAAGATCGGGTGGTTATTTCAAATTTAAGAATAAGGAAAGTGGTTTTGAGTTTTGGGATCAGCTCAATTAGAAGTTAGCTCAAATAAACATGAGAAGATTTAAGAATAAATTTTGAAAATCTTACAAAAATCCTGTTAGTAACTTATAGTTCGGAAAAACAAAATATATTTTTTTCAGATTACGAGGCTACAAAATTAATTGGAGATGTCAACTGATAGTATTCTTATACTCCTCCAAATTCGCCTTTGATAATCATTCATCGAATATTTTTGATTAATGGCTTTCTGTATAATTTTTAGTGAAATTAACCTTATGTCCTTATGTCCTATTTCCCTTTTTATGATTGTTTAGTTGCCACAATCTGCTATTCAGCTTCTCCAATGAGTTATCTTCTGATTGAAAGCAGTATTTTGAAGCGGATATTTCTTTTGTTTACGTGTTCTTTGCCCTTTTATTGCATACTATAAGATGAAAAATATTAATATTAACACATATATATTCGGGTAGGGGATAAAATTTGAGGGTAAGGATATGGAAAGTAAGTTTTATAGAAAAATGTTGATTGCAACCGACGGTTCTGAGAACTCCAAATTCGCAGTAGATGCAGGAATTGAACTCGCTCGAGTGATTGGGGTAAAAATCCAGGCAGTTTATGTTATTGATACTTTTGCGTACTCTTCAGTGCCTAAAGATACAAAGTGGGAGAAAGCAATGTACGTCCAGTTCAGAGAGCTGGGAAAAGAAGCTGTCTCTTATGTGCAAAGTTCAGCTGAAAAAGCAGGCTTAGAGGCTGAAACTCTGATCCTTGAAGGGCACCCTGCAGAAGAAATCCTCAATTTTGCAGAAGAACAGGATGTAGACATGATTGTTGTAGGTTCTCTCGGGAAAACAGATGTAGAACGTTTTCTCCTGGGAAGCGTATCAGAAAAAATCATAAGGAATGCAAAGGTTCCGGTTCTTGTTATCCATGCAAAAAACCTGTAAGAGGATTAAAGATCAGAATAGGAAAGCAAGTGTGGAAGAAAGAAAAGAGTATTAAAATAAACTATTCAGACGATTTTTGGTTATTACTGATGGCTCAAAAAACGCGAGAAAAGCATAAGATTTCAGAATGGAAATTGTAGGTTAAGTAGAGAAAAAGTTTACTATGTATGTGTTATAAATATAATTCCTTTGATTTAAGCTACAACAAACTGGGGTGAGTTTTAATGTTGAGTGAAAAGATGGAAGAAGCATTAAACGAACAAATAAATAAGGAAATTTATTCTTCTTATCTGTACCTTGCCATGTCTGCATACAGCTCATATGTAGGACTTCCAGGCTTTGCTCACTGGTTTAGGGTACAGGTCGAAAAAGAAAATATCCACGCAATGAAGCTCTTTGATTACATAAACGATCAGGGCGGAAAGGTAAAGTTAAAAGAGATCAAAGAGCCACCTATGGAGTTCGGGACAGCCATGGATATGTTCCAAGAGACTCTCAAGCACGAACAGTTCATTACACGCTCAATTCATGAACTGGTTAAGCTTGCCAATGCTGAGAAAGATGAGATTACAGCTTCTTTCCTGCAGTGGTACGTTGAAGAGCAGGTAGAAGAGGAAGAAAACGACAATGAAATTA
>CAZLNG010000413.1:0-1679 GCA_964560735.1 uncultured Methanosarcinales archaeon | reverse complement strand
AATTTAAGGTACAATTTAAGGTACAATTTTTCCTCATATACCTCGAATTTCGAGGTTTTTTCCTTTTTTTTCGATACTACAGGCGCAATTAGCCTGAACTATCTTTATATTTTTCAAAACAATATAAGAGGACTACTGAGTCCATTTCTCCAAATCTAATTTTAGAAACAGTCTGTTGCGCCCCTGTCCATATTCATTTTCCCGGTATTCCACAAACTTAAACCCTAATTTCTCACAATAAATATGCAGTGCTCTTAAATTATCTGGATCAACAGTTAAAGCAACAGTAGAGAATCCATTCTTTTTTAGATGCAGTAAGGATTGTGATAAAAGATAATATCCATATCCTTTTCCCTGACTTTCCCCACCCATTGCTATCTCCACAAGATAAGCAAGTCCGGGATCATCCCACGCTCTCATAAATATAACGAAACCTTTCAGGGAACTGCGGGCAAAAAGACCTAAAGCACATCCATATCGTATATAAGGCACTATTGACCAGTTATTAAGTATATTCTCATTGAAAGCCTCATATTCAATTTTACGTATTGCCTCTATATTTTCTTCATTTTTCTCAATTAATCGAACATCCAGTTCTTGCTCGTTTGCTTCAGTAATAAGCCCAGCTCCTCAATTACATGTCTATAAGGTAATGCGTTTCCTATTTTTTACCCAGTGAACTCATTCTCTTGGAATCTCTTTTACTGTATTCTCGATAATAAGGTTATCTTTTCAAAAAATTAAGGCTCGATATTGGTGACTGAGAAAGAAAACTTCAGGGATGATGTTAATAAGGAAATGGATGTAAATCGATCAGTCAAAATCGCTTATTAATTTCTAATCATTTAACCCTTAACCTGACCCCCATAAACCAAGTTTTTCCAGGCTTTAAACCTCTCCAGAACATGGCTGTTAAGGATGAAAGGCTTATCACTTTTTGCGTTCTGTTTCATGTAATGCAGTGTACCTATAGAAAACCCTAACTTTTTCCAATCAACATAAGGTATACTTAGAATCTTTTGATTTATTTCATGGGAATCAACCCTCTAACTCCCAAATTCAGGGCTAACAAAGTCTAGAGTTTTGGCTTTTCCTGTAAGATTATGGGCTAACTCTCTGGCCTTTAAAAATAATATAGACCCCAGGTTGTCTGTTTATCCTCATAATTTACGGGTTTGTTGAGCATTAGAGAACCCATTAGCTATTTTTTCCACAAAAACCCGAAATCTCAGGCTGTAGTTTTCAGTTACAACAAAATCTTTTTTATCTGTACCATTTTCAACCTTGTAGAAGGCATTAGGTTAAATTGCCTTCATATTCTCACTTTTTTAAAATAAAGTAAAACTAAGATTTAATAATTTAATAGTTTACCATAAATAGAAAAAAGAGTAAATTAACAGGGGTAGAATGTCGATAGAATAGTTTAGGAGAATAGGGGTAACGATGGAGTGGGAAAATGGATTTAAGTACAAATGCCGGCAAGGCATTTGCTGTAATCTATGTAATATTAAGTACAGTTTACTACTTGCACAAGCATCACGGCGTTGTTAATAGTGTAGAAGAAATAATACTGGGAATCGTCAGGATCACAGGAAAAATATTCAGATTAGTGGGAGGAATAGTCGGATTTATCTTCAGAAATATTTTTCTAATTATTCTTTTAATAATTGGGATTTATT
>CAZLNG010000412.1:0-1689 GCA_964560735.1 uncultured Methanosarcinales archaeon | reverse complement strand
ACTAACCACGCACATACACCTAGAAGCTAATCTAAAAGGCCAGGGCTATCGCTCGGGATAAGGATGGACCAAATAATCCCAGATAACTCCACTACGCAATTAAAACAAGTAAAATGACTAATCTATTCAGCACTTTTTTGTAGCCTTCCGACTTTGTTTCCTCGATGACTCCGATCTGAGTTATCAGAGAGATTTTTTGGGATAATTGTGGAAAGTTGGCTCGGCGTTTGATTCTTATCGACAAAAATAAAAAATAATAGAAAATCTCTTATTTTAAAAACATTTATTAGATGCAGTTTTTATCCTGAACTCTTGTTTTCCCATTCTTGGCGTTATTTTTTAATTATCCCCTGTTTCTCAATTACCTTTTTATAAACATCAAGAGTCATTTCTGCTATTGTTTTCCAGTTGTATTTCCTTTTGAGAAGCTCGTACCCCCTGTCTCCCATCCTGTTATGGTCAAGCTCTTCAAGGATATAATTAAGGCCCCAGGCAATAGAAGAGGGTTCTTTATTGGCAACAATACCTGTCCTGAAGTTATCAATCAGGGCAACTGCATCACTTGCAACCACAGGTTTTCTTGCATCCCAGGCTTCAAGCACCACTATTCCGAAGGGCTCATTTCGGCTGGGCACACACACAAGATCGCAGGCATTAAACCAGTCTATTACGGTATTATCCGGGGCATAGCCAAGGAAATTGCAGGAATCTCCAATCCCAAGCTTTTGAGCTTGATGCTCGCACTGGACGCGCATTTCTCCCTCTCCTATGAGTACAAACCTGGCATCTCTCTTTTTGAGAACCTTTGCTGCAGCTTCCACAAGCAGGTCTGGCCCTTTCTGATATGCCATTCTTCCTGTGAAAAGTACAACTGGAAGGCAGGGATGAATGCCATAATTCCTTTTAATTTTTCCTGCGTCAATCTCTCTTTTTATTTTTCCCACGTTTATACCATTTGGGACCTCCCAGAGCTTGTAATCGGGAATTTTGTAGATATGCCGGACTTCATCCTTTAGTATGGTAGAGGTCGTGATAACTTCAGAAGATTCGTATCCTCCAAGCCACTCTCTGTGAGAGATTTCCTTTGCCTCCCACCAGTCCCCATGGCGATTTCCATTACGCCCCCATTCAGTACTGTGAAAAGTAATCACAAAGGGAAGCCCAAACTGGGCTTTAATTCTGCAGAGAACATTTACAGGATGCCAATCGTGCCCATGAAGAATATCAAACTCTCCTGCTTTTTCTCTGACATCCAGAAAGCGACAATACATACCGTCGCACATCCTGTTCATCTGCTCGACTATTCCCCCTGTTTGCTCACAGGCAATCCTGTGATAGTGAACCCCATTGATGATTTCATCATTGTCTTCACGGGCTCGGGTAAAGAGATGAACCTCATGACCTTCTGCTGCAAGAGCATCAGAGAGTTCAGATACATGAGGAGAAATCCCTCCTACACGTATCGAGTATAAACTTTCCCAGGTAAACATTCCTATTCGAATCTTTTTCATAGACTCACTCGTTCCTTTTTTCAAAACGGAAGTTAAGGGTATGGATGACAAGAATATAATTTTCCTTTTCTTGTTGCAATTTTTAGATTTTTAACTTATCAATGAATAATTAGAACTATAATTCATTTTTCGCACTCGATAAACTTATTCACTACAAAATTCGTACCAAAGTAAAGAT
>CAZLNG010000411.1:0-1727 GCA_964560735.1 uncultured Methanosarcinales archaeon | reverse complement strand
TCACAACGACCAGAGGAAAAGCCCTTGACGCCAGTTTCGTAAGATTTGATACTGAACTAAAAAATCTGAATACCGAAATCTCCAGCAAGTATTCCGGCGAAAAAGTCTCCCTGGTCTCAAAAAGACTGGATCGAACAATGGCAGCTGTCCCATGCGGCTTGCCAGTACTGCCTCCACATTGGATTTTTACTGTGAATGTGTGGACATATGAGGCAATTGGAATGTATGATGAATTCAAAGTCATAGACAATGATAATGAAGTTATTCCTAAACCTTACTTTGGGCATAAAGGACAAGTGTACATTAGAAAAGATGATTCAATCTTACATAATGGAAAATACATCGGGGATAATGTTCCACTAACATTTCAGTTTGCTGGCTACTCTGCTACTATAGTTGGACCAGGTCCAAAAGGAGTTGGAGATAAAACGGGTGGCTCTACTGAAAAATCAGCTGGATATGAAACTCTTGTTACGCAGTTTGGTGAATAATTATGAAATTTAAAATTTTTATACTTGGAATTGTACTTCTTCTGTTGACAAATGTCGTTTCAGCAGGTTCTCAATATGGTTCTATAGATGTTTACTACAATGATCAGCTTTTACCGGGAAAAGAAGTAGCTAAACCTACATTGAAAATAGAAGAACCTTTCAAAGTAAAAATTGATTTAACATTGAATCAAAAATCAATATTATTTATAAAAATTTGTAGTTTAAGGGTAGGAGCACCCTATGAAGTTATAAATGGCCCCTCTGAATTTGACAAAAAATTATATTTCGAGTCCTTAGATCCGGGAACATATACTTATGAATGGACACTGAAACCAACTGGAGAATGGGAAGGCGGAACTATGCCTGTGAATATTTGGTATCAAATACATAATGTCGGTGAAGATGAACCTCTGGTTCAAGGTGAATTCACAGTTGCTTATCCTTACATTTCCAACGAACGCTATGAAGGCGAAATTCCCACTTCTAAGGAACAGCCAGTTACAGAAGCCGAGCCTTCACCCACATCCTCATCAGGATCCGCTTCTTCATCTGCATCAACATCAGCTTTCACGCTTGTGGGATCTGTTTCAGTTCTTGCATTGGTTTTTACTCTGTTACGCAGATGAAAACCTTTGTTTATAAACCTTCAAGAAAGCCGTTATGGATCTGGATATTCGAAAATGAAGAGTATTAGGGATCTAAGAAAATCTCATTGAGATTCATTGGCCATCGGTTAAGAAGGAATAATTATTAACTACATTGATTTCCACAAAGTTTGTCAGATTGTTCATTGATATTTAGCTAGAGTTTGGTATTGATTTCAGTTAGAGCCTATCCGAAAAGTAGTTACCTGCTATAACTTTTACAATCTACAGTATGCAAAACGGGAGCAGATACTCTGATATTATATTCCTGTTGTGACTTTTCAACATGCATTACTGACTTTTCGGATAGGCTCTTAAACGCTTAAATTTTGGGCTTGATTTTTTCATTGAAATCGATACCTGTCGCAAGGAAACTCCTTAACCGATGACCAATGCATTGGATTCTATTAAATAATGTTTTATTTCCTAAATAAACATTAATTTGATACACTATTCAAAAAATACATCTCCTTTTTGTATAAAATGTTATTTTCTCTCTTAATCTGGCTTTCCTCAGATGTCTTCAAAAAAGATAACGATTTTCTTGTTGTCGTTTTAATGATTTCTGATTTAGATTTGAAGAGCTATTTGT
>CAZLNG010000410.1:0-1751 GCA_964560735.1 uncultured Methanosarcinales archaeon | reverse complement strand
CCATCCATACTGGCATCTATAGAGTAGTAAGCAATTCCCGAACTATCGTCGGTCCCATTCCAGGAAACATTAAAGGACTTACTATAGGAGTAAACAGGAAGAGGAAGCACGGACGAAGTCGGAGGAACCGCTTCTACAGTACTGGATCCTGAAGGATATGAAGAAAAGTCTGCAAGAGATTTAAAGGAGATGCTCTCCCATAAGACCTCCACAGGCAGTATTCTCCCATAAGCCTGACTCAAACCGAGTGTAAGATTATTGCTGCCTGCATGCAGGGAAATCGGCATTATAACATGCTGCCAATCTTCATTTTCAGTAATTTCCTCTGTCCAGACGGTTACTCCGTTGACAGAAATATATTTTGTCTGATTACTGGCTTCCCCGAAGCTCGAATCGGACGAGCTCTTTACATATGCAGAGAGCAGAACCATAGTATCTCCTTTACATTCTATGTTTTGAGAAATTGCCCCATATTCCGGAAGACCGGACAGGTTTCCATCATATGAATTTGCTATTCCGTATGCAAAGGAAGAACTTATTCCTGAACTGTTTAAATATGAACCTGTAATACTGTCAGAGTTTGAAGAAAATTCCCAGCCTGTTGAAAGTTCCATTTCACCGTTCTCAACTTCAGGAACCTCAGCGTATTTTGCAGGATCTATATGATTGATAGAATTAATATTTTCAAGATAGAGGTGAACAGATCTATATGGTGAGCTATCTGGCTTATCCTTAAAGAGCACAAATTCAAGTTTGGACCTACCGGTCTTCAGTTTTTCACGCGTATATGTCATATTCCTTTGCCAGGTAGCTCCATTTTTTATGGAAATATTCAGTTCCTCAATAACATCATCATCAGCTTTCATCTGGAGGACATAATTTACGTCCTGAAGCTCATGGTTTTCTATTCCAACCGTGACATTTATAGGGACATTCATCAAACTCTCTGTGGGATAGCCTTCTGCTTTTCCTCCAGGACCCAGAATATATAGTGCCGTAAAAGTCTCTTTCTCTTGAGTCACCTTTGCATATACCTGCATGCCACTAACCAGTATTATTGAAATTATAAGCCCAATAATTAATCCTTTTTCAACTTCATGAGTCAGAGAAGTCTTTTCAATTTTTATATTGAGATGGGATTTTAAGATTTTTGCTTTATCTAGATGAGATTTTAAGCCCTTTGCTTTAACTTTACTTCGTGATCTGTGAAAACGCCTCTTATCAGCATTAACAGGTATTTCTTCCAATATCTCGATTTCATCAATATCATCTGACTTGATAGACCTTATGAGATCATTAATTGAATGAGAAAACTGACTGTTTTTTGAAATTTTTTTTGCAAAAATTACAATAACACCGAAAAACGTCACTACTCCCAAGAAAGATATGGCAATTGAAGAAAGACTAGGATTTTGGGGCAATAAACTAATTAAATAAACCTGTATACCACTAAACACTACTATAAAAATAAAGAGTCCAATAATCAACTTATTTTTAAGATTAGATGGAGAGAGTGAGTTTTTTAGATCTGAATTAAAGTGGGATTTTAAACTTTTTCCTTTAAATGAACTAATAGATTTCTGAAAAAGCCCTTTGTATACAGAGGCAGGGGTTTTTTCGGATTCCTGTTTTTCTTCAGTATCATCCGACTCCATGGATTTAATGAATTCGCTAATTGAGAATGAAAACTGATCATTCTCATCCAGAAGTTTCCTTGTGAAGATTGCAATGATACTGAAAAACGCAGTCAT
>CAZLNG010000409.1:0-1776 GCA_964560735.1 uncultured Methanosarcinales archaeon | reverse complement strand
ACATATAATTCTCCTTAAAATTTATAATAATAAATATCCAAGTTAAGTTGTTCTATTTAAAATGTTTTTTACTCTCAAAACATTCTCACACTTAAATTAATTTTATAGGCTCTAGTGGACTTGATTTTGATTTACCGCAACCTTTATGTAATGAATAACGCAATTTAACTTGTCTTAAACTCACTAATATTTACTTGAGTTATCACTTAATTACTAAATATCCTATTACTTATTATCCAAGGGTGATCCGATGCATATAATGGAAGGATTCTTACCGGCAATTTGGTGCATAATGTGGTTTGCAATATCAATACCAGTTATTGCATTTGGTGTTTACAAGTTGAACAAAATAGTGAAAGAAAAACGCGAAATATTACCTGTCCTTGCCGTTGCAGGTGCTTTTATATTCGTACTTTCCTCCCTAAAGCTGCCTTCTGTCACAGGAAGCTGTTCTCACCCCACAGGAACCGGCATAGGTGCAATAATTTTTGGGCCGGCTATCACTGCAGTTCTCTCGACAATTGTACTTGTCTTTCAAGCTCTCTTCCTCGCTCACGGAGGACTCACGACCCTTGGGGCAAATGTCTTTTCTATGGGTATCGTGGGTCCTGTGGTGTCATACCTGATATATAAAGCCGGAATGAAAGCTAAGCTTAACTTCTATCTTATAGTCTTTCTGGCTACAGCTATCGGAGACTGGGCTACTTACATTGTGACTTCTACGCAACTTGCCCTAGCATTCCCTGCTGGAGGAGTACTTACTTTTGGAACTTTCCTCAGTTCATTCAGCAAATTTGTTGCAATCTTCGCAGTTACTCAGGTGCCTCTGGCAATAATTGAAGGTGCTCTCAGTGCTCTTCTCTTTAAGTATGTGATTGAGGTCAAGAGTGATATCCTTGTTGAAATGAAAGTGCTCGAAGATTCTGTTGTCCGCAAGCTCAGGGGGCTTACTGCATGAGCAAAAAACTGGAACTTATAGTACTTGCACTTGTCCTTATTTTTGCAGCTCAGTTTTTCTACATATCCTCTACCACTAACGCCGAATATGGAGGAGCTGACGACAAACCCGAAGGAGTAATTGAAGAAATTACAGGCGGAACATACAAACCTATTGCAGAACCTATTTGGGAGCCTCCAAGTGGAGAAATAGAAAGCTTACTATTTGCTCTACAGGCAGCTATCGGAGCAGGAGTCATTGGTTACTTCTTTGGCTATTACAGAGCCAAAAAAAACTATGAAAACGAGCTTGGATACAAAGGAAAAAACAAATCAGAAAAAGACAAGCACTCTCTTTAATTTCTTCTTCTACCATGTTTGTTTTTCCTTCCATCTAGGGAGGAAAGCTTTTATCTTTTGCCTTTTATTTTTAACTTTTAATTTTCAGTCCTTATCCACTTATCTGCGGGTTTCCTATGACAAATATCCTTGATGATTACGCCCTTATGAGCCCTCTCAGGCATCGAAATAACTGGTTAAAACTGGCAATAGTTATTTTCGGGCTTCTTGTTGGAGTTTCAGCGACATCTCCCATTCCTCCTTTTTTTATAGCATTCTGCATGAGCTTAGCGACAGTTGCCCTTGGCAGGACGCCTCTTAAATTTTATTTCAAACTTTTGCTGGCTCCCATGGGCTTTGCCATCGTTGGTGTTCTTATAATAGCCTTCTTCTCAGGTTCAGGGTCTGAGATACTGGCTTTCGAGTTTCTGGGATATCCACTCTCCGTAAGGGCAGATGGGTTTGAACTTGCCCTGCTGGTTCTTGCAAGATCCATAAGCG
>CAZLNG010000408.1:0-1783 GCA_964560735.1 uncultured Methanosarcinales archaeon | reverse complement strand
TCTCCCTGCCCGACATCGAGGAAATGTAGGGTTAGGTTCTGGCCTGATACAGCACCAGTATTTTCAGTTGTTGTAGTAGTTTGCTGTTCCTGAGTTGCTTTGGGATGATTGTTCCCAGAATCAATGCATCCGGCTGCAATAAGTGCCAGGGATAGGCAAAAAATAATGACTAAAATTTGGGAGGGTTTCATGGTAGTATCAACGCTTTAGAGGTATTAGATATTTGCATTTTACTAGGTCTCTTATGTTCATTTATGGGATTAGTAAAAATCATCATCTTCTGAATACTATCTAAATAATGTTAGTTCAATAGAATAAATTTTTATAGGAAGTATAACTAGTGTTTCGATTCCAAAATAAATTCCTTATTTATTGGGAAATTCGTGATCTTGAGATAGATTCAACCGTCACTTTTTGTGAACATACTTCGGAATCGCAGTACTAGTATATAGTAAAGTACAACTAAAAGAAATTACAAGAGGTAAAAGAAAGTAATATGAAAATTCGTGTAGTTAGTTCAAGAGAGGAAATCTTTACATTAAATCCTAATGAGCGTATTGTTCACCTTGCCTTCAGGCCATCCAACAAGGACGTTTTCGGACTGGTTGAAACTTGCCCGAAGATTGAGGTAATTCAGTTGCCAAAATCTTACATGGCTACAGTTTCAAACTCTATTATGATGTTCCTTGAGATGCAGAGAATCCAGCTCATCGAAGGAGATGTCTGGGGTCACAGGAAAGATATAAACGAGTATTTCACCATCCCGTCTTCAGTAATTGAAAAAATAAAAGAAATGAAAATAGAAGGCAAAACTGCCGAGGAGATTGAAACAAAAGTTTCAAGGGAAAGCAAGCTGAACTCTGGAATGGTCGCCTATATCATGAACAAAGAAGCTTCTGCCTGAACTTGAATGATGGTATGCAGATCCAACTGGGCAGGGTCTGCAGTCACTTGGGCGGGTCCAACTTCCTTTCCCGCCCTTTTCATCTGGTGGGGTAGAATAACTCTACCCATCCTATTATAACGATCTTTTTTTATTGGTATGTCAAAGAATCAGATCAATAGAGGCTTCATTCTTTACTCACCGCCAATATTTCAGTGACTTCTTTTTATCCCCATAAATGATTACTAATGTTCAAAACGGCTCCAAAAAATACATATGGTTGTGCCCGAATGTGATATATGGGCTTTAAGCCTGTGATTGTCCTGGTACATCTTCAAAATAAGCATATATTCTTTCCGGAAAGCTTGATGCCATTATACAATTGTTTCCTCAACCGGACAATCACTAAAACACCTATATTCCTTTCAACTTTTAAATCAATCCCGAGTCCGTTCGGCTATCCTCTTAGTCAAGCGTTGTGCTAATCCTAGAGCAATTAGTTCTAGGTCGGTTTATCACCTGGCGTAGCCAGGAAATTACCTATTAGAATGTCTTTTTATTATGCTTAATTATCATTTGGAATTTGGTTTAGTATCAGGAGTTTCCCTGACTTTGATAGGAAGACTAAACGTGTAATCTTCTGCATGTTTTTTATCATCTCCAAAGTAGTAAACTACCCTACCATTGACATTAAAATTTCCAACTTCATTAGCTACTATCCTCACTTCAATATCTTTTCCCTTTCCAGGCTCCAGATCAAATACTGCGGTATATTGTCCTGCACCAGACTCGACAAACTCTGAAGAAGAAACGCTCATTCCTGAAGGAGGGATAATGATAACCTGAACGTGCATTGTAGGTTTTGTGATAAGATTCACGGCTGAAAGCTTGAACAGAATC
>CAZLNG010000407.1:0-1797 GCA_964560735.1 uncultured Methanosarcinales archaeon | reverse complement strand
TGGAAATTAAAAAAGCCAGATTAAATTCTTTCTTGTTCTCTACAAAATGATCCCTGTAATGAACCCTCACCTTTGAGATATTCCTCTCAGTCATTGATTGAGGGAGTTTGAAATCCAGACAAGATAAGGCATAGGAGGAGAGTGCCCCTCCACAAGGTTTGTACCTTGGAAAGTTTTCTTTTTCAAGCAAAAGGGTTGATAGTCCCTGTTTTCCGGCTGTCCTCCCCGCCGATGCTCCTGAAGGTCCTCCTCCAACTATTATCAGATCATACATATTAAGACACCTGCTTACGGACTAATGCAGTTACCGGATACCTGAGTCTTGACTTGCCCTATAATATACTAAAATCAAAAATAAAAAGATAAAGGAAACAGGAATATAATATATCTAACAAGGTTTCTGATAATAGTTTCTATTACGTTTCATTTTAGTTTGAAATTTAAAAGGCACCAGCCCAGATAATCTTTATAGGTAATCCTGTAATCGATAAGTTCAAGATATTTATCTAGCATTTTGTCGCTTGAAGTAAAAATCTTAAATGTTCTGCTTGGGAAACGGTGCATAATCTTTGAAAATATCAATGAGTATTTAAGGTGAGTCCCGAATTCAGTATGGCAGAGGGTTTCATATCGCTTCAGATCTTTGAGATTTTTCCCATTGAAGCAAATACCTCCTATTACTTCTGCAGCAAATTGCCCTGAACTGATCGCATAAGCCAGCCCTTCTCCCAGGAAAGCATCTACAAAGCCTGCAGCATCACCACTCAGGAGTACTCTTGACCCTATGATTTTTCGGTTTAATCCACCCAATGGAATTTTATGTCCATAAAGTTTGTACTCACCTGAAAAGCCATTTTTCCTCAGAAAATCGAGCATAGATACTTTAGGATGTGGGAAGTCTTTGACAAGCCCGCCGATCCCAACAGAGTAATAGTTTTTGTGTGGAAAAATCCAGCCATATCCGCCGCCAGCAACTCCAAACTGCAGTTCCACATCTTTTCCCAGACGTTCTTCAATTTCCCTTTCATCAGCAGGGATCTCGGTAACCACGCATATCCCGTATTCTTCTTTTGTATCCACAGGTCTTACACACGTTTTTACTATACCGTGGGCTCCTTCGGCAACGATTGTAAATTTTGCCCTGTATACATCCTTTTCAGTCTCAACTTCAACATAATCTGGCATTTCCCTGCAGCAAAGGACCTTTTCTCCTGTATGAACCTTAATACCTGTTTCCTTTGCTTTTTCAAGCAGAAGATTATCAAACTTATCTCTTGAGACAAGAATAGACAAACGATGATCTTTGTTTGCTTTTATTAGTTGATCTTCGAAAACTACTTTTGCCCCTGTGATTTCCCTTTCAATAATGTCATGAGGAAGTTCAAAATCAAGGTAAGAAATCGCATGTTCCGAAAGTCCTCCTCCACAGGGTTTGTACCTGGGAAATTCCTCTTTTTCGAGAAGCAGTGTATTCAGGCCAAGTTTTCCGGCTGTTCTTCCTGCCGATGCTCCTGAAGGTCCTCCTCCAACTATTATTAGATCATACATGTTAAGATACTCTTTTTCTTAATTATTTGAAAACATAAATGAGAATAACGCAAATGATTAAAAGCAATCTTTAAGCTTTCAGAAATTTAAGCATTATCTCCTTTGAGTGGAGAGATCCTTAATAATTTCTCTTACTAGATAACGATTCCTATTTAATATAACCAATTCGCCACTTACAACCCTAAAGCGAAGTTCCACATTTTTCCTGATGATCTTCAATTTCTTTTTTTTGGCAGGAGTTGTTTACAT
>CAZLNG010000406.1:0-1798 GCA_964560735.1 uncultured Methanosarcinales archaeon | reverse complement strand
TGTGCTTCTATTTCTCATTAATCCCCATAAAATAGGGTGTTCAATTACAACAGGCCAGTATCTTCAATATGGGTGACAAATACCTCAAAAAGAAGCCTTCACAAATCGTTAATGAAGCAAACTTACTTCGATCAATCTATGCCGAAAAAGCAGAAATGCGTAAGAAAGCTGCACTGAAGCAAAACTCCGATGTGCCGAATTCGGCATAACGGGAAGAAAATGAAATCGAAGCTGGTAGCACTAGAGATAAAGTTGCAGATACAGTTGGTATGGGAAGAAATGAACTAAAAAAATTAGTAAATATCAAGTATAAAACCGATGTGCCGAATTCGACACAACGGGAGAAATATATACTAAAAGCTGGCAGAAGCAGGAATTAAGTTGCAGGTGCAGTTGGGATAGGAAGGGAGAAAATAGGAAATTTAACAAAGATGAAAGATTCACTAAAGCAAAATGTCGATGTACTGGATCCAGTACATCGAGAGAAATTTGAAATTGAAGGTGGGTGAACTAGAGATAAAGTTGCAAATGAGTTGGGATAGGAGGGGATAAGTCGAAAAATTAGTAAAGATCAAGGAAAAAAATCGTTGTGTCGAATTCGACACAACCGAAAGAAAATAAAATAAAAGAAAGTAGAAACAGGGATATGGCTGCAGATGAGTGGATGGGAAAGGATGAACTCGAAAAACTAAAATAGATCAAAGAAATAGATCAAGAAATACCTATACGTCTAAGGTAAAAGACTTCTAGACCAGAGCCCATAAATTTCTTTTTTATTTCCTTGCATTTGTACTTTACAACACGCTCTACGCTTGTTTTTTGTCTCTTTTCAGGGCATTTGCATGATAGATATCTAATAGCTTCAAAATATTTGTTCTACAAATTAATCCATTATATATGTATTGGATAAAACGCAATCAATTGGCACCTCAACGAACATAGTTTTTATATATTATCCAACGTATATACGTATTTGTCAAAATATTGACAAAGGTCGATATATATGGTAAATAGAAAACATTTCATGATTGCAGTTGAGCCAGAGTTTGATCAGGTTCTGGAAAGGATTGAAGAACTAGCCATTGCTACACAAAGCTCAAGGTCAGCTATAGTCAGAAATATGCTTTATGACCGATTCGATATTCCAAGACCTGCAAGCAGATGCCCAAGTAGGGCCTACATGTTTTCGAAAAGACGGGAGGTTCAACAATGATCGAAGATAAGGAAGCCCGAATGGAAGAACTTATTGAGATGGCAAAGCAGCAAGCTAAAGACTGGTATATCCCAGACACAAATCGCGAATGGATTGAAACACAGATATGGAGTTATCCACCAGAGGGCGGCGAATTAACTAAAATTTTCATACTTAAGGGTGGAGAAGCGAAAGGTACAGTCCTTGCGAACTATCGATTTGGAACAGTGATTGCTTACGATATGGATTTCAAGAAAACTAGGACTTATAGAGTTCATAATAACGAAGAGAGGTGTGATAAATGGTGAAAATAAGTGCTTCAGGATATTTTGCGGGTAAGAAATTTACTACTTGGAGAAAAATAATCCCAAGAAAGCATACCGCCTTTATTATGCCTGTAACTGGATATCACTTGAACTGTACTAGAATCGCACCGCTTAAGTCTTTAAATATTGAATTATTCTAATGACAAATTTAGAGACCTGGTGGAGGTACTGCATAAAACATTAATACCTATAATCGAATTGCGGGAATATTACTCCGGCACCTGATTTCGGGTGATGACATAATTCCAGCCTGCTTTTCTAATAAAATCGGAGGCCGCAA
>CAZLNG010000405.1:0-1804 GCA_964560735.1 uncultured Methanosarcinales archaeon | reverse complement strand
GGACAGAGGATGTATTAATGACTCAGAAGTCCTTGAAGCCTTTAAGGAGAGCCAGGACAGGATAGCATCAATTGCACTTATTCATGAGGAATTGCATGAGAGTGAAAGGAAAGATGCACTTAGCTTCTCCCTATACCTTAAGAGACTTGTTGAAAGTCTTTTCCAGAGTTACAGTCTTGGAGATTCAAATATTAACTTAAGTATGAGTCTTAAGAAAAATATCTTCTTTGGTATGGACACTGCAGTCCCGTTAGGGATGATTGTTAATGAGCTTGTCTCGAACTCCTTAAAATATGCATTTCCAAATAGCGAAACGGGAGAAGTTCAAATTAAATTATTTAGTGAAGAACTTGCAGGAAAAGGTACTAGATATATTCTCATAGTCTCAGATAACGGTGTTGGCATTCCCGAAGAAACAGATTTCGAAAATCCAGACACTCTTGGTCTACAGCTTGTAAACATCCTCGTTGATCAATTAGACGGTGAAATCGAGCTAAAAAGAGATAAAGGTACTGAGTTTATAATAAGATTCAGCGTAGAAGAAAAAGAGAATTAATAAAAATTAGCTTAGAAGAGATGGTAGAGTTTTGAGTCCCTATTCTCAAACCCTACCTGCGATCCAACCCAAAGATTAAGAGAAAACCCTATTACTCTTAATCTGGACATTTATAAGATATCAGGGATATATATCATAACCGATATGAAAGATTGTTTCTAATTTGATTTTTAAATATAATTGAAAAACTATATTATATTGAAAGTTTTAATTTAATTAAAATAAACTACTTAAAACTATTTTTTGTTCGAAACTAATTTTTGATATAATTTATTTTATATAATTTATCTAATTAGTATATGCTGGAGTTGGGAGATAACTGGGGAATCATCTACCACAATGAAAGAATCGCCTGGGATTGCTGATCCTTCTTCGAACCAATATGCTTGGGGGAGCTTGAGGTCGAAGAGACTGTATTGGGGGATACAGTGAACAAATGCAGCGATCCTGGGCTTCGCTTCTTTTGATACTGCAATTCTGAAGATTCTATATAAATTAAAAAGAATACTCAAAGGTTTTTCTCTATGAAGCATCTAAAAATATGTCCAAAATGTCACTCTAAACTGAAGCTACGTTCAGATGGCGAGATCCAGTATTGTAACATTTGCGGATACTGGACAAAAATAGGTACTGCAAGACTTGATTCAATAATGATTTACTTCTGAATTGTATAATTTAGAATCTTCAAGGCAGAAAATTATTAAGCTTAGGAATTGTAGGCTTGTCTGCAAACTTCTTAATGCACGATATTGATGCCAATGTAACAACCTGTTTTAAAATAAGAATAGATCTGCTGGAGATTAGATCATGAAAGAACCTTCCCACAATCTAATCTTCAGTAAAGTGCTTAACGACATGTTTTAGCCTGCCTTGCTCAGGCAGGAGTTTCCTTGGTCAGAATGTAAGCGACCATTCCAGGGTTAAGTTTGCTTTCCCTTGAGACCTTTGTCTCAATTTCTTCAGCAGGTTTACCCTCTATTTTCATCTCCTTTATTTTTTCAATCACTGAAGACGGAATGGTATAATATTCGTTTATATCTTTCCTGTGACCCCAGACGTCTCCTTCGAGAAGCTGGATTCTCTGCATCTCAAGGAACATTTCTATGGATTTTGAAACCGTTGCCATGTAAGATTTGGGTAACTGAATTACCTCAACCTTCGGGCAGGTTTCAACAAGTCCGAAAATGTCCTTATTTGAAGGTCTGAATGCAAGGTGAATGATACGCTCATTAGGATTTAATGTAAAGA
>CAZLNG010000404.1:0-1807 GCA_964560735.1 uncultured Methanosarcinales archaeon | reverse complement strand
AAATTAGTTGAAAAATATTAAAAGGCTTGAGAAAGCTATGTGAAAGTATTAATTTCATAGACTTACCATTCCACTAAGAGACTGCCTTAAAAGTATATCTTACATAAGCACTTATTGTATAGATAGAGGTTCGTGCCATGTGTGGAGCGTATGGACTTTCAGTACGAAACATACAAAATCTTATTGACAGATATGATATTGTAAATTTTTTAGATGATTTCAAACCAAGGTGGAACATCAGACCAGGACAATCAAACCCTGTTATAGTAAATCAAGGAAATAAAGAGATTGAGTTAATGGTTTGGGGACTAATACCTCATTTTGCCACTGATGAACAATATAAATACAAAACAATCAACGCTAAAGCTGAAACAGTTGATACCTTACCTACATTCCGTCATTCGTTTGCCAGAAAACGTTGTCTTGTCCCTGCTACTGGATTCTATGAACCGGATAAGATTAATTTTGTAAAACAACCCTTCCCTTGGCATTACTTCAAGATGAAAGACGACTCTATTTTTTCCTTTGCTGGGCTATATGATGTTTGGAAGGATAAAAACAACGGGAAAGAAATCCACAGCTACACGATCATTACTACAGTTCCGAACACAATTGTTGGCAAATATCATGATAGGATGCCTGTTATTTTAGAAAAAGAAGACGAAGAAGTGTGGTTGAATCCTGAAATTGTTGAAGCGAGTCAGCTTCGTCCCTTATTGAAGCCCTTCCCTAATAACAAAATGGAAGAATGGCAAGTTGGAGCTAAAGCGAGAAATCCGATAAACGATTATCCTGAAGTTATTGAGCCAATTAAAATAAATAAACAACGAACCTTGTTTTAATGTTTAAACAGGAGTGACTACGGCATTATGTATAAGGCATTACAAGAATTCAGTACACTCTGGAGGATCACTGAAAAATGAAGTGAAGTATAAACAATACTCTGTGATGTGCTTTACCTTGCAGTGTCTAGTTAAAAATGACTCGTCTATATAGAACATTTAGAATATAGGGGATAATATTAAATAGATTAGTCTTACATATAGATATCTTGATAGAACATGACAAACATCGAATCAATATACGGAGCAGACTTTCTAGACTCTGCTGAATTTGAATATCTACTCGCACACGCACTTGAAAAACAGCGCGCAGAGGCTTCGCAGAATTAATCTGCGTTAGCACCTTTTTAGCTCCTTTCATTCATTTTGTCTTGCCTACTTTTCTTCTCTTCCATCTGTTCTCTGGAGAATATTTTTCGTTCTAATTCTCCATAGAACTCTTTTCTTTGCAGGGCATAGACTCCACAGGAAGAAGCTGAATAAAGTCCTGCCAAAATGATTTGGAGTCTTTTGGGCTCAAAAACAAGGTATTTTCGAGTAATTGGTTGAGTTAGCCTTTGTGACTCTAAAAAAGGCTTAAAATAAGCCCACATTAGCGAAAAAATGCTATTTCGCTAATGTTTCACTAAAAGCTGCTTTACTCTATTTATTTTACTACGATATATCCGGACATAGTTTTTGTACTGCTTCCAGCAGCATTCTTTGCAGTTAGGCTGACAGTGTATTTTCCTGCTTTACTGTAAGCGTGAGAAGGACTCTTGGATGTAGAGTAAGTTCCATCTCCAAAGCTCCATTTCCATGATATTGGGCTGTTAGTACTTTTGTCAGTAAATGTGACTTTCAGAGGGGCATATCCTGAAGTCGCAGAAGCGGAAAAATCAGCATTTGGAGCTTTCCAATGAAAAATTTAAGTGCTTAACTGAAATCGATATCAAACTCTAGCTAAATATCAATGAATAATCTGA
>CAZLNG010000403.1:0-1810 GCA_964560735.1 uncultured Methanosarcinales archaeon | reverse complement strand
GTCTCCTTAACAAGTATCCCCTGGTAGAAGACAACCGGAACACCGGTTATATTTTGTTTTCTTGCCTCTTCATTAATAACCTTGTAAATTTCTTTAACTGTAGCAGTCTTTTCTTTGGAAGACAAAGATTCGTTAATTTTTACACTCAGTCTAGTTAACTCAACTTCGCATGTTATTACCTGACCACTTTCTTCATATGGTAAAATCTTTTTTTCGGAACTGGATTTAATCGTAAGAAGCTTGTCTCCCCAAGAATCAATCTCTTTACGATCTTTTAATAAAGGGATTTTCCCGTATGCTGCAATATTACTTTCCAATTTAATCGGCTTTCTCATCATATATTCTTCAACAGCATGTATATCTGATTCAGAAAGATTCTCAGTACTTTCGCCGAATTCGTAATATCTGCCCTTTTGATCTAGGTCAATTCGTTCTCTGTAAATACCATACCCGAATTCTACAGGAGTGTTCCGTATGCCTATATTAGCAGCATTGTCTATCCGAGAATATATGTTGTTCATCAACGATTTATTGACATTACCGTGTTTAAACAAGATTACAAAATATCCTTTATCATTAGTTCCACATGTTACGATCTCACCATGAGGATACATATATTCGGAAATGAATGTGCCTTTTATTTTGTTACTAAGTTCCTCAAGGGTTGAATTCCAGTTTTCTTTTTGTTCTTCAGTTCCCAAAACAGGGGGTTTGCCATATCTTTCAATTATAGTATTCCCGTATGAGTTGAGACCAAAAAAGTAGTCATAATAATCAAAATCTACATTATTTGTTTCAGAATTCAAGTAATCATCTGGTGTTATTGGTACGCTGATACAAATTCCCTTACTAGCAGCTTCATGTTCTATAGATTTAGTAAAATTGTCACGCTTCTGCCATTCTTTTAAGTTCTCGTCCATTTCATATTTCGGGATTTGTTCATATATAGAGCAAACTCCAGACCAAATTCCAGGCTCTGTTTCAATTACTGGTTTATCTTCTACTAAATCAAGAGTACGTGCATCTACAAACATTCGGTGTTCATTCCCGTCGGTATTATCTTTTATTGCGGTCATTGCTGCTATGTTAATATCATAATGATATACAACCATTTTAGTGGACTTGATTTCTCCATCTGGATAGTCATTTTTGGCGATTTCAATTGATCTTTTCATGGCTTCTGTAGCATTAAAAGGTCTTAAACCATGCTCAATCATTTGGATTTGCCGTCCCAGTGTTTTGTTTGCAGCGACGTTGATTTTACCTACAATCTCATTATTTCCGTATACCGAAAATTGATATAACAGCTTTTGACCATTTATATCATAGATCTCCAGTGGTTTAGGATCAATAGATGCCTTTTTCCAGTTTTCAAAACCGACATTTGGATAGGATATTATAAACGCATTTGCTTGTTCAAAAGCTTCCCCTGCAGAAACACTAAAAATATCTTCTTCCTTTGAGTTGACAGTTGGCATCAACGCCATAACAACCAGCAGCATTGCTAAAAAAAGTATTCTTATTCCAAGTTTCTTTACAAGCATTTGTCCTACTCCTGGTTATTCCCCAGGAGGTTGGATCAAGTAAGCTAATCTAGACCTTAAACGTGATAGAGCTAACATAATCACACCTCTTGGGACGGAGTTTGGGTGGTACTGGAAATATTTTAAACTCCATAAATTCCTCTTGAGTAAATCTTTATAAGTTTTCTGTATAAAGTCTCGAACAATAAGTTTTCAGATTCTCTTCGAATCTGAAATTACTCTCTGGTCTTTGATTGTTTGATGATTTGGCTAGAAAGAATATATAT
>CAZLNG010000402.1:0-1812 GCA_964560735.1 uncultured Methanosarcinales archaeon | reverse complement strand
TCTGTAGAAATCTTCTGAAACAACAAATCTCCATTAATTTGAACTGAATTCCCGGATACGCTTTTACTGGTCTAATTTTAGCCTCTTGCATTTGAATTTAATAGGTTTTCTACAGAGCCAGAAAAACAGAATCTTTGTCAGCATAACCCTTGAATTTATTTTTGTTGTATTTTACAGAACTTTCAGTACGCTGCCGCTTTTTGTAACTGGTAAAAGAAGAGGGTTTCAGTTGTGCTTCAGTTGTAATCGGGCTGATGAACTCGAGCCGATGAAAGACAAATTACCAAAAAACTTATCCATGCAAAGTTGACATGTATATTCAATAGATTACTGTTGTAATATGAAAAGTTGAGGTCATGATTCATGGATGTGGTTCCAGGATGGAATGACGAGCTCGAATCGGCATTTTCTGCCTATAAAGGTCCCTACGTAGCCGGAAGAGTGGCGTCTCGGCATAAAACAATCTGTGAGATTCTTATTCCGGGAGCTGTCGTACAGGCAGGAATTTCCGGGGCACTCCGACGAATTGGTAAGCAGCCGGTTGTAGGGGACTTTGTTGTTTTACTTAACCAGCCGGAATCGGGCTCACGCATGATTGTAAATATCTTGCCCAGAAAAAGCTGCCTTTCAAGAGGAGCTCCAGGGGATGGAAACGAGGAGCAGTTAATTGCTGCAAATATTGATACCATCTTTATTGTAACCTCGGCAGGAAAAGACCTGAACCTGAGAAGGCTTGAGAGATATCTTACAGTTGTGTATTCTTCGGGAGCAATCCCGGTAATTTTGCTAAACAAAATCGATCTTACCGAGGACCCAACACGTCTGGTAGAAAAAATACATTCTGTTGCAGGGGACGTGCCGGTCATTCCCCTAAGTGCCCTTTCAAAAACCGGGCTTTCTGCACTCAGTTCTTATCTCAACCCTGGGGAAACAGCGATATTCGTAGGTTCCTCAGGCGTCGGAAAATCCACACTCATCAACGCTTTACTTGATGAAGCCGTCCAGAAAACAGCGGATGTCCGAGAAGACGACGAGAGGGGACGACATACAACTACAGTCCGTCAGATGTTCCTGCTTCCAAATGGCGCAATTCTTATAGACAACCCCGGAATAAGGGAAATCCAGCTAGGAGATTCCGCAGACGGCCTCGAAAAAGCTTTTCCCGACATCACTAACGAAGCCTGCAACTGTCGGTTCAAAGACTGCACCCATCATGAAGAGCCGGGCTGCGCTGTACTGCAGGCAGTAAAAGACGGGCTTATTTTAGAGGAGCGGCTGGCCAGTTATCACAGGTTAACTGACGAACTCATATTCCAATCAAAAAAATCAGAAATCGGACTGAAACGGCTTGAAAAAGAAAAATACAAGAAAATAGCAGTGGCCGCAAAAAAATATAGGGAATTGGGCAAGCCATAAATGGAGCCGTTTTGAAGCTTATTTTGAAACAGACATGACTCAGAAGTAATTAATCAGTCATCTTAGTACCCACAGCGCAATAACTTTGGCATATTTTTACACTGTACTCAAACATTTCCACAAGCGGCTCCGTCAACTTTGTTTAAAAAATCAAAATATTGATTAAAAGACCGAGTAGTATCAAATCTTTAACCAAATGAGAAAAATATAATTTTAAGACAGCCTCTTTACAGAGGGGTATCCAGCAAAACCTGGATTTTTAATTCTCTTCACTTTCCCCGTTAATAGTGGCCATAATCTCCTTAAAACTTGCCAGGGAAGCTTCCATATTTTCTATAATTTCATTTGCAAGAATATCAGGGTCAGGAAGGTTGTCCAGATCAGCCAGGCTTTTAT
>CAZLNG010000401.1:0-1820 GCA_964560735.1 uncultured Methanosarcinales archaeon | reverse complement strand
CAATAGCTCATGCTGAATACATACATGCAGGAGACCATTACCGGGAGTTAAGACATCTCGATGGAGGATTTGTTGCAAACAGCATGGCAGCTTTCGGTCCTGGTGATACTAAGAAAAACCTTCAACTGGCCATTGCAGGTGAAACATTCGAAATCGAAGAAATGTATCCGGTGTACATAGAAGTAGCAAAATTCCAGGGAGAAAGAAGCGCACAAAGAAGTTTTGAATGGTCATATAGCACTGAAAAGATGCATAAAATGCTCTTTGAAAAAGCCCTGGAGTCAGTTAATTTAGGAAAAGACGTAGAACTCGGCCCAGTTCAGGTTTGCGAAGTATGCGGATACACCCTCGAAGGAGAAGCACCTGATAGATGCCCCGTATGCAATGCTTTAAAAGATAAATTCACTGCATTCATATAAGCGCATTTTTAAGCAGGCAAATTTTGTCATAAAGCTAATCCGTAACAGGAATCGTAAAAATAATTCATAAATCCATTCAAAAAGGCGAAAGTATAGTTTTACTAGCGTTGAATTCGATACATTGCCTTTCGCCTTTCATTTCTCAATTTAATATTTGCATTTTTACTCTCTGTTGTATGTATTTTTTGATTTTACTCGGTTGAAACACCCTCCATTTTAGAATTTTCCTAACCACAAAGGCTTTCTTAAAGGTTTCTAAGCAAATTTTTCACCTGCGTAACAGGAAAAAAGCCAATGCAAGAACTGAAACAGATCCCACAAGCGTGAAAGCTGATGTTGATGCAGATGAAGAAGCGGATCCTGATGAGGATGTGGGTGAAGGCTTGGGTTCTGTAACTGGCTGTTCCTCTGAAGTGGGAATTTCGCCTTCATAGCGTTCGTTTGAGATAGTGCAGTAGGCGACTGTAAAACCACCGTTTATTAATGTTTTTCCACCTGAGCCTAACTCATCAATTTGATACACAAAATCAATGGGTATGCTCCCACCTGCCCACTTATCAGTTGGTTTTACAGTCCATTCAAAAATTCCAGTAGAATTTCCCTCCATTATTTTCCCATAATATTCGTCCATTTTCAAAGTTGGACCATCTATAATAACAAAATCATTTTTTTCAAGTTCACTGAGCTTGAGAGAAACATAAGATTTTTGATATACTGTAAATTCAAGTTTGATTTTAAACGGCTCTCCAATTTTCAAGAGAGGTTTTGCTACTTCTTTTCCAGGGAGCAACTTATCATTGTAGTATACGTTGACAGAACCATATGTATTATTGGCAGAAGCTATTCCCACCAAAAAAACAGATATAACTCCCAAAGTTATTAAGCTAATGTATTTCATATTGTTACCCCGTTTCTATTGTCAAATTATCATACTCAATTGATTTTTCTGTGACATCGCCCATCTTATCTCCAACACCTTTTGGTCCTGCTCCGACAATTGTTGAAGCATACCCACTAAACCTAAATTTTATAGGAGTGTTCTCTCCAATTATTATTGGAGACCCATCTTCTTTTTGTTTGGAAGGATGTCTTACTCGTTCCTCCTGTCTAACGTATCTCTGGCCTTTATGTCCAAAATAAGGCTCTGGAATCACCTCGTTGTCATTGTCAATAACAGTAAATGACTGATACTTTCCTACAATCTCATATGTCCAAACATTCACAGTAAAAATCCAATGTGGGGGCAATACTGGAAGACCGCATGGGACAGCGGCCATTGTTCGATCAAGTCTTTTTGAGACCAGTGAGACTTTTTCGCCGGAATACTTGCTGGAGATTTCGGTATCCAGATTTTTTAGTTCAGTATCAAATCTTACGAAACTGGCGTCAAGGGCTTTTCCT
>CAZLNG010000400.1:0-1826 GCA_964560735.1 uncultured Methanosarcinales archaeon | reverse complement strand
CCCCTACACCTACTAATCTAATTTTTTGCCTTCCCATAAACTCAGCAAGGAGCTGGATGGCTGTCCTTTTAATCACAAAAATATCTGCAGTCCAGACAGGAACAGTCTTTGAGCGTGTATATGTGGAAAAGTCTTCGTAGCGAACCTTAAGAGTTACTATTTTGAAAAGGAATCCATCTCTAACGAGAGCTCTATGAACACTCTCAGCAAGCAATTCAAGAAAGCCTGCAATTTTTACAGGATCGTTTGTATCCTCCCCAAATGTTCCACTCCTGCTTATGGACTTAACAGCCTCTTCGCATTCCTTTACTTCACTGAAGTCCAGACCATGTGCTGTCTGTTTCAACCAGAGGCCCATCTTTCCGAACCTTTCAGTAAGCCTTTGGATATCGCAGTTTGCGAGTTCTTCCACTTTGTTTATCCCCATCAGTTTAAGAGCTTCAGTTGTTTTTTCACCTATACCAGGGATTTTTGAGACGTCTAGAGGATAAAGAAACTCTTGGACATCTTCAGGTCTTATGACGGTCAACCCATCTGGTTTCTGAAACTTTGAAGCTACCTTTGCTACTAATTTATTTGGTGCGACCCCCACTGAACATGAAATTCTTTCTTGCCTCTGGACTTCGTCCTTGATTCTTAAAGCAATGATTGCAGCTTCTTCAAAGTTCTTTATTTCGGGCCCTGGCACTAGAAAGGCTTCGTCTACACTATACTGTTGGAATTTCTCAGAAAAACCTTTCATTATCTCCATTACGTTCGCTGAAACCTGTGCGTAGAGTTTCATATTTACAGGCATAAAGGCAGCTTCCGGACAGAGCTTATAAGCCTGTGATACTGGCATTGCCGAATGTATCCCATATTTCCTTGCTTCATATGAACAGGTGCAAACCACTCCTCTCCCTTTCCCTTCCTTCGGGTCTGAACCCACTACAACGGGCAGACCTTTAAGTTCAGGATGCTCTCTAACTTCTACTGATGCAAAAAACGAATCCATATCTACATGGAGAACAATCTGCCTTTCTGAGCTGTTTGAATGAGGATTGAATGTGAGCATTAAAGCAAAATAGATGAAAAATATTAAAAGGCTTGAGAAAGCTGTGTGAAAGTATTAATTTAATAGACTTACTATTCCACTTAGAGACTGCCTTAAAAGTATATCTTACATAAGCACTTATTGTATAGAAAGAGGTTAGTGCCATGTGTGGAGCGTATGGACTTTCAGTACGAAACATACAAAATCTTATTGACAGATATGATATTGTAAATTTTTTAGATGATTTCAAACCAAGGTGGAACATCAGACCAGGACAATCAAACCCTGTTATAGTAAATCAAGGAAATAAAGAGATTGAGTTAATGGTTTGGGGACTGATGCCTCACTTTGCCGCTAATGAACAATATAAGTACAAAACGATAAACGCTAAGGCTGAAACCGTTGATACGTTACCTACATTCCGTCATTCATTTACTAGGAAACGCTGTCTTATCCCTGCTACCGGATTCTATGAACCAGATAAGATTAATTTTGTAAAACAACCCTTTCCCTGGCACTACTTCAAGATGAAAGACAACTCAATTTTTTCCTTTGCTGGATTGTATGATGTTTGGAAAGATAAAAACAGCGGGAAAGAAATCCGCAGCTACACGATCATTACTACAGTGCCGAACACAATTGTTGGCAAATATCATAACAGGATGCCAGTTATTTTAGAAAAAGAGGACGAAGATATATGGTTGAATCCTGAAATTGTTGAAGCGAGTCAGCTTCATCCCTTATTGAAGCCCTTTCCCTATGACGAAATGGAAGAATGGCAAGTTGGAGCAGA
>CAZLNG010000399.1:0-1851 GCA_964560735.1 uncultured Methanosarcinales archaeon | reverse complement strand
ATAAGTAATCTTCAATGAAATTAATTAGATAGTTTTGGTTTTTATATAGACTGATATTAAAAAGTGAGCTTTTTATACCTCAACTCATTAAACAATTTTCTTAACTCTTGAAGGGGTTAATTGTAGATCTTGTTAATCTCAACTCCTTCATTTTGAATATATCAAGTGATACTAATTAGAATTTAAAGTAAGATTGAAATATAAAATAGCAAATCACTTGCTATTGTTTTTGATATTATCTATGTGTTTCTAAGTCTTTTTTGCATTCAATGATATCTTAGTAATAAAAATACCATGATTTAAAATCAACTCACCTGGTGGCCGTTTTTTCCGATTTGTCCTTTTTGTGCTATTATGTTGTAATGACTATAAACAAAAACACATAGGAACCTTTAATCGAGAGAGCAAGCTTTTATATGCAAACTGTGCAAATTTATTTATTAATAAAGAGTTATTCTTTTACTTGCTGGGGGGTCAATTCATGGGAAATAAAGGTCAAATTTCTGTCCGCTCGGTTGAAACCGACGAGTCTGCAGTTTGTGCGCTCCCTTTCAGGCTTACAGTCTCAGGAATCCTTTTTGCTTCACTATTATTACTTTCTTCAATTTCTGTTTATGATTTTCTGGATGGGATAAAGGAAAAAGAAACCCTTGATGAGGTCTCAAAACTTAAGGTTGCAGCTGAGCAGCTCTCAATGAGGGGAGAAGGCAGTGAAATTTGTCTGGAACTTAGAGTTCCTGAAGGAGTAACAGTGGATTTCGGGAATCTTCCGGGGTATCAGAATAAGTGGCCTGCAGATGCTAATAATTACTGTATCCATATAGATGGAAAAAGTACTTTTTATTCCTCATCTGCTTCCTTTTCAAATCCTGAAATCAACGGTCCTATCTCTCTTGGCTCTGGCAGGCACAGGCTGTTTCTGTCCACAAAAACAGAACCAGGCTCTGGCAGACTTTACGTACTGATTTCCGATAAAGGAATGTGAAGAAAACTTATTTTATCTAGGATGAAGAAATTTATTCTGTTCATGGGGTATGATGATTTGAAAGACTTTACTGAAGACGATTCGGCATGGGCTGATTTTTTAATCTGTAAAGCAGCCCTGATTCTCGCAAGCATTGTCATTTTTGCAGGCCTTTTTCATCTTGCCACGGGTTTTAAGGATCTTGAGACACAGGAACAGCTTGATTGTCTCGCCCAGGATTTCAAAACCAGAGTAGATGAAGCAGGAATGAGGAATCTTCAGGAAAATTTCCCAACTAAATTTTCTGGTTATCAGGAAACTTCAGGCTCTCAGCAGTCTTTTGACTCTCAGGAAACTTACTATTATCGGTTTAATGACAAAGAGGTTTTTCAGGCTCTACCTTTCAGGGAGGAGGTAAGAGTTCTTGTTTCGGGAGAATACGTCTGTCTGGAGGCCGAATACTGTGGAAAATCCTTCAGGGCTGTAAGTCCTTTTACTTTCAGAGTTTTACCTTTCAGTGAACCTGAACTTAAGGACAAACTTCGCACACGGTTTGGGACCGAAGGCAGTGAAGCGTCTCCTCTTACAGCTGATTACAACGAATTTTTAACTTTTGTGCAGAATCTTGGAACTCAGGAGGTAATCCTGGACCCTGAGGGGGACATCTCCGTAAAGAAAGAAGATATTTACATAAATAGCAACGAGGGGGTTTTTACTTTTGGCTGTGTCCTTGTTTATCAGTGATTTTTGCAGAATTGCCGATAAACCGGTTGTTATAAAATCTTTTGTCATAAAACACGCTGTCATACAATCACTTTTCACACAACTATTCTTCGTACAATCACCTTTCACACAACCACTTTTCACAAACTCAGTTGGCACCACAT
>CAZLNG010000398.1:0-1855 GCA_964560735.1 uncultured Methanosarcinales archaeon | reverse complement strand
TTAGTTATATAAATTCTCTCAATGAAAAAATGGGCTGGAAAATTAAGGTTGATGCAGAGTACGGTCAGGGCCCTGAGCCGGAAACTGCAAGTCTTACTCTCTCAAACGGGAATTCCTGCTTCAGGGGAATTCTGGCTCACAGCCTGGCTCTTTATCTGGCAAAACAGATGAAACTGGATGTTCAGGGTCTATTCTGCAGATCAAATGTAACAAAGGTCTACTTTAAAAGGTTCGAGTTTCTTGATTATCAAGAAGTTCCTAAAGGGCTTGAGGAACATTTCGGGCCTATGGAAAGTACTTTCCGGGAAATTCAGAAAAAGCCGGAGTTCTGGAAGAATCTTATCAAAATCTACCGGCAGCAGGATTATCAGCGGCTCAGCATACACAGAAAGACTTTCGAGGCTTTTGTTTCAGGAGAGCCTCCATCCGTGGCTGAAGTGATAAGAAATTTTGAGTTGATCACAGGCAAGCCTCCTTCAGCTTTCACTCTTACTGAGCATATCATGATTTTCAAAGAAATTTACCTGACGAACAGCATCGGAAGTGATATTGAAATTTGCACGGAAAAGGGCAGGGAATATGTGAAACTTATTCATGACTATTCTGACAGAAAAGTATGTGAATCTATTACAAAATATTATTCCAACATTTTCAAGTCAATCGACTACCCTTTTACAGTCACCACCAGTCCCCATATGATCCTGTTCGAGTTCGGGAAAGGCCTTAGTTACAGCTCGGTTTCTCTGGAATAATGGATGTCGAATCCTGACTTTGCCGATTCTCTGATATTCAGTACGATAGATAAATTCATATGTGGGAGTCTCCTATCCTTTTTCATGAGTGACGTAATTTTGCTCTGGGACGGCCCTCTTCTTTTTGAAAAATTGTTTGTTGAATACGGGCTTGAATGCAGTCGTGCGCTCTCAACATCCCTTTGTACTCCCTATCTTCCTGCCTGCAAGGTTCTGATCCTGCCGACAGGTTTTGCAAATAATCAGTATACAAAAACAGGTGAAGGACTTGAACGCGGCAGACGTTCTCTTGAAAAGTTTGTGACAAAGGGGGGTACTCTTCTTGTCTTTAGCCCTCTTGTCCCGGAATACGAATACGAATGGCTTCCTTTTTCTCTGAAGTATGTAATGGAAGAAAACTTATGCATACCTCAGCCTGTGGGTGAACATGACGCCCAGAAGCTTGTGGAGAATATTGTCCCTCCTGTAGGATGTGACGGTTATTTCGCAGAAACCGATGCTGATGTGGTATTAAAGGATGACAGGGGCAGGCCTATAATGGTCGTAAAAGAAATCGGAGAAGGCATGATCGTTGCAACCACAGTACATGAACTCCCTGGAGAAGGGTTCTTTGAATGCAGAACTGCATGCACGAGAAAGATAAAAATCTGAATAGAAAAGTACGCAAAAGCCAGAAATAAGCACCAAAACACTTTTAGGAAAAATCGATAGCTACGGGCCGCAAGAGCGGTTATTAACCCTCACCTAATTCTTTTTACATTTTCGTCCTTTTTATATTCGTTCCTAAGCTTTTTTATTTTTTTCTACTTCGTTTTCCAGTTTGAACGCAAAGAAATCTAAGCAACACTTCGTATATCGAAATATAATATCATTCCCTGAAAAACCAACAGGAGAAGTTAAGGAACGGGACCCTGCTGAATTGCTTTTCAATGATGTTTTGTGGAAGAAAAAAACTGGAATATGAGGCTGCTTTCGAAATATCCCAAAAATAATGAAGCCTGAAATGCAAGAGTGTGAAGATTGGGGATGCTCCGAAGCTGGCTATGTGATACTAGTGTCGCGTCAATCTTAAAGGATTGAGTTATACTGAATAGTTGTAACCT
>CAZLNG010000397.1:0-1858 GCA_964560735.1 uncultured Methanosarcinales archaeon | reverse complement strand
GCACAACTTTTCTACTGCTGTGGTTGGGTATATAATATAACCTCTTCGTTACTCAGAGGTTATATACCTTAATTAGTTTTGAATGTTGACGTTTTTTAGGGATAAAAGAGGAAATTCCCTACTAAAACTAGAAGATGAGGATGTTGCCGACCAGCTTCAAAAACGACGTTTGAACGTTAGACTGAATGTAAAAGTGCCTGCATTCAATGCTGATGCCGCCGAGTACTCTGTGAAGCCTGCACAATTCTCAGGATAAAGAAGGTAAGGTAACTGTTTTTAATTGAGTGTGGAGGCTCTAGGAGAGTTGAAGATTGTACTAGAAGGCTTTTTGGTGCGAACATATTCAGTTGCTTGCAACGGAGTGTGTCAGAGCAATCTTGATTATCTTTTATGAAATTAATTTTCTAAAAGTTTTGGACTATTATCTGTAATAACCTTGTATGCTTCAAAGGTTATGTTAAAGATCCGGCTCTTGTGCACTAACCTGATTCGAGTGTTTGACTGAAAAAAGAGGGGTCGAAAAGAGTGGACTATTTTATATTATTGATGAAGTATAGGGTTAGGCTTTTTTGGATGGGTGGGGAGAGAAGAGGCTGACGCAGGCTGGTATATGGAACTTGTTCTATCTTCGAGATGGAAGGTAAGGTAGCTTTTATTAATTGAATGTAGAGGCTCTAGAAGATTTCGGAGAATTATATTCTCAGGCGTTATAGAAATATAGATTAAACTTCGAAATATTCGATTTCCCCTCTAGAATCATAATTTTTCTACTGTCTCTCACTTTATCGATATATACTTATATTAAGTATTCCTACCTACATGTAGGTAGATTTATCCAGAAGATAAATTAAATTATGAAAATTTATTATTATCAGGAGGCACAAAAAATTGAGTAGTATCAACCTATCATCATGCATAAAAGAAAAAGCCTTAGGGATAGGTTACGATTTATGTGGAATAACACCAGTTGATTTGGTTGAGGAATATTCATCACGTCTTGATGAGAGGATTAGAAATTTCCCCGAGTCACGTACATTATATGAAATGCTGTATCCTCTAGCTTTTCCTCAACAAAATGTAGAATGGGCCAAATCAATTATTGTTTGTGTTAGAAGATATGGAAAATATAAAATTCCAAAGGAACTCGATGGCTATATAGGAAAAGCATACCTGGTTGATGGAAGAATAAAACACTCTAAGGAATATTCTTGGAGACTCGAGTTTGAAGCTTATTTAAACGGGCTGGGAATTAAATATGCTTATGGAATAGTTCCAGCCCGTTTGGCAGCAGTAAATGCCGGCTTAGGACGCATAGGTAAGAACAACTTTTTCTACACGAAAGAGTATGGTTCTTGGGTCTTCATTGAAACATGGGTAATTGATAGTGAAATGGAATATGATGAGCCTACACGCTCATTAAATTGTCCAGATGGTTGTAACAAATGCATAGATTCATGCCCAACAGGAGCTTTGAATATGCCTTTATCAATGAATTGGGGAAAGTGCATCGCTAATCTCACAAGTGGGTTAAATTCGCAGACAGAAGGATTGAAAACCAAGATGGGAACCTGGGTATATGGGTGTGATGTCTGTCAGAATGTATGTCCCAAGAATAAAAATAAATGGGAAGAAAAGGAAAATTTCATTGATCTATCAGATATTACACCACATTTATCTCTCGAAAGTATATGGAAGATGGATGAAGATACTTTCCTTGATGTAATTCAGCCTAGATTTTGGTATATAGGACAAGATGGCCTATGGATATGGAAGTGTAATGCTTTGAGAGCTATGGCTAACAGTGGAGATCAGAAGTATCATGAATATATCAAAGAAGCTATGAAAAACCCTGATCAGA
>CAZLNG010000396.1:0-1865 GCA_964560735.1 uncultured Methanosarcinales archaeon | reverse complement strand
AATAAGGTCTGGAAATACATGCTTGCATTGGGGTCTGTGTTTGTTTTTTATGAAATTTTTACGGGTGGAACTTCTTATCTAAAAGCTCTGATCCTTTCTTCAGTTATTGTTTTTGTTTCGATTTATATACTCTTCCAGCTTGGGGCCTTCGGAGGCGGGGATGCAAAGGGACTGATAGTGCTTTCTATCCTTTTCCCATTATATCCGTTTTTCAATTTTTCGGGAACAGAATATCCGATACTGGGCGTCCCTGCAGTTGGGCTTTTTACGTTTACAGTCCTTGCAAATGCGCTTCTTATGACAACACTTGTTCCTCTGGGGATGTTCTGCTACAACCTTCTGCACTTCTCTCCTGAGATGCTGAAAAAGCCGCTCTATATGTTTATCGGATACAGGACAGAAGTTTCTTCTTTAAAATATAAGCAGCATCTGGGTTTGCTTGAGAAATTCGAGCTTGATGAAAGCGGGAGCCTCAAAAGAAGGTATGTGCGAGCAGGGTTAAACTTCGATGCAAATCAGAGACCCGAACTTGAGGAATACATGAAAAAAGGGCTGATTGGAAAAGATATCTGGGTCACTCCCGGCCTGCCATTCATGATCTCAATCACAGGAGGCTTTGTAACTGCAGTTATTTTCGGAGATCTGGTCTTTTATATCATCATGCGCCTTTTCATGGGCTGAGTAAAAGGCAGAATTCATTGATCTCTGGCCTTCTCTAACCTGCTTGAAGCAGATTCGCGGGCCCCTTATGTTCCACAGGATATAGAAGATGCAGAGGAGATAAAGGATGCATCGGGCCCAGGAGATCCATAAGATCTACCGGACGCACAGGACCCAGAAGATTCACAGGATACATAGGATATAAAAGACCCATGAGATCTAAAATCTACAGAATAAATGCAGGAGTTATAGGCCTTAACAGACCCAAAAATATTTTGTGGTTCGTTTTTTGCCGTTTTTTGCCGTTTTTTACCATTTCAATAGTTAGTTTATTTTTTTTGCACGACAAGCAGCCCGTAGAGAATTGTTTCCGGAATGGGGGGATTTTCAGTGGTGCCTTTTGCAATCCTTTCTTCAGGATATCCGAGGTTTTCGCAGGTATAAAGTTCGGCTTCAATTCCCAGTTCTTTAAGGATTCCTGCAACTTCGCGGGAGCCGAATGTCTCTTCAGGGAGAAGGAAAATATTTCTTCCGTTCCTTAATTCCCGGATCAGCTCGGCTTTTGCAGGCTCAAAGTCCCTGCCATGAGCTGTGATCGCACAGAGGTTTGTCAGGTTCACTTTCGTACGGGCACAGGCTACCTGCATTGAAGAAATCCCGGGAATTACTGTATCTTTTTCTCCTGCAAATTTCCCAAGCCCTGAAAACATGGGATCTCCTGTGGACAGAACAACGGCATCTGCGGGTAAGAGATGGAATGACTTATAATCCTTTATCGTCTTTGCTTCGCAGGTAATGTATTCCTGTGCGAGTTCAATAGCTCTCTTTGCGCCGTAAACCACTGAAGCTCGTTTTATTGCTTTTATTCCTTCTTCAGTTAGCATGCCAGGCCCGACTCCAACTCCTACCACGATCATTATCTTCCCTCGTAATTGATTAAGCTTTTTTAATCTAATTTCTGCTGTTACTTCCTTCAATTGAACTACTTAGAGTAAGTTATTTGGCGCAAATCACTCTGCATAAGTAATTGGCGTAATATTACTCAGCATAAGTAACTGGTGTAAATTACTTAGCGTAGGTTAGATTCACTTATCTGTAATTGGGATACTCAATACTTTTCATATTAGCCTTTTCAACTTAAACTCTCAGGTTTGCTGTCCATGAGGATAGATCCGTCCCTGTCAATTACCACAATCCTTGCGCCT
>CAZLNG010000395.1:0-1869 GCA_964560735.1 uncultured Methanosarcinales archaeon | reverse complement strand
GGTTATTTCAAATTTAAGAATAAGGAAAGTGGTTTTGAGTTTTGGGATCAGCTCAATTAGAAGTTAGCTCAAATAAACATGAGAAGATTTAAGAATAAATTTTGAAAATCTTACAAAAATCCTGTTAGTAACTTATAGTTCGGAAAAACAAAATATATTTTTTTCAGATTACGAGGCTACAAAATTAATTGGAGATGTCAACTGATAGTATTCTTATACTCCTCCAAATTCGCCTTTGATAATCATTCATCGAATATTTTTGATTAATGGATTTCTGTATAATTTTTAGTGAAATTAACCTTATGTCCTTATGTCCTATTTCCTTTATTTATCCGACCTTCCGCAGATGTCTGCAAAAAAATAACATTTTTCCTGTTATCGTTTTTGGGGAATTATTAGAAAATTTGCAATAATTGTCTCAGTTGAAGCCTCGGAAATGGGAATAGAAAGTATTTCAATGAAGGCAAAAGATCGAAAATTTCGGGAAATTCCAAAAATACATGTTTGAGTAACCTGGGTATTTTTCAGCAAAAACGATAGCAAGAAAAATTGTGAAAAATTGAAGGACATCTGCGGAAAGTGAGATTTATGATTGTTTAGTTGCCACAATCTGCTTTTCAGTTTCTCCAATGAGTTATCTTCTGATTGAAAGCAGTATTTTGAAGTGGATATTTCTTTTGTTTCCGTGTTCTTTGCTCTTTCATTGCATACTATAAGATGAAAAATATTAATATTAATACATAGATATTCGGGTAGGGGATAAAATTTGAGGGCAAGGATATGGAAAGCAAGTTTTATAGAAAAATGCTGATTGCAACCGACGGTTCTGAGAACTCCAAATTCGCAGTAGATGCAGGAATTGAACTCGCTCGAGTGATTGGGGTAAAAATCCAGGCAGTTTATGTTATTGATACTTTTGCGTACTCTTCAGTGCCTAAAGATACAAAGTGGGAGAAAGCAATGTACGTCCAGTTCAGAGAGCTGGGAAAAGAAGCTGTCTCTTATGTGCAAAGTTCAGCTGAAAAAGCAGGCTTAGAGGCTGAAACTCTGATCCTTGAAGGGCACCCTGCAGAAGAAATCCTCAATTTTGCAGAAGAACAGGATGTAGACATGATTGTTGTAGGTTCTCTCGGGAAAACAGATGTAGAACGTTTTCTCCTGGGAAGCGTATCAGAAAAAATCATAAGGAATGCAAAGGTTCCGGTTCTTGTTATCCATGCAAAAAACCTGTAAGAGGATTAAAGATCAGAATAGGAAAGCAAGTGTGGAAGAAAGAAAAGAGTATTAAAATAAACTATTCAGACGATTTTTGGTTATTACTGATGGCTCAAAAAACGCGAGAAAAGCATAAGATTTCAGAATGGAAATTGTAGGTTAAGTAGAGAAAAAGTTTACTATGTATGTGTTATAAATATAATTCCTTTGATTTAAGCTACAACAAACTGGGGTGAGTTTTAATGTTGAGTGAAAAGATGGAAGAAGCATTAAACGAACAAATAAATAAGGAAATTTATTCTTCTTATCTGTACCTTGCCATGTCTGCATACAGCTCATATGTAGGACTTCCAGGCTTTGCTCACTGGTTTAGGGTACAGGTCGAAAAAGAAAATATCCACGCAATGAAGCTCTTTGATTACATAAACGATCAGGGCGGAAAGGTAAAGTTAAAAGAGATCAAAGAGCCACCTATGGAGTTCGGGACAGCCATGGATATGTTCCAAGAGACTCTCAAGCACGAACAGTTCATTACACGCTCAATTCATGAACTGGTTGAGCTTGCCAATGCTGAGAAAGATGAGATTACAGCTTCTTTTCTGCAGTGGTACGTTGAAGAGCAGGTAGAAGAGGAAGAAAACGACAATGAAATTA
>CAZLNG010000394.1:0-1883 GCA_964560735.1 uncultured Methanosarcinales archaeon | reverse complement strand
CAACACTATCATGAAAACAACCATGAGGAAATACAGGAATAAAATTTCGCTTATCTGAAAAGTTATTCCTTGAAAACTCTGTTAAAAACTTCAATCTTGAAATCGAATAAGGCCCCCTTCCCTGCAAATATCAGGCCAGTTTCCGAGAAAACACAATTCTTGAGGCTTCCTCAATGTCAAGTGTTTGGAAGACTTCAAGCCCGTAGCTCCCCAGAATCTTTATGTATTCGGAAAAAGGAATACTGTTTTCAAAACTATAGCCTGCCCCCCCTTTTTTCACATCTTCAAAGGTCCAGAGGTTCCAGTCAAGGCTAAAAAAAGGGCTGGACTTCATTTTTTCGTCAGGGACCTGCCTTGTTACAAAAATGCCTCCTGGATTTAATGCTTCAGCAATTTTCGGGATAAGGGAAGGCACTTTTCCCCCCGGGTTAAAGGAAGAAAAGATAAGATCATACCCGCTTCCGATTTCATCTTTAAAAAAGTCTCCGGGGATCACATCCACATTTGACGCTTCATACTTCTCTATAAACTTCTTTGTTTTCTCCGTTACTGGAGGTAAATCGAAAACATAAGCCTTCATACTTTTGTTCAATTTTGAGAAAGCAATAGCATACAGCCCATGTCCTCCCCCAAGATCAAGCATCTTTTTGATGTCTCCAAAGTTGACGTTTTCAATAACAATACGGACAGTTTCTTGAAGCATCCCACAGCGTGCATTTTCAGCCATGCACTGGATGACTTCCCCGAAAAATGGTCCCTTCTCAAATATTTCAGGCCCTTTTTTCATGATCTGAGGTAAACGAGCCCAGAGATCACCATTCCTGAGTCTCTCAGCAAGGTAATGCTGCTGCGAAAACGGAGAATCTTTCAGGAGATAGGTAGCACTGAGCTCAGAAACCATGTATACAAAGCCCCCATTTTTTGTTCCATTATCCTGTATTTCTTCGTATCCTTTCTCGAAAGTGAGGCCGCCTTGCTCCAGACTCCAAGAACCTGATTTTTCTTCATGTATTCCTTCTTCAAACCTGTCAAGAAGCCCGAGGCTGTGAAGAGCTTCACAGAAATGGGGCATAAGCACAGCATCGCAACCAAGTTTTTCAGCCAGAGTCCCTGCAGACAGGGGAGTTTTGAGAGCTTCAAAAACTCCGAGTTCAAATGCAGTAGCAATAAGCCTGCACTCACGTAAACCCTGAATAGAAAAATCTAGAAGCTTGAAAAGAAGATCTGGATCTACCTCGGGTTTTAGCATCAGGTCAATTGATTTTCTTGTTTCATCTTTAGTTTCGTTTTTATTTTGTAGGTTTCTTTCAATATCAGGTATTATTTTTTCTTGAATTTTGCCTTCCATGTTCTCTCCTTCCCATTCCTTTCTTTATTTTCATTATTTGTTCGTGTCATTCGAAGAGGTAATATACAATTTACGCTGTTTTTACAAACTGAAAGCGGATTTATTAGAAGCTAAAAATGAATAATAAAAGCTGGAAAATCCGGCCCAGCGGTCTAAAAAATCTGTGTTTATATCTACATCTGAAATCAACAATCTTTAGACCCTCCATAACTCCGACTAAGTAAGAAATAAGAATATCATGAAATTCTTCCAATATTTAATATTTTGAAAGAACAACATATAAATAAATAACAATTTAGTAAAATATTGTATTATTTTCTCAGATAAAAAAATTGCCTTATAGTAAGAATAGTAAACACTGTTACCAGAGAAATTACCTGAAGGGGCTTTTTAATTTGTATAGTTCTCAGAAAATAAATACCTGCGTGTTTAGATTGTAGAAATGAAGAAGTATAAACAAAAAGTCATGTGTGAACCAGAAAATAAAAAGTTAAAAAGGGAAAATAAGGACAAACAAAGCAGAAAAACCTTTCCA
>CAZLNG010000393.1:0-1889 GCA_964560735.1 uncultured Methanosarcinales archaeon | reverse complement strand
TTCACCATTGAAAGCAAATTGGCAGATCAGGCAAATACTTGGGTCTTTTATTGTAAGGCTTCCAAATCATTCCCCTTTTGACAGTTCAGGCCTTTGCCAAGTCTTGAGGAAGTATATTTCTCACTTCTGGCCCAGAAATCAAAGAGACTGAGTCCTACTAGCAAGTTCAGTTCTTATAAATTATACTCCAGAAAGCAAAGGAGTTCCAGTAATAATTCCGCAAAGATTACCTCATAGATGGAATGTCACCAATATCCCTTCTACAGGCTTTACATTTACATTAAGGCAAAATGCAAAAAACTATCAATTAATTAGGACTGATTTTAACTTTTTGCGGAAAGATAGTTGTTATGATTATTCTCTTGATCTTAAACAGAATGTGTTTCTGAAACAATAAAAAACGTACTTCATTGCTATTAGTTGGGTATAAATACTTTTGAATTAATATTTAATAGTTAGAGGATTCATGATTAGTCACAACCAGTATTTCGTCACCATTACAGTGCAACAGAAAGAAGGCAAGATTGCTTTTTATGAAACAAAGAAGCTCATCGAATCTCTTGATACAAAAGAAAAGACTTTTGAGCTTTTTGAAATAATCTCCAAGCTGGGCAAAACAGATGATGTAATATTGTACCCAATTATGTTTCTGAGAACCTTGCATACTCCAAAATCTGCAGTTGAACACTTAATAATTACTACTGCAAGAAAGCATTACAGCTCATCAGAGAAGATTGTGGCTGTTGCTATTGAATACGGTCTTAATAGTATCTTTTGTGAAAAAGGACTCGAATACCTGCAAAGTCATATATCCAAAAAGAGAAGCACATACTTTGTGGGAACATTCTATAAGAAATTTGGAGATTCATCTTGCGCAATAAAGGTCTGTATTATGACCGAAAAAGCCTGGAATGAATACTGCGGTTCGATAGGTGAAGAGTCAAAGATAAACCCAGAGATATTGGCTTTAACCCATTAATTAGCACATGTAATTTTTTTAAATCATTTTATGTCTAGTAAGTATACCTATACTAACCATTGTACAAATATTTTCATTATGTATTATGATATGGATGACTCAAAATAGCTCAAGAATCTATATTAGCAGACCAACAGAAACACCAAGATCAGCATCTCAGATTGTAAAGGAATTATGAGTTTCCATAAGTACTCTAAAGAGACACATGTAAGCTCTTGCTAAGCAGGAAAAGGAAGGATGCAAAACGGTGAAAACGGTAACAATTAAAGGTAAAAAAATCAAGGCATACAGCAGTATGGCAGAGATGTTGAATGGAGAATTGAAACATACATGCACCCAATATGGAGGAGCAATCTCCGAATCACAGATTGTTATGCAGGTAAACCTAGATGAGTTGCGGAAAGATGGATGTTTTAAAACGACCGATAGGACAGTGATCCATGACGGTATTGAATATGCACAATATCGGTTCAGAACAGGTGAGTTCCTACCAATAATGGATTCTGAAGGATGTACAACATCAGATACTATTTGGCCTCTCGTGTTGTTGAAATCCTCCGCTGAAATGGATACTATGCATTGCGTGTATATTGTCGAACCAATAATAGGCCCGAATGGTACATGTCAATTTGCCAGTACATGTACATTCAAACAAGCACTGGAATCATATGATGGAGACACCAAATACACATATCCCCACAGGTGATATGATATGAAAATAACGATCACATCCGATGAAGTTTAATAAGTGTTTTCAAAGATGGTCAATTTTGCTCCAAACAAGACTGATCATCTGACAAATACCTGTACGAAAATGATAAAAGGAAGCTTCACTCCTTATTAAGCTTCCTTTCTCTTTTTGGTGTATTGGGATGCCTTGATCGATGCCGAAAGATCAGGGCTGCGTTTG
>CAZLNG010000392.1:0-1902 GCA_964560735.1 uncultured Methanosarcinales archaeon | reverse complement strand
AAAAACAAAAATAAGAAAGTGAAGGGATATGAAAAATTGAGAAAAAAGGGATTGATAAAAGGGAAAAATAAGAAAAAAGCTAACTTCGTCTGGGAAGTGAGCATTAAAACTTAGCAAGTCTTAGTGGAGGTTCCCATCGTCATTAAGAATCTTGAGCAGTTCAATAATCGAATACGAAGCCCTTGTAATTCCCATGCTGCGTCTGTCAGTATCTGTTCCTGCAAGATAGAGGTTTTTAAATGGAGTCCGAATATCTGCAAATTTCCCATGAATGGCGACAGCTGCTTTTTCAGGAATCATAATCTGCTCGTGCTTCATTTCTATAGAATTTTCAATATTTGGATGGGCACGAAAAATAGTTTCGTAGGCCTTTTTAACTTCCTGATCTTCACTCTTATTCTCGTCTATCACGAAGGAAAAGCCTATCAGCTGCTTACCTTTAGGAGCAAGAGAGGGATCATAACTGCTGATCGGCATTGCCCAGTAAGCAAAATCCTTAAACCAGATTTCTGAACCCGTATAGTTAAATTCGGGAAGCTCCTCTTTCAGGCCGAGCCAGACTGTCAGACTTTTGCTGTGGACGATTTCTTTTAAGTTTCCAATATACTCCTCAGGGAGATCCTTTATAAGCCCTGGGAGTTCTGTTGCAAATCCTGTGTAAATTACCAGATCCGAGGTATAGATTTCGTCGGCTTCCACGCCTGACACCTTTCCATCCTGCACCAGAATGGACTTCGCTTCACAATCTTTTTTGATTTCTACGGTTTCCGGGAGAGAATACAGGATGGAATTGAGAAGAGCTTTCAAGCCTTTTCTGGGATAGCCCTGAGAATAGTTAACATCATTTGTTGCAAGTCTCTCGAGAGATGTAAAGGGCTGCGTGACTCTGGTCATTCTGGCCTGAAGAGAGGCATGAAGATGATAAGGAAGGACTGAGGCAAGAATAGATTCCGTGGACTGACGTTTTTTAGGTTCCATTTTTCCGATCATTGCATCAAACTGCTCCTGGGTAATGCTATCCCTTACAAAACTACTGCCAGATAGGACACGTTCAGCAGAGGTCTCTTTCATAGACTTGCCCGAGAGGAAAGCAGATATTGTATCCACGAAATCATAGGTATCCTTTGAGAGGTTTTTAGGCAGGAAATCGTAGACAGACTGCTTTGATAGGTCTATCCCGAATGAAGAAAGGGTAAAAGCTTTAGTAAGGGTCTGCGAAAGCAGAAGCCTGTCCTTTCTTGGAAGTACATCAAAGGTTACGAAATCTTTAAGGTTAGAAGGGACTTTAACAAGGGAGTTTTCAGTCCGAATGTAATAATACCCATAGTCCTCAAACACAGGCAGGTAATCAAAATAATTGTCCATCAACCTCTTCAGAGGGCCTGCCATCAGGTGAGTAATCGCATGCGCACCTGTGTCCACCTGGTAACCGTCTACCATGTAGCTATTACAGTTCCCTCCCAGATAACGCCTTTTTTCAAGAATAAGGACCTTTTTGCCGTGCTTTGAAAGTGTCAAAGCTGCCAGAAGCCCGCTGATTCCTGCTCCGACAACAATTACATCATATTTTTTCATTCCCTAAACTACCTCTATATTATCCAGTAGATCAAGTTTAATTTATATGGTTGTGCAGATTTGTGCATGTTATATCTCAACTCATGTAGGATTCGACATTAGTGGAAGATATATTGAATATAAATTGCTTTCTGAAGCTGTAATGAATTATTTTTTACTATGAAATATTTTTGAGATATTTTGCATATAAGTGATTTTTGAGACATTCAATATATATATAATTTACAGACTTCTCAAACGTTCTTTATATCCAGAGTACAATAGAGAAAAAAATAGTATTTATAAGTAGTCCTTACTTAAGGAATAATTTTAAAATATAGGGGCATT
>CAZLNG010000391.1:0-1914 GCA_964560735.1 uncultured Methanosarcinales archaeon | reverse complement strand
TACAGGTTCAGAAGATACAGATTCAGAAGATACAGGTTCAGAAGATACAGGTTCAGAAGATACAGATTCAGAGATAGATTCGGAAGGAAGTTCAGATAAGAATTCGGATAATGGTTTGGATTCAGCTACAGGTTCGGAAGAAAGCTCTGATGGAAGTTTAAATACTGAATCATGTTCGGATTCAAGAATCGAGTCAGTCACTGACCCAAAAATTTCCAGGTTCAAAGCGGAAGTTTCAGACTCGATTTTCTCTTGAGATTCAGTCTCTTCTGCGTAGTTGGAATCTTCAATATACTTAATTTCATCATCAGGCCTGGTAGAAATTTCTATCCTGAAATTTGGATCTTTAAAGTCAATAGCTTCAACCAGCTTTGAAAGTCGGCTTTCGGTTTCTTCGTCCACTCTTGACCTTGAAATATTCGGGTTTCGGACAATTTCATCAATTATTAACCCGCCGTCGTTTAAGTTCAGTCTTTTGATTTCGTCTGCAACAGCATGGTCAGGATCTGAAAATGCGACTTTTAAAACATCAGCCGGTAAGGACTCTTTTATCCTCCGGTCGTTGACCTTTGACACAAGAACTCCTTTACTCAGCAGATGCTCTTCGATCTCACTGAGGGATAAAACTATTCCCGAATCTCCGGAAATTTCCAGAAACACAACTGAGCCGGACAACTCTTCAAGATGCTCATTTACTGCAGAAAAAATTTGTTCAAAGGGGTTTTCTTCCTTACAGAGTGTAACCGGAATAGTAAGAAAATGGCGCGTAGGAATTGTACGTCTGCTGATCTCTATCTCTTCGCCTGAAAGTGTGATAATATTGTAGGAACGGGGCTCGTTTTCGGATGCACTGTTTCGCTCCGTACTCCCTGGATATGTAGCCCAGGCATCTCCTACCTTAATTTTTTCATATTTATGATAATCGCCAAGAAGGATTGCATCAATCTTAAAAGGAAGCTTTTCAAGCACCTCAGCACAGTCCCATTCAGCATATGGGAAAGGTTGCACAATCTGATGCATTACAAGTAATTTTCTGCAGCTTTCCGGAAGATTACAACTTTCCGGAGTTTCAAACCCGGAATAATCGAAGACGGGGATTTTTGACTTCGGGACACTGTCGATTCCGTAAATTGCCACCGAATCACCATTTCCACCTCTTGTCTCTATAATCCGCGGCTTCTTCCCAAGCCGTGCCGCAAGCCCCATTTCCTCAAAAAGGTCAAGCCATTGAGTATTCTGCTTGCTTTCATGGTTCCCGACAATTCCAAAAAAAGGTATGTCTGCAGCCTTCAATCTTGACAGGATGCTGATCGTCTCCAGGAGATCTTCAAGAGTAGGGTTCCTTGAATCGAAAAGGTCTCCAGCATGCACGACAGCATCGACCTGCATATCAATAGCATCATTTATAACAAGTTCAAAAGCCTTAAAAAAGTCCTGCCTCCGGACCTCACTGTGGTACTGCCTGTAACCAAGATGCGTGTCTGCAGTGTGGAGTATCCTTATTTCCCTGGCCATGGTTTCATCAGTCTCTGGTTTTTACGTTATAAGGATTTCTATATTAGTATTTAACTCATTTCCACAGAAAATCCACTTGAGCCGAATAAGGAAATTTGGTGTCTCGATAAAACAGGTTGTAGTTGATTAATTTCCTATGATTTACAGAGCAGTTGCCATCCCATGTCAAGCTATAGAGTATTCTATGAGATAAATTATAAAAAATAGAATAGTGACAAGAAAATTATCTAAACTAACAAAATTCACTAAACCAATTGTAGTTGTAGTTGTTTAGGTAATTACATAGCTCACGAAAAACAAAAACATAAAAAAAAATTAAAATCAACATTTAATTAGAAATAGGGAAGTCTATGAAAACTTTTATTTTAGCTTTTGATTCATTTTATCCAGTAAAGCAAT
>CAZLNG010000390.1:0-1923 GCA_964560735.1 uncultured Methanosarcinales archaeon | reverse complement strand
CTTAATGGAACTTACTTACAACAAGGAAATCAATATAGGATACGTCAGACTGGAAACGTTGAATGTGTTGGTATGTATTTATGCAATACATCAACACTTACTCATCTTTCTGTGCAGTTTTGGAGAGATAGTAATATTGATGGTATTTACACATTGGTTGGGAATACTGGAAATCTCTCCGTTCGTGGTGATGGGTATAACCTGTTTAATGTATCAGGTATAACCGTTAATGAAGGTGATTACTACGGAGTCACAGTGTGCAATTCAAAAGCTACCTTTGCTACGACTAAGGTATCTCCTGCTAAATTAATGGCTGTTGCATTATCGAACTTAACACCACCGAGCGAGATAAATTTCGATTCAGCATATCAGCGAGCAAATACCTCATATCGTGTAGATATATTTGAACAGTGTCCGGATATTATAACAATTGGGGATAGCGTTACTTCAGGATATCCAGCTCACAGGTCATTCGCAGATCCCCAGGGAACAGCCAACTTGTTTGATCCTAGGTCATCAATTGCATACCAACTACGCCAACTCAATGGATGGACATATCAAAACATGGGTATATCTGGTCAGAGATCAGATGAAATTCGAGCAAGGTTTGAAAAAGATGTCATTCAGAAGCATCCAAGGTATGTGTTGGTAGGAGGAGGATTTAACGACTACAAGACAAACAGGTCACAAAATCTTACAATCAGCGACTTAAGTTACATGGTTAATCATTCATTAGAAGAAAACATTACTCCGATTTCTTTTGGAATCTTGCCCACTAATGACAAAAGCAAGGGAGGAGATTACGCAACAATGATGGAACGCGATTACATTAACGTCTATATGAATAACACATATCATGGGAGAATTCCTATTGTATCTGGGCGTGAATATGTTGGACAGTATAACTCAAGCGGTCCTCCAGGAAACCTATGGGATATCAAAAGTAACTACGTTTCTGCAGATGGATATCACTATAATATTGCCGGATATACCATACTTGCTAAGGCGGTGTATGATGAACTTGTAGAGTACGATAGTATAAATCTATGAAATTAGGCGGGAGACTGCCTCTAAATATGCAATATCTTGTGTTTTTCCAGATTTATATAATTACTTTTTGACTTTTGTTAAGAGATTAATTATGAAGCAGGAAAAGAGGGTTGCGTATATGATAGTATCTTATTCTTTTCATAACTACGTGCAATGTTTTTAAATATCTCACTATTTATAGAAGTTTTTCCTGGTAATTATGGTGCTCTGCTTCCAGCAAAAAAAGAATATTACGCTAGAATATATACAATTCTAGAATGAAAAGTAATTCTAGTGCTTCAATTCCGAAGTATGTCCACAAAATGTGATTTTGAATCAATCGATAAAGCACAAATTTTCTTTAAATAGGAAATTTATTTTGGAAATCTAAGCACTAGTTACATAACCATGATCTGTTTGAAAAAGTTACTTTTCTATGACTCTTTCTTTGAATAGATTATAACGCTTATACTTATGTAAATGGTTTTAAATTTTTGGCATTCTTAACTAACGATAGCCAACTCCCTATTTCTGTATCCATCTCTGGACAGAAACATGACTTACTCCCAAAAATCGCCCTATTGACCGAAAACCTAATCCTTCAAGATAAAGCTGCAAAGCCTATCTCTTGACAGAAGCAGAACTAGCAGTTGATTTGAGCTCTACTGAATAATTATATCCACAACCACTACATTTGTAGCGTTGACGGCCAGCAACTTTACCATTCTTTTTGTGAACAGAACTCTTACATCTTGGACAGTTCATAAAGAGAATATATGTCCTATACTTAAATACCAATGCCATTTTCTTTTCGAATTGAGCCTGCGAGGGACATAAATCCTTTTTGCTTCGCTCAGAAGAACCAGTTTGCAGAGTCGGCACTAAACTCACTCA
>CAZLNG010000389.1:0-1932 GCA_964560735.1 uncultured Methanosarcinales archaeon | reverse complement strand
CTTGAGCCAGTTCAGGAGTATTTATTCCTCTTCCCCTATTTTTTGCCATAGGCCCGGTGAAAATGCGGTGTTTGCATCTTCTACTGGCATCTTAATTTTCTTTTTATCCTCTTGCAGGTAGTAATCAGACTGGATCTTGAATTGCTTGTGTTCCCCAGCTTCTTCCCTGAAAAGCTGGCTATTGCATTTTACTGCCATTTCATCACAAGCATTTGAAACCAGGTTATAGGTCTTATATGTCATCCTTTGGGTGAAAAGTTTCGTCACCTTATCCTGAAAACTGTTCTCTTCGCCTTTCTCAGCGTAATATGTTTCCGCACTTTTCATGACCTTATTGCAGTACCTGCCTAGAAGGAAAAAAGCCTTTTTTGCATTTGCGTCGCCATCACCAAAGAATTTTTTATTTTTCGCAAAATAGTCATCTATTGAACTGTACTTATTATCCATTTTATCACTCCACTGTATCAATTTTTAATCAAATTCATTAATACTGTGGCACCTTTATGTAATTTTTGTTGAAAAACGCAATCATGCGGCTCTGAATAGGATAGAAAAGATGCGAGTAGTTCATAAACGGGATAAAATAATTGGACAGGAAATAAAGGGCTTATTATTTTTACATATCTATACTCTGGCAACGCCCACCATGGAAACCTGTACCCACCAAAATGACCTCGTGTATTGGCTCTGTATTCCTCTAAGCCAGGCTTTTTTCTAAGTAAGGAGTAATTGATCACTCTTTGGATTTTCACCTTTAATTTCCCTTTATCTTTGGCTTCGCTTCAGCAGCTTCCTTTTTTAGTCTCATAATCTCGTCGGCTATTTCATTTACATTATCAAAAGCTACTAATCCCGCGTCTCTGACCTGTTCCAGCTTAGTATTTCTCTTATCCTCGTATTCTTTCCACTGTTTAACGGGTGGGTGTGGAACGATAATTGAATAAATTATGCCCTTTGGGCCATAATGAAGGGGAGATATTTCATGCTCCAAATATCCCGTATCGTCTTTACTAAGATCACTTGACGGCCTTGTTCTCCTGTATCTTAAGTCTGCTTCGATAGCAAGGCCATATCCGTTAGTATCTTCGTCATTAAGTTTGTTAATCGGCATCCCCATTACAGAAGTCAATTCCCTAACACGTTTGTCAATTCTCTCACGGTCAATAGATATGTAAATTGTGATAATGCGATCTGTACGCATTAGTTGGATAAGGTCTGCTGTAGCCCTATTTCCTTTGCTCATGCTTGTTCTGGACGACAATGACCCTTCCGTACCAACTTCATCAAGGATAACAACTCCACCAGTCCCCGCTAATTCCTCAGTTCGAGCAACCCAGGATTCGACATCAAAACAGACGTTCTCAATAGGGAATTTAGCTTTTGGGTCACCCGTGAATTCGGAATTGATGATTATAGCCGCTCCCAATCCATAGGCAGACTTCCCAAGTCCTCTATCCCCTACAATGGTCATGTCGTAGCTTTCATTATATCGTTTCACCCTATTGACAATCAATTTGAAAAAATCGTAGTTTTGCCGAAGCCTCATATCAGTCGAGTAGATAGGTCTCCAAGGCTGGTGAAATGTACTATCCCAGATCTGCTGAAAATTAGCAATTAATTGAGGATCGAAACTAGGCTTGATGTGTTTTCCGCATACTGTTTCCATTTATGAATATATAAAAAACTAGAGATATGTAAGTTATTATCGTTGATCTTCTACAAACCGGCTCTTCGCTATTTCGAGTGAGTAATTTTATAATTTCTTCCCAAATATGGGCAATGTTTGAGCATAATTTCTCTGGAAAAGCCATATTCAAGATCGATGTTTACCTATATCAAGTAGTCATTTTTCAACTAGGTAATTAGTTGCAACCCATACAAAACAGCGAAGAGCCCATATTTACTTCAATCGAATACCCCGCTAGCTTGCTG
>CAZLNG010000388.1:0-1936 GCA_964560735.1 uncultured Methanosarcinales archaeon | reverse complement strand
AGTCGTTTGCTCATGGTTTACTCCTCATAATATAAAATCAATAATTCTCTACCCAGAAGCTAGTCTTCTTGAGCGAGCGAAGCGAGGGAAAAGGACTGCGGGCTCCCGAATCGCAATTCGGGATTCTAAGACATAAACTGGTCCTCTTGAGCGAAGCGAAAAGGACACCGTGCTCCCGACGCGGAACTCGGGAAGTGAAACTCGGGTGCGGAAAAAATAAGTAAACACACCTGATTTAAACTTCCTGATTTACATCTGTGAATACGATTTCGGGAATAATTGCGGTAGTCAAACAGTAATAGCACGGGCATCGCTGCTTTGTTATCTCACTAAATTTCCGGATTTCTTCTGTGCTCATTCCTGAATCAACTAAAATCTCGAATCTAATAAAATCGTAAATAGGAATTGAAGGTTCTTGAAAAATTCCAAAGCTCGCGCCTAGATTCATGTCAGCTCTTACCTTTATCTTAAACTGATTGAGTACTATACCTTCCATTGCAGTCCATTTGGCGAAGGTAGCTGCAAAACAGGCTGCTATTCCATAAAGGGCATACTGTACGGGATTGGGAGCAGTTCCTCCACCTCCTAAAGCTACAGGCTCATCTGATTGAAGCAAGAACTCTCCGCCTTTTTCAATATTTATACTTGAGGAAAATTGTGGCCCTGTTTTTCCAATTTGCCAGTTCCCTTCAAACTCAATTACTTTTTTTGTTTTTGAAGGATCATCTCTTGCTTTTTGAATAGTCTCGTTAAATCTATCTACCTCTACTCTGTTTATTATCAATTTATCACCTATTTTCTAAAGTAATTTTTAAGAATTTTGAGATTTCAGAGCGATTTTGAAGTGATTTCAGAGCTTTTGTAAAGCTAATTTACATACATGAGAGACAGCGAAATTTTCAGTACAATTTGACGAATATTTCTGCAAAAACATATTTTTAGTTAAATATGAAAATGATCAGAATTGAATGTACTAGAAAAACAGGTTAGGATTAAAGATAGCTGAGTTATCGATGACATTTGAAACTTTTAAAAGGATTGATAATTATATTCAAGCCTGAAACTCTAATATAAAACTTAAAAGGTTAAAAGATATCACCAGTGTTCAATAAAAAATGAAGAGGATACTACATTAAATAGTATTAAAAACCCCTTCTAACTTATCCTCTCACAGAGATAAGAAGAATATATATTTATTTCATTAGCCTGCTTCTATTATGCAGTGCCAATGGCATTCTATTCAGGATCATTCTATTTTTGAGGAATTCTCATGATCACAAAAGAAGATGTAGAACATATCGGCTGGCTTGCTCGCATTGAGATTAGCGAGAAGGAGACAGTCGAATATATGGAAAAACTTAATTCAGTATTGGGGTACTTCGGACAGCTTGATGAGCTGCCTACCGAAGATGTGGCTCCCACATATCACGTAGCTGAGGTATATAACATGTTCAGGGAGGATGTGGTGGAAGAGTCTCTTCCGCAGGAAGTTGTTCTTGCAAATACCGAACACAAACAGGACGGGTACTTCAGAGTCCCGAAAATCGGCTGAGGGGATTTTTAATGGCAAAGTGGATGAGTGTTGCACAGGTAAAACAGAAAATTGAAGAAAGCTCAGCCGAAGAAGTAACAGCTCAATACCTTGAGACTATAGGGAAAAGCAAAATAAATGGCTATACAACAGTTTCTGAAAGAGCCCTTGAGCAGGCTAAAGAAATCGATTCCAAAGGCCACAAGGGCCCTCTTGCAGGAGTGCCAATCGCAATTAAAGATAATATCTCTGTAGTAGGCCTTCCAAACAGTTGCGGTTCGAAGATCCTTGAAGGATATATTCCTCCATTCAATGCCCATGTTATAGAGAAACTTCTTGCTGCAGGCGCAGTAATCCTTGGAAAAACCAACATGGATGAGTTTGCAATGGGATCGTCGACAGAAA
>CAZLNG010000387.1:0-1947 GCA_964560735.1 uncultured Methanosarcinales archaeon | reverse complement strand
GTTCTTCTATTAATGAAATACAGAAACAAAGAGTTAGCTATGTTTAGTTAACAATACCGTTTAATTATTACGGATTCGTAGACAACTCTACTATACTAACCTCTTCACGCCCACCCTCCAATCTAAAAATGACTAGAAGTCAATCGAGGACTTCATCAACTATCAAAAATAATACCCTCTTTCAATCCATCTTTTTTCTATCAAACAATCGAATCAGGTTAGTGCAAAAGAGCCGGATCTTTAACATAACCTTTGAAGCATTATCCCGAAGACCTGAATTTTAACTTCGATGTGACAAATTTATCACATCGGAGAAAAATGTGGTTAAACGGCCCAAAAGGAAGTATAAGCTAAAGGCTTAAATTATTCATTTTTCTCATTTTAATTGCTTCGCAGAGCCATCAGGGATATATTGATCCATTTAGCTACGAGCGATAGCCCTGGCCTATGTACGTGGCTTCTAGTATTGTGAAAACCTAAATATAGAACATGTTATTTTGAGGACTTCCATCAGATGATATTGTTTTGATGTAAATTGATGATTTACAATTAAGTTTTCATGACACTAGGTATATGTGCGTGGTTAAGTGTATTAAGGGATAGATGCAAGAGAGGTGGCGCGAGCATATCACATTGCTTGCAGCTGGATGCGCCAGCACAACTTTGATTTGTCTCAGGTATCTCTTTACGTGAGACTTTCGAGTGAAAAGAAATTGTCTACCTGTTGGGTACAAATTATTTCCAGATAATATCTGCCTTTTTTCTTCCCGGAATCTTTCTGTACTTATATTTTGGGTATCCAAAAACCATTGGAAATTGCAAGGCAAATCCGTTGGGAATTCCAATAGCTTGTTTTAATGGCTGATATTCCATTGCAGCTCTATGAAGGAGTCCTACCCAACATGTACCTAGGCCAAAAGAAGGGGCTACTAAGTCAAAGGTTGTCAGTGCTATAATGCTGTCTGTATATCCTAATGGGTTTTCTGAGTAAGCATATATAAGCCCAGGAGCGTTTCTACAAATGGGATCAAGACCTGAATCAAACATGGAGACAAGAATTGGGAAATAATGCTTAAGTGGATGGTCAGTTCCTTTTTCGGCCATCATCCGCATCCAGTCAATAGTAAGCTTTGAAAATTTCTTAATCTCGGCTTTATCGGTCACTACAAGCCACTTAACAGGCTGTGCATTCATTCCGGAAGGAGCAAAACGCACCGCTTCAAAGATAGCTTCAATTTTCTCTTTCTCAATCGGTTTGTCCTTAAAAGCTCTAATTGACCTTCTGCTCTGGACATATTTTGAGAGAATTTCGGGCTCAATTTCTCCAATATCAGACGTATTTTCTTCAGGGGTAAATGCCATATAATTCGATGTAATTGAATTTGTGGGGCAAATACTCTCACAGTGCCCGCAGCGTGTACAAGAAGCTTCATACTCAGCTGGGAGAGAAGGAAAGCTTTCTTTATCTGGTACAATTATATTTATAGGACAAACTAAAGAACAGATTCCACAGGTTGTGCATGTTTCCGAATTAAAAGAAATAAGGCTCATTTAAGTCACCAACTATATTCTCCGATTACATTACTCTATATATTGATCAGGTGGATTTCTTTTATGTAATATTCTCATTATTGACTGATTAGTCAGTTATATTGTAACATTACATTTGTATAAATACTCGATGGTACTTCCATACTTAATTAAAAACAGTTTCCTTATTTCTTATCCTAAAAATAGGGCAGATCCCATACTCGACTGCTCCAGTCTCTTCACACTTACTCTCACACCAAAAAACCCTTCAAAAACCCCACCAACCTCCACAACTATTAAAAATAGTATCCTCTTTCGCCCCATCTTTTTTCAGTCAAACACTCGAATCAGGTTAGTGCATAAGATCCTGATCTTTAACATAACCTTTGAAGCATACAAGGTTATTACAGACAATAT
>CAZLNG010000386.1:0-1951 GCA_964560735.1 uncultured Methanosarcinales archaeon | reverse complement strand
AAAACGTTTTTCATTATCTTCAAAATGTCAAAATGGACTAAGGTATCATGTAAACATAATCATTTTAAAAAGATTTATAATGTATTATTAACTTTAAAGAGTATTATTAAAAACATTCTTTAAGCTGACAAACTGTCCATAAAACTAGAACCATCAAGGGGTTATTATGAAAGACTCTGAAGTAAAAATGTTGGACGAAGACGACTATATTTTTATTGAAACGTTAAGGAATCTCGGGATGTCAAGAAACGCCGCCACAACCATGGCATATCTTATGAATGTAGAAGAGGCTTCATCCCGGGAAATTGAAATAAGTACCGGATTAAGGCAACCCGAAGTCAGTCTTGCTATGAGGTTAATGTGCAATAATTCTTGGGTTTGTATGCGCTCGGAAAAAAAGCCTGGAAAAGGGCGCCCAATAATAATTTATGCTCTTGAGGTTCCGGTTGATGTGATTATAAGCTATTATGAAGACAAGATTTACAAAGAATCTCAGGCAACCATCTCAGCAATCAAGAAGCTTAAAGTGATGAGCAAACAGCTGTCTCTCACTCTCTCCAAGTGAAGTATTTCAAACAGGGCTAATTCCATAATGGCTGACAATCAATTTGGTAACTCACTATTATGGAAAAATATTTAAGAAAGATATTTTAGCGAAGTACTGTACTTGTATATTGGTTTATTTATATACTTTAACTACATATGTAGTAGCGTGAAGCAGTATAAAACTATCCGACTCTCAAAAAGTGTATTGTCAGATCTGAAAGCTTTGCAAATAAACGGTGAATCAATTCCAGATACCGTCAGAAGACTGCATAATGATTACTCTGATTGTATTGAAGAAATTCAGTACAGATACTCAAGAGATATAATGAATGACGGGTCATTTACTCAGTATATTTCTATCACTGCGTATGCTGACAGCAGGTACGGATCACGATATACCGAATATTTCATGACGATAGGAGAAGATCTGAACGACATTATTAGGCTCCCAAAAGACGTTCTCGATGAAATCAGTTGGATGCCGCAACACCCAGACGAGATATTCAACACTACTATGTTCACTTTGATATCTATTGAAAAAGCTTTAATGGAATGGAATAGAGAAGACTAAAAATAAAACTAAATATACTTCTCTTTGTTAGAATTCCTATAACCATTTTGTTTACTTACTCACAATCCAACCCACTGAACTACTTATTTTTGAATCCTTCAATGTGATAGCTAGGAAATGAGAAAGATTTTCCTCTTTTCTCACTTCTTGCGATTCTTCCGGGATATATTTGGTCCATCTGGCTACGAGCGATAGTCCTGGCCTTTTTATGGGCTTCCAGGTATATGTGCGTGGTTAGGTGTGTGGAATATACGCTTTTGTTACAGATATGCAAAAATAGCTATTCCAGATTCTTTTCCAGATCACCACAATACAGAACTTGATTGAGATTCTTCGCCATTAAACTGGCTAGAATAGAGGTCTATTATCCTTCATTTGCAGGAACCTGAAAAACTTAATAAGAGTATAGAGCAGGAAGAGAAAATGAAGGCTCCTGAAGATGACCTTGCTAGACGGCAGGAGCAGCTTAATAAGCCGGCAGAATGAGTTATAGAAGTAGACTCAGGGAAATTATGATAAAAAGAAAAAGAGATAAAAGCAATTTGGTAAATGATGGAATAAAATTAGTAGTTCAATGCAAATACGGAGGACTTTGTATTAAGCACCCCAGGACTATGGCAGATGTAATTTGCCTAGGATGTGAGAGAGAAATAATAAGGTGAAAATAAGTTTTTCAGAGCTTAATAAATCAGGCTAATTCTATGTAGGGATAGGACAAATAAACGGTTCTCTGTGAAGTTTTCCATCCCTGCAGCATGCTGCTGGGTATTCGACTGAAATGAATTCTCTGTTGCCGAACTTTTCCGCCTGAAGGTCAAGAAGGGAGGAAATAAC
>CAZLNG010000385.1:0-1967 GCA_964560735.1 uncultured Methanosarcinales archaeon | reverse complement strand
TCTAAAAGATATTTATTTCTTGTTTTTTTAATTTGGTTGTTCACCAACAATAGGTTGATATTTACTCAGAACCAGTCTTTAAAGCCATTGTCATATTGTTTTTGGTTTAAATTTAAATAATATTTGTAACCCAAATTTGACAGAAGCACATATTGTACAATGTCTAGATGTGCTTCATGCTTCTGTTTTCTGTATACAATTCAAAGTTTTGTTTCGCATCTTATGATTTTTTGACATTTTTCATTTTACAAAAATGTAATATGTCGATGCAGCGTGTTTTGTGTAAGAAAATACTGTATTGATTAGCAGAATCTGTCAAATTAGGGTTGTAAGATTGATCGTTTTTCATCAAGTTTCTCCAAACGCATTTGTAGTCATCAATAATAAGTTGAGATTTATCCAGAAAGCTCACATATTTGCACTTGCATACCACTTTCTGCATATCATTTTCTGCATTACAACGTTTCAATTTCCTGAACACGCCTGGAAAACAGTACATCTAAGCAAAAGTACTCAAAGACAAAATATCATCCAGCTAAATGATAGGGCCTGAAATTTTATTTGTCAAATATGTAAAATGTAAACACCTTCAATCCGCCAGTTCTGAAAAGATGTAAGAAAGAAGAACCAGATTTTCAGAGTTTAATTGAGCCTTAATTTTAAATAAAGGCCACAAAAATATATAATAAGACTATTATGAAATTCCTCCCAAGGTTTTTCATACCAATGGTTTAGATTTCCTATAGCCCTAAAGTATGTCATCAAAATCCTTTTGAGTATCAAAATTTAATTTTTCCTGGTGAAAATGGTCGAAAAGGACATGTTCTTCTGGAAGGCGGCTGTCCGAAGGGTTGTACAGGTTCTGGGAGGTCTACTTTTGATGATGGCAGTGTTCTTTATTTCTGCAGGTCGGACCGATTTGCCAAGAGCATGGTTTTTCTTTGGCCTTTATTTTGTCTCATTGTTTCTCAATATGGTCATTTTCCTCAAGTTCAACCCTGAGGTCATCAGGGGACGGAGCTTAATAATCAGAGGGGAAATGGAGTGGTGGGACAAAATTTTTGGAGTATTCTATACAGTATTTATTCTTACAATGTTTATTATATGCGGGCTCGATGTGGGAAGGTTTAATATTTCGAGCACCGGGGTAGAGTTTTTTGCTATTGGCATGGTAATTTTCGCTGTGGGATGGGTGTTTGTAGCGTGGTCAATGGTCGAAAACAAGTTTTTTGAAGCAACAGTTCGCATCCAAAAGGAAAGGGATCAAAGAGTTGTTTCCACTGGACCTTACGCTATTATCCGGCATCCTGGTTATGTCGGCATGATTCTGTTTTATGGTTGCACTCCGTTCATTATCGGCTCTCTTTACGGGCTGATCCCTGCACTATTGCTTGCTTTTGCTTTCATTTTCCGAACATACTTTGAAGACAAATTTCTCTACGAGAAGCTTCCAGGATATGAGGAATATACGAGAAAGGTGAAGTATCGACTTTTGCCGTTCATCTGGTGAGAATCAGGTGAGGATAAAGCAACCTGAAGGAGAGGAAAGAAAGATGGTCTGAATTAAAACACAGGCATTGCGAATGACGGGAGTAGTCTTTTCATTTAATCTACCTCCTGGATTGTGGAAGCCCGGAGCTGCAGCACGTTGTGACACCAAAAACCATGTCTCTGCAGATCCGGCGACCCTAATTTCCTGCAGTACTGACGGCTGCCGGAGGTCGAAGACTTTTACTGCTCAGGGTTAGCGTCCCATTGTTGAAGCTGCGGCCCACCGCGGTTGTATTCCGTTGAATCCAGAACAGCCAGCCAATCGAAATCGGTGAAGCTTTGAGGAGTTAGTGCGAAGTAAGTGGTGTTTTTCATACTGCCCGAGCGAGTAGGAAGAGCTCCAATCTCCGAGGCTGGAAGTCCCTGGCCTTTGTGAGTTGGAATGAACTTCACTGGCCCTGGAGCGGCAATTAACT
>CAZLNG010000384.1:0-1970 GCA_964560735.1 uncultured Methanosarcinales archaeon | reverse complement strand
CATAGAATTTCTTGAAAGGAAGTAATCATTATTCATTTCCTGTTTTCTTGCCTGTGTGTGTTAATAACACAGAAATTTCAATATGCTTTCTGTGGAAAATCATCTTGGGGGTGAGAATCTATCCCATCCCCGTGTTCAGCATAAATAACGCCGGATAATTCCTAAGATGAAAAAAGAGGAGTTTTAAGCGTAAGGATCCCTTAACGCCTCGTTGACACCGAAGGTTCTGCGCTCCTCGACTGTCTTTCGGTTCATGTCAATCTTCTCCTTCGCAAGCTTCGTGACGAGCTCGATGCCGGGCTTGACCTCTTTAAAGGATTTCATCTCGAAATGCCCTCGCAGAAGTTGCATTTTCTTTCAATATAGTGATCTCATTCAGATAATGAGAATAGTTGCATGCCCGTAGTAGACAATTCTAGTAGCATTCCATCTTTAAAGCCATGAACCGCATTGGAAATCTTGCCAGCAGCTCCTGTAAATACCTTGATTTTATCTTTCAGCCAGCGACATTAACGGTCTTCCGCTGGCTCGGGACAAGTACGGTCTCGACATTTTGCGATTTCAAGATTAACGGGCACATACATCGGACTACAGTCCAGTATCACTCATCGGCGGTATAGCTATTATTGTCACTTCTTTTTTCTTTCTTCACTAGTATCCCTGCTGCTTTCCTTTTCTCTAGGGCAGCAGAATTTATTCTCAATAAACCTCTTTCCTCTTCCATCGCCACCGATTCGGAAAATTAAATTGGAAGCACAATTAGGACAGCTTGTGGGACGATACTCGTTGAACTTTGGTTCCCACACATGATCGCATTCTTTGCAGAGAAAATCGACCTTGCATTCACCGTTATTAACGTATTCTCCTCCAGATATCTCGATCGCTTTTCCGTTGACAAGAGCATCAGCTACCTTTTCTCGTGCCTTTTGGAGGTCGCTCCAGAAAGTTTTCCGGGATACTCCCATTCTGTCAGCAGCCTCATTCTGCTCCATCTGGAGAAGGTCGCAAAGACGAATAGCCTCAAGCTCTTCTATGGATAAGGTGGCGATCTCCAGACAGCATAGAGGGATTTCTCTGGGCTTGTAATAGGTGGCCTTTGGAAAGCAAGATACCCTGCGCCTAACTCTATTGACCATCAGATTACACTTATGCAACACGTAATAAATATCTATCGATCAATATATTTTATAAAGCGTTTAAGGTATTGACCTTAACATCGTTATTAAGAATTAGAGTAAACACAAACTACCATAACGCCAAAAGTATATACTCATATGGAATGCCATCAAACCGGGAATCTCAAAGTTTTAGACGATTAAAGTTACCAAAAACCTCCGCATATAGCAGCCGTAAGTGTTTTGCTGTGAACAGATCTCAGAAATAATTTTTCTCTCACTAAGAATATCGTAAACATGCCTCCGAATATTAGCATATCAAAGACAAAAATATGCAACCCACTGTAGCTATTGAGTCTAGGGTGGCTTATTCCAACATATAACTTTAATTTGACAGATTCTATGAATTGATACAGTACTTCCATAAAAAACAGATTTAAGAAGCATCAATTTTTTTTAGAAAAAGAAGAATATCAAAAGCCAAAGGTTTCAATGAGTGATTAATCGCGAAAAATACGGTAAACAAAAAAACGCGGAAAAACTTTGCCCTTTCCCTATCTTCTGCTTCCTTCCTCGTTTTTCGCAGTATAAAGACCTGATTGAGTTCTTTCCATTAAGAACAACGAAGAGACGCTTTCTTGATCTGCAGTCACAGATTATAGATTTCTATTTCCGAACTGTGCATTGAGGCATGAGATCCTCTAAGTTTCAATATTCTCTCTCAGTCTGCTTCCTGCATTTTTATACTTCCTTCATTAGTATTCCTGCCGCTTTCCCTTTTTGACAACCGTAATCATTCTCAATAAGCTTATTTCCTCTTCCACCGCCTCCGAGTCAGAAAATTAAACTGGAACC
>CAZLNG010000383.1:0-1972 GCA_964560735.1 uncultured Methanosarcinales archaeon | reverse complement strand
GTGCGGCTTTAGTGCGGCTTTAGTGCGGCTTTGGTGCGGATTTAGCGGCTTTAGCGGCTTTAGTGCGGGATTATTGTTCTTTTATGATGTAGTAAGTACCTTTTCCCGTAGTCCCTATTTTTTTGAAGATATCCCTGGTAACGAGATCTTTTAGTTCCTTAGTTGCAAGCCTATCCTTTACTTTGCATAATTCTTGATATTCTTTATTTGTTATTCTCTCTTTTTCTTTCACGTAAAAGAAAGCCCCAATCTGTCTTTCATTAAGACCAAGTTCCCGAAGGTATTCTTCATTGTAAAGTCCTTTCCTGAATATCACACGAAAACCCTGATATTCCTCAAAAACCGGTTCAGGAAGCCCCGCATTTCTACAGTATTTTTGCATTTTTTCTATTCCGCTTCCCCACTGCTCAATAAGTCTTGCATCAAAGAATACTTCAGCAATTCCCCTGTTTCGAAGCTTTGATGCATGTGATTTAAAGAGATCTTCCAGGGTAATTCCGAGAGGGAGGCCTCCTGGACTCCAAACTATGAGCTCTTCGTCATAAATTCGTATTTCGATGTTTGAAAGTGAAGTATAATCCCTGTGACAGACCGCATTAACAACTGCTTCTCTAACAGCTTCCAGCGGATAGTCCCAGACCTCTTCCCTTTCCGGCCTGCCAGTCATAACAAATTTGACGTTTGTATTTTTCCGGACAAAAGCCATTGCCTCTTCTATCTGCTCGAAGAGTGTACCCTCAATTAACCTGTCATCGATAACAACGGTATTGTCCTTAAACCTTCCACAGTGAACAACAGCCTGCGAGAGAAAAGGTTTATCGTCTTTACGGAATAAAAGTCCGGCAGCCCATGTAGGTCTTCCGTCCTTGACGAGTTCCATCTTCTCAAGAACCTGTAGAGGGCTTTCACCCTCTGAGAAAGCTTTTCTACCTGTCTCTGCCGCTTTTCTCATGTACCTTTTAACTTTCTCAAGGTCAAGATCCTCCAGAGATTTGCCAACTGCCGGAAATCTGTCCCAGCTCATGCCGGTTGCCTGAAGATGCATTTCAGAAATTTCCTGAGCGTTCATTACCCAATTGCTACTCTTCACTCGCCTGAAACATTTCCCCCTAACAGAGACTGGCTTTAATGGGTATTCGAGAATTTTTACTGCAACGATCTTTTTTCCTTCCAGTTCATGAGTTTCAATCAGAGGGATAAGTTGAGGCTCAGTTTTGCTGGAGATCTGATTTGCCCACTGTGTAAGAGTCTCTTTTCCAATATCTGTACCCTTTATGTCTCCTTTGTCCGAAACCCCTATTAAAATTGTTCCTCCTTTTTCATTAGCAAAAGCTGCAGCCGATTCAACAGTTCTTTCATCGAATTTTTCTTTGAATTCGAGAATTTCGGATTCTCCACCTTTGATAAATTCATGGAGGTTCATTGCACTTGGTCCCTGGCTTTTTTGCAGGAATAGTTGTTTGCAACGTTTATTATTTTTATTGTGAATTGAACCGGCTTACTGTGGAATAAAGAAGCCAAAACCGTCTGAAAATTACTATAAAATTATATTTTTATGAAAGACAAAAGGAGTAATTCCCCCACATCACAATTAAAATATCTGTTAGAAGGTAGAAATAAATGTTTACTTTACGGTGAACTCACGATCGAACAGATAAAAACTGAACAGAATTCCAGCTATGCATATTACCAATTTTAAGTAACATCAGGGCACAGTACTTTCCAAACATACCCTTAAAAACTCTTCTCCACAACAAATTTATCATTTGTGCAAATAAAAATACTATAGATTTCTCTGGCACCGTTTGAAAAACTGGCCTGACAGCCGACAGAAAAAAGCTCCTGAAAAGATTTGCAGGATGCCTTTATAAAAAACTTTGACGAAAAAGGGAGAAGAAAATGCCTGCAAAAGAAGAAATAGAAAGCCAGATTATGGACCTCTGGGATGAGATCTTTGATCTTGAAGACAAAA
>CAZLNG010000382.1:0-1988 GCA_964560735.1 uncultured Methanosarcinales archaeon | reverse complement strand
GGAGGGACGTAGGCCTCATTGTCAGGCAGGAAAGTACTATCTCGGATCTTTCTGACCTGCCCGGAAAACGCCTGATTAACCGGAACCTGGGCTCAGGCACAAGAGCTCTCCTTGAGCTTAAGATTGCAGAGCTTGCAGACGAGAAGAGATTCAGCAAAAAAGAATTTACAGGCTCTATCTCAGGCTACTCTTCTGGAGCGAAATCAGAAGTTGCAATTTGTGAAGCAGTTGTCTCAGGAAAGGCAGATGCAGGAGTTGGCAAAAGAAATTGTGCCGAAAAAAACAAACTTAAATTCATAAAATTTGCGGAAGAAGAGTACGATTTCTTGGTGAGAAAAGAGCTGTTGAATACCCACAAGATCAGGCGATTTCTGGAAGTCCTGAATTCCAGAGAATTTGCTTCAAAGCTTCCTGCAGGGCTTCATGTCTATGAGAAAACGGGGAAGATAATCCCGTTTGAATAATCTTCCTTTATTGAACTTACTAACCTGAGTGTGAAATCGCATCTTTTCCAAAAAATAAAATTTCTCAGGTCAACTTGATTATAATAAACCTTTTTTCAGAAACTTAATTTCCAAAAATATATCCATTTTTTGTCCTTTCATATAATAAAACGAATGAAATAAAAATAAAGGGGCTATTAACAAAAATGAGTTTTGTAAGGTCGTATGCTTATGGATCTTAGCGAAAAGGTGGATATGGTTGGACGCTTATACCTTGGTCTTGAACAAATAGAGAGTTGTATGGAATTCTCATCTTTGATTCCTCAAGTTAGAACAAATTTTGTTTATGCATCAAAAGAATCAACTGACCCTGAAGAAGTTCTTGCAGTTGACGGGAGAATTACCATAGTTGATGAATACCCGAAGGCTGCAGGGAAAATCAAATTTGGAGCTTCACATTACATGGCATACCTTATTTTGGAAATCAGAAAAGCAGATCCTAAGATAAGATGTGCAATAGATTTTGCAAGTTCTCCGGAAATAACTGATTTTCTAAAAGATTATTGTAAGGAAAAAGGATGGATATTTTCCGTAGTAGACAGGAATCTTGAGCCTGAATCAATAAGAGCTAAAGAAGGAGCGTCTACGCCCTGGAAAATTACAGAAGCTATTGAGGCTGCCGGAGGGAAAGTTCCCAAGGTTTTCTACGAAACGGGGGCAGTCGAAAAAGAACCAGTCAGTATTCTTGTAGGTAAAGATCCGCTGGAGGTAGCAGAACAAATCTGTGAGCTTTCAAGAAGATACCATCAGTCAAAATCGAAAAAGTAACCGCATATTCATGTTAACGTTTAAAAGACTACTTAATCAAATAAAAAATGTAATTAAACTGATTAATGACGCTCTTTGGAGTAAATATACTAACTTGGGGGAATATTTTGGGGGTAATATATGGCTGAAAATCTGAGACTATCACCGGTTATCTGTGCATATCCTGACGACAAATATGAAAACCTTCAAATTGAAGTCGTTCTTCCGGGAGTAGAGAAGAATGATATCTCATTTAAGCTAACTGAAAATAGCTTTTACGTAAAAGCCAGCAAAAAAGGAGTTGACTATATGGACAGTTACGCTATATACTGTCCTGTAGATCCCGAAAAAGCAGTTGCTAAGTACTCAAATGGTGTACTTAAAGTTATAGTGCCTTACCAGCAGCCTTTAGAAAGATTGGTTGATGTAAAAATAGAGTGAAATAATGATTATGGAAACATAGCAAGTTTTCTGACGAAAGGACAGAAGACGAGATTGAAATATCTCAATCTGTCTACTTTTTTATATTCAGAGATTCAGGACTTGTTTATTCTGTAAAGATCAAAAAATCTTTGTAAAAGCAAAAAAATTATAATAACAAATTCAAAATGACTTTTTTTAAAGGAACCGCATAAGTTATCTATGCTGTCACTATGCTGTAATTATGTTATTATTCCTTTTTCGATAAGCTTTAAATATTATTATACTTATTAAGAAATATAAATGAACAAGAGTATT
>CAZLNG010000381.1:0-1991 GCA_964560735.1 uncultured Methanosarcinales archaeon | reverse complement strand
TGCAAATACTTGAAGCAGAACTAGGACCTGAACACCCGGACGTTGTGACAACACTAAACAATCTCGCCGAAATGTATCTTCATATGCACAATCTTGAAAAAGGACTTCAATATTGTCAAAGGGCACATAACATTTGTAAGAAGATGCAGGATTTCAGATATCCAGACCTTTCAGAAATATTAGGAAACTTTTCTGCAATATATCGGGAGATGGGAGATTACGAAAAAGCAGTTCCATTTAGTGAAATGGCATATGATATGAATATAGAGAATATAGATCTCCAATATCCAGACCTTGTTGAAAAACTAAAAAATCTCTCCGGACTTTATGAAAGTTGGGGTGATTACCGTGGAGCAATTCTACATTCTAAAAGGAAATCTGACATTAGTGAAAAGGTCCTAGACCCCCAGCTCCTAGATATTGCAAGCTCACTAAATAATCGCGCTGCAAACTATCGTCAGATGGGAGATTACAAAAAAGCTTTTCCATGTTGTCAAATAGCACTTGATATACGTGAGATACTTCTGGGTCAACAACATCCAGATGTTGCACATTCACGAAACAGTCTCGCTAAACTCTATTTTTTGATGGGAGAGTACGAAAAAGCGTTCCCACTTTTTCAAAGTGCACTTTCTATTCGTGAAAAATGTCTGGGTCCCCAAAATCCAGATGTTGCAGCAACGCTAAACGATCTCGCACTACTCCATGAAAGTATGGAAGATTACGAAAAAGCTTTGCCCTTGTTTGAACGCTCTCTAAAAATATTTGATCTTAAACTTGGTTCTTCTCATCCATACTTCAAGCAGACCGAAAAGAGTATTGAGATCCTTAAAGCTAAAATGAAAGAAAAGTGAAGCTCAATTCACAGCATGTTTTATATTTGGTATGCAGAGATTTGTTTCAAATTTACGTTATGGAAAAGCCGTTCGCGTCGTGAACGGAGATAGGGCTGGGGTTTAAAACCACGAACAAACAAAGGTTTTGATAAAAATAAGTCTTTTCAGTTCTTCGCCATCCCCTTTGAAATATTTCCCTGTATACTTATCAGCTTCAGGTTTATTCCCTCACATGCCTGACAATATGCCCGGCTTCGGGAATAATAATTTTTGAAAGGGCAAGCTTCACGGCATTTGGGGAACCAGGGAGACAGAATACCGCTTTTCCTTTAATCACACCTGCCGAAGCTCTGGTAAGAATTACCGACGTTCCTATTTCTTCAAGACTTTTGTACCTGAAAAGTTCTCCAAAGCCCGGAATTTCTTTTTCAAAAATTGGAGTTATAGACTCGATTGTAACGTCTTTTGGGGCAAGTCCTGTTCCTCCGCTTGTAACTACGATATCTGCGGAGCTCTCCAGAGCAGCAAAAACTGCCTCTATGATTGATGCTTTTTCATCGGAAACCAGCCTGTAGAAAGAAACTTTATGGCCAGCGGCTTCAAGAAGGTCCTGCATGGCTTTTCCTGAAAGGTCTTCAGCTTCTTCAGGCGAGGCAGAATTTCCGTATTTTTCGTACCTTGAGGTGGAAATTGTGATTAAGGCAAAAGAAAAGGATTTTTTCGCTTCTTTTTTGTGAATTTCAGGTGTGGATTCTTTCATGAAACAACACTCTCCATTTTTGTTCCTTTTATTCGGTTTCCTGTTATCTAGCTTCTTCTTTACTTTTACTTTCCGCCCTATATTTTAATAACTTATCAGCCAATGCTCAAGTATGCTTATACTTGCAGCGGATGTAGGAACAGGCACACAGGACATTCTGCTTTTTAATTCGGAAAAAGAAGTGGAAAACAGTCTCCTTATGGTCATGCCTGCTCCTACCCAGATTATTGCGAAAAAGGTGCGGAAAGCGACTAAAAAGGGAAAGACGATAGTGCTTACCGGAAACATAATGGGGGGAGGACCTTCAGCGTTTGCTATAAGGGACCATATAAAGGCAGGATTTCCTGTTTATGCTACAGAGAAGGCTGCTCTGACCATCAATGACAGCATTGAAA
>CAZLNG010000380.1:0-2009 GCA_964560735.1 uncultured Methanosarcinales archaeon | reverse complement strand
ATTGAAAACATACAAAAATCCTGTCTGTGGGTAATCTGCGGAAGAGAAGCCCTTCATTGGGAAAAAATGGAAAAAATAGATGAAGACTGGAAAAATTACCTTGACCAGCGTAAAATTGGAAAACTCCTAGAAAAAGATGCTCACGATCTGTTAAAACGATGTGGAATTACTGAAGAGGATATCCAGAAAGTACTCATTGAAAGCAGTGAAGGCGTACCCTACTACCTTGAACTCTCCATCGATACCTACAGAAAAATAAAGCAAAAAAAGCAGCCCACTCCGGGAAACTTTGCAAAGGTTCCGGAAGGTATTTTCTGCAGGTTCGTCAAATACCTTGACAGGGAAGAAAAAGATACACTGAAAGTCTTATCGATTCCCAGATACTGGGATCGTGAACTGTTTAAAATTCTGGTCGAAAAATTCAATACTGGATATCCTGCAACCAGTTTTTCAGAATTGCATAGCTTCTCTTTTATGGATGTTGATGAAAAAGGAAAATGTTCCATGCATCAGCTTATGAGAAAAAGCCTGCAGGATTATCAAGATCAAGATTTGAAAAAAGAAGTCCATAATTTCATGCTTGACTTCTACAGCAATCAACTAAAAGATCTCGATATTAAAGCAATAGCCCAAGAGCACGAAAAAGCATTGATCGAAGCCTTTTACCATGCAAAAGAATCATTGGAAGCAGAAGATCTGTTCAACTGGTTTATTTCTGCTTCAGATCCATTCAATAGAGCAGGATCCTGGAAATTAATTTTCCCAATGCATGAAGAAATATTACAAATTCTTAAAACAAAGCTTGGACTTGAACATCCATATGTAGCAACAACACTAGACAATCTCGCAGAACTCTATCGTCAATTGGGAGAGTACGAAAGAGCACTTATATTTTATCAAATGACACTTGAGATTCGTGAAAAGGTACTGGATCCACAACACCCAGATATTGCATCAACACTAAATGGTCTCGCCGAACTTTATCGAATGATGGGAAATTATGATAAAGCATTTCCACTTTATCAAAAGATATTTGATATCTATGAACGAATGCTTAGTCCGCAACACCCAGAAGTTGCAATGGCACTAAATGATCTCGCATTACTCTACTCTGAAATGGGAAATTATGATAAAGCACTTTCACTTTATCAAAGGACACTTGAAATAGTCGAAAAAGTAATGGGCCCACAACATCAATACGTTGCAACAGTACTAGATAATCTCGCGTTACTCTATTCTCAGATGGGGTGTTACGACAAAGCACTTCCACTTTATCAAAGGGCACTGGAAATAGTAGAAAAGAAGTTAGGAATGAAACATCCCAATACAGTAACAATAAAAAACAATTATAATTTGCTTCTTTCAGAGATGAGTGAAGGAGATGAAGAAAAATGATTTTTGAAAGTACAATTTGGATTATTACTTCTTCATGCAATTTCTCTTATAATAAGCTAATTTACAAAATTTGCGAAGGTTTATTCCCTTACATGCCTGACGATATGACCTGCTTCAGGAATTATAATCTCGGGGAGGGCCAGTTTCACAGCATTTGGTGAACCCGGTAGGCAGAATACCGCTTTTCCTTTAATCACGCCTGCAACAGCCCTTGTAAGGATTACAGACGTTCCTATATCTTCAAGGCTTTTGTACCTGAAAAGTTCTCCAAAACCTGGAATTTCTTTCTCAAATATTGGAGTTACTGATTCTATTGTAATATCTTTTGGTGCAAGCCCTGTGCCCCCGCTTGTAATAATAATATCTGTGGAACTATCGAGAGCTGCAAGAACTGCCTCTGTAATTGAAGTTTTCTCGTCGGAAACCAGCCTGTAGAACGAAACTTTATGGCCAGCAGCTTCGAGAAGATCCTTCATAGTTTTTCCTGAAAGGTCTTCAGCTTCTTCAGGTGAAACTGAACTTCCGTATTTCTCGTATCTTGAGGTCGAAATTGTAATTAAGGCAAAAGAAAATGACTTTTTAGTGTCTTTTTTATGAATTTCTGGTGTGGATTC
>CAZLNG010000379.1:0-2033 GCA_964560735.1 uncultured Methanosarcinales archaeon | reverse complement strand
AGACTCCTGCTGCAGAGTAAGTGTGAATTGGGCTTTGGTCTATTGAATTAGCTCCATCTCCAAAGTCCCACTTCCATTCAATTGCATTTTCAGATAGATCGGTAAACTGAACAGAGAGAGGTGCATAACCTTCAGTGACGTTGCTGCTGAAGTTAGCTACAGGAAGGACAGGAGATTCATCATCTGATACATGTATCTTACCTGCGACTATAACAGGATTTATTAAACTGCCACCGTCAGCACTAATCTGTGTTTTCGGTATGTTTAAGTCCGTAGTACCCGCTTTCTTTCCGGTTAGAGTAATGGTTCCCATTAAAACGTTGGTGTCACCGGAACCTACCTTTTTATCAAGGTCAGATACTTTTATCCAAACCGAACTTGAAGGAATTGTGGAATTCCTTGGCATCATTCCCCAACTCGGGAATGAAACTCCAGTGATTTCTGCAATTTCCGGATCTAAAACAGAAATTGTGATGTTAAAGCCTGACAGTCCATCAGGAACTTCATCCATTACGATCTGGACATTCTGGGAAGAACCCGGACTCAATTCAACTGTTTGAGGGTTAAACGAAACGACATTTGATGCCGATGCACATGATACCCCGAGTCCAAGAAAGATCCCGAGAAGGATTAAAATTCTAAGTAACTTATTCATATTTTCTGTCTCCTTAAAGCATATCATAAAGATTTACAACATCATCAAAATCAATCGACTTTTTTATTATACTCAAAGAAATCAAGCCGAGCATTTCCCCTATCCAATCCATGTTATCACACTATGACACGACATCATCGAAATCCAGTGTTCCATTTCGATTGATGCCTTCATAGAGACCATTCTGGCTCGGATTTGTTGTGATTATTAATAACCAAGAAATAGAGAAAGTGCTAGCTATGCTGAAGCGTTTATTGTAGCTAACTTTGAAATTGTACCTTTTGCATTGCTTATTGTCAGGTTAACTGTGTAGTTTCTGCGAAAGAATAGATGTGTACTGGATTCTGCTTGGTTGAATTAGCTCCATCTCCAAAATTCCAGGCCCAACCAATTGCGTTCTTTGAGAATCCATAAACTGGACTAAGAGAGGTGTATTACCTCAGTAGCACTGCTGGTAAGTTAGCTACAGGAATTACTGGTTTTGATGCTGGGGAAGGACTATTAACTACTCGAAGGCAGAAGGATAACTTTCTGCACACCATAACTGTAACAGTGCTGTTTCAAAGTCAATTACAGAGACAGTATCGCTTAGTGCGTAATGATACTATCCACATGGCTGTGAGCATGAGATACTAGGGCATTAATAGAGCTAAATAAAAATTATTCAACACAAACTATTCTTCTCTCACTAATTTCTTCAAACTATTTCTTCTTCAAAAACTTCCAGCAAAGTTTTCTAAATAAACCCACACTTAGCAAAATATTGGTACTCGTGATAGTTTCACATATTAGCCAAATATCTTTTCACTAAAGATTATAATGACTAAGGAAAAAGCTCCAGCTCCTGACCACTTAAATCCTCAAAATCTTAATTCTCGTGCCATATCAAACTCCTTAGAACCCCCTTGAGTCACTGAGATTTTCTGATTGTAGAGCCAACCAGAAGCCTGTACCATTATTTCCAATTAAACCGTGAATCCTATATGACCAATTATTTTCTATTCTCAACTTTAGCTCTAGTATTCACGAATTATCAAATTGTATGCATCTAAAAAAATGTACACAGTACCTAAAATACTGAACATAATTAAGGAATAATAATAATAGATAAGTGTTTCGTTTTTTATCTATGGCTGAAAAAATATGAAATGATTAATACATAAATAAAAAATTTATATCATGAAAAAAGAACATACATATATATGCTGACATGTGTTCAATATAGAATTTTAAAGTTATAATATAAAATATATTATTGACATTTATTATTTAAAGAATATAAATTATTGAAAATTTTTAAGATATGGATGATAAGGTGTAAACATAAAGCAAAAATCTCCAAAAAATAGGATAATAAAGCCGCAAATGCAGCTTTACT
>CAZLNG010000378.1:0-2068 GCA_964560735.1 uncultured Methanosarcinales archaeon | reverse complement strand
CCATAGAAAAAGCCTCTATATACAAACAATTCGAATATTCTACTCTATTTACTGAATGTAGCAAAATTAAGGTAGAATCTCATGAAAGCAATTCTATGCACAAAATACGGACCCCCAGAAGTTCTTCAGCTAAAAGAAGTGGAAAAGCCTGTTCCTAAGGACAATGAAGTACTGATTAAAATCTATGCCACAACAGCAACCTCCCCTGACAGCTTAATGAGAAGCGGGGAATCGCTTCTCGGTAGAATGATCCTGGGTCTCAAGAAACCAAGAGAGAAATATAGAATACTTGGATTGGAATTGGCAGGGGAAGTTGAAGCGGTAGGCAAAAATGTAAAACGATTTAGAGAGGGTGACCAAGTTTACGGGTTTACTGGTTTCAGTCCAGGCGCTTATGCTGAATATAAATGCATGTCTGAAGCAGGATCATTGGCTGTAAAACCATCCAATATGACCTATGAGGAAGCAGCTTCCATTGTTGATGGAGCGACAACAGCTCTATTTTTTCTAAAAGACAAGGCACATATTAAGAAAGGGGAAAAAGTGCTTATCAATGGTGCTTCAGGAAGCATGGGCACTGCAGCAGTGCAACTTGCAAAATACTTCGGGGCTGAAGTCACTGGAGTCTGCAGTTCAGTAAATGTCGAATTGGTGAAATCTCTTGGCGCTGATAAAGTAATAGATTACACGAAAGAAGACTTTACTAAAAATGGCGAGACCTATGACATTATCTTTGACGTAATTAGCAAGAGTTCGTTTTTACAATGCAAAAGCTCTTTAAAAGAAAAAGGGCGCTATATCGTAACAATACAAGGTTTGATACCTGTGGTTCAAACATTATGGACTAGGGTAACAGGCAATAAAAGAGTTATATTTACATGGTCGATCGATAAGGCAGAAGCACTGGTTTTCCTGAGAGAATTAATTGAGGCTGGGAAGTTTAAGGCAGTCATAGATAGATGCTATCCGCTAGAACAAATTGCAGAAGCTCATAGATATGTTGACTTAGGACACAAAAGAGGGAACGTAGTGATAACAGTGGGACATAATGATAAAATTTGATAAATTAAAGGAGAAAAAAATGAATCCAAATAAAACGACCGCTGAGATAAAAGATGTGAAAGTAAAAATTTCAACATTATGGATACTTGTCATGTTTAATATGCTGGCTGCAGATATTCTTTCCTTTATGTATCCGGGCTCCCTAAAGGAAATAATGACAGGCTATGGAGGGGAGATTCAAATCACGCCAGGATTTTTGTTGGTAGCCGCAATCATGATGGAGATTCCGATTGCTATGATTTTCTTGTCCCGGGTATTGAAATATAGCGTAAATCGCTGGGCAAACATCATCGCAGGTGTAATAACGATTGCGTTTGTCATCGGTGGTGGAGCGACTACTCCTCATTATATTTTTTTAGCAACCATGGAAGTTGTGTGCATGTTGCTAATTATCTGGTTTGCCTGGAAGTGGACTAACCCTGAAGAGAAGCCCGAATAATAAAATCTAATAAATTAGGAAAAAAAATGAATACAAACAGAAAGACAGCAATAATTGTGGGAGCATTGTTTCTTATTGGGACTGTTGGGCTTGCTCTAAGCGTTGTGCTTGTAGGATCTATTCTGGATGATCCAGATTATCTTATTGAATTTTCTGCAAATATAAACCGAATCATAATAGGAGCACTCCTCGTGTTAATTTCGGGATTTGCGCTTGCTATGGTTCCAGTTATGATGTTTCCAATCTTTAAGAAATATAATGAAGCCTTAGCCCTTGGGTCTGTTGTTTTCAGGGGGGCGCTTGAGGCTGTTATCTATATTGCGATGGTAATTAGCTGGTTATTACTATTAACAGTAAGTCAGGAATATGTAAAAGCAGGAGCACCAGATGCTTCCTATTTTCAAACTTTAGGCACTTTATTACTAAAAGCCAACTATCAGATAAATCCTATTTTGGAAATCGTTTTCAGCTTGGGCGCTCTGATGATTTATTATTTATTCTATCAATCAAAACTCATTCCTCGATGGTTATCAGTTTGGGGTCTCATTGGAGCCATATTGTATTTAG
>CAZLNG010000377.1:0-2080 GCA_964560735.1 uncultured Methanosarcinales archaeon | reverse complement strand
TCCTAACACGGATTTGCGTGAAAAAATTCGGGAAAATACATTGTATATCATACATAACGGGGGAGAGGCCATTGACAAATCGTCAATCAAAATAATACTCACTGCCGGAAATGAGAGAGAAGAGTATTATGGAGTTAACTTAACTATCATAAGCCCAGAAAGCAAGCCCAATTCTATTAGTAATCTCTTCACACTTGGGGACTATATAAAAATCACTATCCCAAGCAACCTGACGAATGAAAAAGAAATAGAGATGTTCTTTATAGACACGCCATCCAAACAGGTAATCCAGAAAGTAGTGCTCTCTACAGGTAATTGGAAACATCCTGATGACTGGATCACTCCTCATCCTTACGGTAGTATATATGATAACTCTACAAAAAAGTGGTTATATACTGAGTTATTAGATGGAATTGATGAAGAACTTACGGAATCTCATATTGAGACGGACACCTGGATTTTTCAAGAATATACTTTTGGAATAAGTGCAGATGAAATGGGCTTTCCAGACAAATTAAGCAAGGTTCTCTTGAAAGTAATCTACCAATCAAAAGACCTTAGTTTGCAGAATCTAACACTTAGCATATCAACTGATGGCTCTACCTGGACACAGATAGCTCCGCTGATAGATATAGATCCACCTACTAAGATGGAAGAATATAACGATACTAGTATGTGCGTAGCCGCTGATGTCACCTATAATATAACTGAATATGTAAATACTTCCAAAAAGCTTGAAAATCTCGCAGTTAAATTTTCAGCTAGGGGAAATACATCTGTTGATAAGTATTCCTGGGTAGACTACTTGGGGATACATGTGGAGTAGGACTAACTTAAATCAGGAGCTGAAGTCAGGGGGGTTTGAAGTAAATGAAAAAACACACTGCAAATGGATATAGGTCAGGAAAAAAGTTTTTTTTATGTTCAGAGTCTGCAACAGCAACTGCTATTGGTGCAGTAATACTTCTAGGAATCATATTTTTAGTATTCTCCATTATAAGGATAGGTTATATTCCGGAGTGGAAAAACGATGACGAATATTCCCATATGGACGATGTACGAAAGGATATGTCAGAAGTTAAGTCGAAAATAGATATGATGTCAATTATCCTAGCTTCAATCCCAAACTCTTCCAATGTCAATTCTTCGAACCCGAGCTCCTCAGCTCCCCAGCTAGTTATAAGTGTGCCTTTCCATATGGGAAGTGAAGGTACTCCACTTGTGAGTTCAATGAAATCCAGTGGAACTCTTGCCGTAAACAAGGACAAGTGCATAATGACACTAAAAGTGAACTATGAAGAAGCTGATCCTTATGTCAAAACTATCAATTGCGGCACTATTACTTACAATTCTCATAATAATTATTATATTGACCAAGTCTTCAGTTATGAAAATGGAGCTCTTATCCTTAAACAGAATGAGCTGTCAACCATGGTGCTTTATCCTTCAATTAAATTATCCAAAGCGTCAAATAATGAATATAATATTTCTATAAATGCAATGAGAATCTTCCAAAAATTCTATGTTCCACCTGAAGTTATTTCCTCAAACACTGAGTGTTCTCTTCGTCTTATAGGAGTAGATTATATCCCCCTTTATGATAATGACAAAGATACCTTAAAAAACGTAAGTAGACTTTACCTGACAATTACCACAAGTAATCCAGAAGCTTGGAGGACATATCTTCGAGAAGTAATTCAAGATGCAGGAATAGACCCAGACTCGGGTTATATCCAAAATCTTAGTAGTTCGACTGAAGGCAAAATAGACTTTACTTTTCCTCTGGAATTAGACACAAACACGGGAAATGAAAACAATATCTCAAACCCTACGCTAAAAAGGATATATTTAAGTGAAACCGTGGTAAAGGTCGAACCTGGAATTGGCTTAAACTGACGGAACTGAAGGTGAAATCATATAAAAACATAAAAAATAAAAATTATATTTAAGAGTCTGGAAAATGCTCCCAAAAACCATTTTAAAAAGGAAAGATACAAAAATCAAGAAAGAAGGTAATCTTTCTTATTTTTCAAAATCTGAGTCAGCTGCTGCAACAGCTGTTATAGCAATACTATTATTG
>CAZLNG010000376.1:0-2082 GCA_964560735.1 uncultured Methanosarcinales archaeon | reverse complement strand
TTAGCGTTATTGCGTTGGAAATCCAGCGCGAAAACGGATTAATTTAAGTCTAAGGCGGGAAGTCCCCTTCCTCGGAGGGCGAACCCGACATGTAGGGGACGAAAGCCGTCAACTTCTACAAAACAACATTAGCATATTATTTATATTTATAGTTACGTCAATATAGTGATAACTATGCAGTATAAACTGGATCGGAGAAGCCATTCTGTATACTCACTCCATTATCATTTTGTTCAGTGTGTGAAATATAGAAGAAAAGCTCTAACGAATTCTCTAGTTATTGATTTTCTCAAAACTAATATCCATAGCATAAGTGAAACCTTCGATGTTGAAGTACTGAATATAGAGTGCGACAAAGACCACTTTCACTTATTATTTTCAGCAAAACCTTCACTTGATATCCCAAAATACATCAACACCATAAAAACTATAACTTCAAGGGAGATTCGGAAAAACTTCCCTGAAGTAAAGACTATGTTATGGAAAGATACGTTCTGGTCAAGATCGTATTTTATCGCATCGACAGGGCAAGTTACCCTGGATATATTGAAAAAATACGTTGAGAATCAAGGCAAATATGCATCTGACGAAGAAGATCAAGATCAATCCAACTGAAGAACAGGTGGATGTTCTTTGGCAATTATCTGAACAGTGTAGATGCCTCTATAATTTCGCTTTAGCTGAAAGAAAAGAAGCATGGAAAACTGAACAGAGGAGTGTAAAGTATGTAGAACAACAGAATAAGCTTCCTTTATTGAAAGAGAAATACCCTCAGTACAACATGGTATATTCTAAGGTGCTGCAATCTGTTCTTAAAAAACTGGATGCTAATTATAAATCATTCTTCTCACTCTGGAAAAACGGTGATAAATCTGCAAGACCTCCAAAGTTCCGAAGTGGAAAATACTTCATGACTCTTGTTTATAATCAAAGTGGATTCAAAATCAGAGATGGGAAACTCAGTTTCTCTCATAAAGTAAACGAAGTTCCTTTATCTTTTGATGTAGGAAATGCCTCTGATTTGTTGGCAATCAAGCAGATTGAAATATACAATGATGATCCATACAAAGGAAGAGGAAATTTCTTTGTGTCAATTACATATGAAGAAAATCCTATAACAGAGTATGTTGATAACGATTTGTATCAAGCAATTGACTTAGGAATAACAAAAATAGTAACAGCAGTAAATACTCAAGGTAAATTCTTTGAAATAAAAACGCCACGTTCTGATCAATACTGGAATACAAAAATAGATTCGATAAAATCCAGAAGAGATCATTGTAAAAAAGGAAGTCGGAAATGGATAAGGTTCCACAAAACCTATCGGAAAATGGAAGCAAAGAAATCTAATCAGATTAAAGATTTTCAACACAAGCTTTCTAAAAACATGATTGAGAACACTAAATCCAATACTATAATCGTTGGTGATCTTAGTGTCAAGGAAATGACTCAATCTAAAAAGTTAAAAGGAAAAAGAAAGCGTTCTCAAAATAGATCTACTCAAAATCAAGGATACCTTTCTAGATTCATCGAATTCTTGACCTACAAAGCGGTGCTTGCAGGTAAAAAAGTAATAAGAATTGATGAAAGTTATACCTCGAAAGAATGCTGTGTTTGTGGAAAAAGACATGATATGCCTCTTTGGGAAAGGACTATGAAATGTGATTGCGGAAACGTTATTGATAGAGACAGAAATAGTGCTATCAATATAATGAAGCGGTTCTTATCACAAAATGCTTTGTGGACAAGCTATCAGAAATTTTCTGATAATCTTCGACAAACAGGATTACAGATGGATACTTGCATCAATGCAAATATCCAAGTGACGTAATCACTCGAAGGAAGCTCCGTCCTCGCTTTCGAAGAAAGCAGGGGGGTAGTTCACGTCTAAGGATCTGGTACTGATCTGACAAAAATCAGGTATTAAGAAGCAGAACCAAAGAAGAAAGGAATTTTGTTGCCAAAAGCTTAAAAACAGACTCCATTGAGCTCATGTAAAGCAGGTAGTCTTGATGATAAGAAATTGTTTAGTCACGGCTCGAAATAATCTTAAGTTCTAACACAGGGGAGGATATGTTTTGA
>CAZLNG010000375.1:0-2094 GCA_964560735.1 uncultured Methanosarcinales archaeon | reverse complement strand
CCGGAAAATGGCAAATGCACTTTCTCTTAAGATTATGGCTTTTATCCTTATTGCCATCCTTGGTCTCTTTTCCAGTGTGATGTCAGCCATTCTTGCGGCAATCATTCTCGTTGAGATGGTTAATGCACTGCCTTTGTCAAGAAAATCCAAGATAGATCTGACAGTTATTGCATGTTTCTCAATTGGGCTTGGCGCTGCTCTTACCCCCCTCGGCGAACCTCTTTCAACCATTGCTATCTCAAAACTCTCCGGCGCGCCTTACCATGCTGATTTCATGTTCTTATTTAATATGCTGGGTAAATATATTCTTCCAGGCATCATTGTTTACGGTATCATTGGAATGTTCTTCCTTGGGAAAGTTGAGATGAAAGACTCTGGGATGAAAGCCGAAGATTATAACGAGACTTTGAAAGATGTCATAATGAGAGCTGTCAAGGTTTATCTGTTTATTATGGCTCTTACATTTCTCGGAGATGGTTTCAAACCTATCATATTCGAGTACTTTACGCAAATCCCTTCCACTGTACTCTACTGGGTAAACATGGTCTCTGCTATTCTGGACAACGCCACTTTGGCAGCCGCTGAGATAGGACCCGCTATGAGTGAACTGCAGATAAAGAGTATACTAATGGGACTTTTAATAGCAGGCGGAATGCTGATCCCGGGAAATATTCCAAACATCATCTCTGCAGGTAAACTAGGTATCACAAGTAAAGAATGGGCAAGACTTGGAGTACCAATGGGACTTGTCTCAATGACTATCTATTTTGTCATTATTTTTGTGCTTAAGATTTAAGTTCAAAATGAAATTTTAGTCTGATGAGTTTCAGTTTCAAAATCCAGTGATAAAACTAAGATCAAAAATCGCTGGGTTTTGGAACAAATTTTTATATTGATCATTAAAAATGAGGGACAGCTTGAAGTTTTTGTAATCTCTTTCAATTTCTAGGTGAAAACAAATTTGAAGAGGGTTTCTTTTTTCCCTTAATAAGCTAATTCTTCTACTTCATTCAATTTTTGATTACTCTGAGTTCTTAAATAATGAAATCATTATAGCTTTTTACGATTCTACAAGATATTGCAAGGTTTTTTATTTTTTTATTTTTCCTGTGGATAATATTCTCAATTTAAATGCCTATATCTAATGTCAACTATCTTCTATAAAATAATTTTAAATTTTTGTTTAAAATTGAGAGAATATTCTACAAAAAGAGTCTATGGAGTATGCATTAAAAGCACTTTCTCTTCACTCCATAATCTCTATTTTATGTGAATTCTTGAGTGAGAGGAAAATTAAAGATCTTCCATACTTCATGGGGATTGAATTGCATTCTTGGGGAAAATATATTATGGAAGAATATATAATAACTCAGGCTTTTATAATGCAAAATAATTTAGAATTAAAAGTGCTCAACACTACGTGAGTTTTACAGGCGTTAATTCTCTAGAATTTATAGTCAAGGAGGAAAAAAGAAATGGCTCTTGAACCAGGAATTTTAGCTGGGTTTCTTGTAATATTTTTGGCTGTACTGCTCGGCCCTTTTAAAATACACGTTATTGAGGAAAATTTGGAGGTTTTCCTGTTTATCTGTGGAATTGCAGCAATGACCATTTCGGGTTTTGTTGAAATCCCAGGTGCAGAAACAGGCTGGAGAATGGAAATAATTGAAGAAGCATTGACTTCTCCGCTGGCTTCTTTACATATTGGCGGCATTCCAATAGGCATATTCCAGATAGTGCTGATTGTCGGTTTAATTATCTATAAATGGCACGAACCTATCCATAAAGCGATCAGGAAAATGGCTTCAGCGCTTTCTCTTAAGATTATGGCTTTTATCCTTATTGCTGTGCTTGGTCTCTTTTCCAGTGTAATGTCTGCCATTCTTGCGGCAATCATTCTCGTTGAGATGGTTAATGCATTGCCTCTCTCACGAAAATCCAAGATCGACCTGACAGTTATTGCATGTTTCTCAATTGGACTTGGCGCTGCTCTCACTCCTCTTGGAGAGCCTCTTTCGACAATTGCTATCTCAAAACTCTCCGGTGCGCCTTACCATGCTGATTTCATGTTCTTATTTCATATGCTGGGTAAGT
>CAZLNG010000374.1:0-2122 GCA_964560735.1 uncultured Methanosarcinales archaeon | reverse complement strand
AAATATTCAACCCCATTTTTCCAAATCTTCAGTTGAGGTAATAACCGGAAATTTTTGAGTAATTCTCTAAAACCAATAGCATGAAAAATGTTGTTTTTTTTGAGGACACCTGCGGAAAGTCGGATTTATAATTATTATAGAAAAATGCTGAAATTTCTTTCATTCCCTCGTATTTTCTATTTTAATATACTTTTCCTGCCGGCGGTCTGCTTAAATCTCCGAATACGTTTGTTAAAGAATAGTGAAATTGAAAAATCCGTAATTTTTGCAGCTTTATAAGGGGCACTTTGCAGGGCTTCTTTAGATCAAGCGACTCTTTTTCCTCTTGGGGAATTTTCTGATTCTGTTAAGTAGTAAACTATTAATCATCTTCACAAAAAATACTAAAAATACTTTTCCTAATAAATCTTGCTTTTTCGGAAAAATTAATATTCTTAAATATTTTTTCTTTATGCGTGATATGTAATGTCAAAGAAAAGTCATATCTCCCCTAAACCTCAAATAAGTGAGAGCAAAATTTTCTATAAATATCAAAAAATAGATGAAAACAAGTACCCATTGAAAAATCTTAAAAATAACGAACTTTGTTTTAGTTCTCCTACAGAGTTTAATGATCCTTATGATTGTTTAAGTAATGTTTTCTATGAAGGTACGGAAGACGAATTATTAGATTTTCTTCAACAATCTGGAAATACGCTTACCACTGAAGAGTTGAACCTTCAAAAATACAAAACTGAAAATAATACCTATCTTATAAACCCAGGAATTTTCTATCCAAATAATAATCATTCTTTGCCAATTGATTTCAGAAAAAGATTAAAAATTTGTTGTTTTAGTGAGGAAGACAATAACTTTCTGTTGTGGAGTCATTATGCTGACAGTAATAAAGGTATATGTTTTGGGTTTGAAGGGAAGTATCTTGGCTCTGATGGAAAAATTTATGGTTTAGCTCACGACAGAGAATGTTACTCTTTTGATCTGGAATCAAAAACAAACTTTAAGCCAATTTTTTATCAAATGAAATATCAAAGAATTTTTCCAAAAAGAATGAATATGTTAAAAACAAAAGAATTGACGCCTCTTGTTGATTTTTTACTGACTAAGAATTTTGACTGGAGATGTGAAAAAGAGTATCGTGTATTTGATGGAACTAATGAAGAAGGCCCATATATACTTTATAAATTCAAAAAAGAAACCTTGAAAAAAGTTATTTTAGGAATTTATACTCCTGCTGAGATTACCAAAGAAGTAATAGATATCCTTAAAAAAGAATACTGGCAAAAAGGGCATAAAGTCGAATTATATAAAATGAGACCTACAAACGGAAAATATTCAATGATACCTGAAAAGATAAATTCCACAGAAATGTTCAAAGAATCACTAGGGCGATCTTAAGAAACTGTCTTTATTTGGAGTCTCAAGAGGATTCACAAATTTATTAACATTCAATTAAATCATAAAGTCTCATGGCATAGTTGTAATTGTCTCATTCTCTATTTATTACTTATCGGGAAGACCCGTGCTATGCACGGTGATAATAACGGTTCAAGAAAGCTATTACTGCACTCTTGAAAAGTTAACTCCATCAATTACTCTGGGAACTATGGAAATATGAAAAATTGAAAATCCAAAAGTAGCCAGAAGTAAGTCAAAAAAAGAATAATTGTCCTGCCTTCTTAAAACCAAAAGGGCAGGTAAACAATAAATTCAAAATTTTATTTTTCCATTACTTTCCTGTACATCCTTGCCTGAAACCCGTGATACTTCGCAAACCCTTCTGCATCCTTCTGGTCAATGGTCTGGCTGTCAAAGGAGACCAGGTCTTCGGAATACAGGGCGTTTGGAGAGGAGCGGGCAAGGATAGTAAGTGCGCCTTTGTAGAGCTTCACTTTCACTGTGCCTGTAACCCTTTCCTGGGACTTGTCGATAAAGGCGTTGAGGTCGGCAAACAGGGGGTCGTCTACGAGGCCTGCGTATGCCATTTCGGACCACTGCTCTTCAACGATTTTCTTGAACTTGAGTTCGCCGCGGGTCAGGACGAGTTTTTCAAGGTCTGCGTGGGCGGTAAGGAGGACGGTTGCAGCCGGGTGCTCGTAGTTCTCGCGGGCTTTAAGGCCAAGGA
>CAZLNG010000373.1:0-2178 GCA_964560735.1 uncultured Methanosarcinales archaeon | reverse complement strand
TAATGAATTGGATGAATACAATTCCAAATCTGAATGGTATCTACGAAGGCAACATTTCCTACCACCACAATGGACAAGATAACACCAAAGCCTGCAAATTACGGATTAAACAAACCTGCTCAATGATTAAAGTGACAACTATATTTTCAAAAGAGGGAGAGAATGATACGCAGTCTGTCAGCACCGAATCATTCATTAAAACTGATGAAGCCGGTGACCAGCATCTCTATTATTATTACCGGAATCGGGGATCATGCCAAAATGGAGACACACTTAACCCACACGATGGTATGAATATTTTAGAAATCCGGCAAAGTGGAGAGGAGATAAAATTAGAAGGATGCTATTTCACTAATCGCGATCCTCAGACAAAAGGCTGCATGCAGGTCACAAAAATTACTAATGGAGACGAATAATGAATACTCACAATCTGTTTTTAAATTTTGACTCAAAAATCCAACTTAACGATTCAAAAATCAGCAAGCTTAAATCAAACAGAAAAGCGCTCCGGATAAAAGTTAGCAATTATTTCAAGGACAATAATTGGGACACACCAAATTTCTATTCTCAAGGATCATTCCCTCTTAATACGAATTTAAATCCAATAATAAAGAGAACAGACGATGGAGATGTGAAAGAAGAATACGATTTGGATGACGGAGTGTATTTTATATGCCCAGAGTTGGACCGTAAAGAACCTGCCACATATCATGACCGCATCAAGAAAGCGGTTGAAGGTCATGCTGAAAGTGTTATTGACAAAAATACATGTGTCCGAGTTGTATATGCAGATGGACACCACATTGATTTACCATCTTATTGGCTTGAAAGTGAGGGAAATATTCCACAACTTGCACACAAATCCAAGGGCTATATAGACAGCGATCCCAAAGCATTCAAAGAATGGGTAGATGCACAGATATCCAACGATAACAGTGATGGACAGCTTCGCCGAATAATTCGTTATTTAAAAGCATGGAAAAATTATCGAGAAAATCAAAACAGCAGCCTAAAACTACCATCCGGCTTCATTTTGACGATACTGGCCTGCAGAAATTTCTCAAATAATGCTCGTGATGATTTGGCATTCAAAAACACTGTGGAATCCATAAAAAATGAATTGGATTTGAGCTTTGCCTGTTATCGCCCAACAGTGCCCACAAATGAGGAACTTTTGGGAAGCTACTCGAAAGATAGCACTCTTGAAGAACTTCGAAAACTAGTTTCAAATGCCCAGGGAGCTATTGATTCCGATTGCGAAAAAGAGGCCTCAGAATACTGGCGCAAGACGTTTGGCGACCGCTTCCCATTGGGAAAAGAGAATAATGAGACATCCACGCAGTTAGGCAGCTATTCAGCAATTAGAACAAAGGTCAGTTCCCCATGGCTATCGAATTAACAGAACAAGATCAACGAGATTTAACACTAAATTACCCAAAACTAAATTGTAGTCTGCCACGAAGGGTCATTTGGGGGACTTTGGATATTGACTGTACTTATGACTACGAAATGCAGGAAATTGTGTATGGTAACTCATCAGAATACCATATCAGTGACAGCTATGAAATCCGCATCGATTTTAGTCAGACTGATACTTTTGATTTTCCACAGGTATTTGAAGAATCTGGATTTATTAGAACATTTGCAAAAAAGCACAAAATCAAACCAGAAGATCTGCACATAAACAAAAATGGTACTGGGAACTGTTGTTTAGGAATTTTTCCTGAATATCAGTGGCAAGGAGCTCTACGATATATTCAAGATAAAATTGTCCCCTATTTTTATTGGCAATCTTATCGCCGCATTTATGGAGAAGAACCTTGGAAAGGTTACTCCCATGGAAAGCAAGGGATTAAAGAAGCTATGACTCTTTCCCCCAGAGAAGTTTCAAAAGGGCGTTCACGCAATATAGATTGCCCCTGCGGAAGTGGTCGAAAATACAAAAAATGTTGCATGAACCGCGATATTATTCTGAAAAAGAAACTGTGAAATTCTAATAAAGGAAAGTGATTTTAAATATGACTAACTTCCAGACAAATGAAAAAGCCCTTTCCCAGATTCCGGCGGTACAGCTTCTCATAAATCTGGGTTATGAGTATTTAACTTCAAAAGAAGGACTAAAAGAAAGGCAGAACCGCACATCCAATGTACTCCTTGAGAACATCCTGCGCAGCCAGT
>CAZLNG010000372.1:0-2182 GCA_964560735.1 uncultured Methanosarcinales archaeon | reverse complement strand
CCCTTGTGAAATAACATCTTACTACCAACAACATAGTTTGAAGCAGAGTACTTAGGGAACCTATTAATTCAAGCTTTTTTTCGAACCTTTCTTTTTTGTCAAGTTTTCAGGAAAGATATTCTCGCAGTTAAGAGAGTTTTTCTTGTAAAAGCAAAAAACAGCTGGTATATAAATAATGAATTTAATCTGTATATTACCAAGAATTATAAAAAGAATAGTAAATTATAAAATTTATGATACTCAAACTAATGTTACAAGCTTTATCCTATCTTGGAGCAGTTGTGCTGTGTAAAGACTGCGCCGCATAAACGCTTATTATGTAAAGATCGTGCTGTGTAGATATCTGGGGGGTCACTTACGAAAAGAAGACTTATTGGAGATTGTCTTACCAAGTTATCAAGCTCCTTACTGGTTATTCTCTTGTTTTTACTTTCAGCAGGCACTGGAAGTGCGAATGTAATTTATGTTGAGCCTGGAGGTTCTATTCAGGCTGCTGTCAATAACTCAACTACAGGAGATTTTATTGTTGTAAAAGCCGGAGAGTATCAGGAAAATGTGATCGTTAACGTATCAGGGATAACAATCACATCTGAACCTGAGAATCCGGAAGGCGTGCTTGTAAGAGCCAGAGATGAAAATTCAAGTGTGTTTCATCTGGCTGCAGACAATATAACTCTACGGGGTTTCAACATAACAGGCTCAGGAGAATATTTCAGTACTCGAAGGATTTCAAGTCTCACAAATTCTAATGGTTCAGAACAATATTCCAGTGACTCTTCCAATGACTCTTCCAGTGACTCAGAATCAAGAAAGGCTTACGGTTCGGAACCGGGGCTATTTATTCTCCGATGGGATGGGACTGGCTGTCCGGCTGCAGGGATTTGTCTTGAGAACGCGGACAACTGCACAATAGAAAGAAACAACGTTTTCGAAAACAGATACGGGATTTACCTGCAAGAATCAATGAACTGCACAGTCTCAAACAATACATTTTCCCGCAACGGCATCTGGCTTGATGAGGGCTGCAGCAAGGATCTGTTAATAAATAATGAGATAGAAGAAGGAAGCATATCCATTGGAGCCCACTGCTGGGATAATATAATTTCCCAGAACAGGCTCTTAAACGGTGAAGGGATAAGTATCGCCTGCTGCGGCGGAAATAATCTCATTTCAAGCAACGAAATTATTAATTGCAGCACAGGGATCTATATTTATGATGTTCAGGCAAGAACTTTCCTGCGCGATAACAGGATAAGGGACTGTGATTACGGAATCTATCTGATCTTTGTTTTTGACTCAAGAATTGACAATAACACAATCTCAAACTGCACCAGAGGCACTTTTTTAAAGGAAGATTGCCATGGCAATGAACTGACTAATAATACGATCATATCCAGTAACGAATCAGGCATTTACCTGCAGGATTCAAGCTCTGATAATCTTATCTATAATAACTATTTTAATAACACGGTAAATGTGACAGTTGAAAATACTGAAAAAAACAGCTGGAATACCACAAGGACCTCTGGAACGAATATCGTGGAAGGCCCATACCTTGGAGGAAATTTCTGGGCGAATTTAAATGGAACAGGTTTTTCCCAGATTTCAAACGATACGGATGCTGATGGAATCTGCGACCTTCCATACAATATTAATGGAAGTGATTTTGATTACCTGCCTCTTGCCAGACCTCCGGCTGCAGCCGGAGTGGAACTTGCAGTGGCAATTGAGATGCCTGATGGAAGCGAAATGGATGAGGTTTCCATTGAGATTGCCAGAGGCACTCTTGACTTTGGGAATTTGCCTGCAGGAAGCTCAAGCAACCCTCAGGTTTTAAACATAAAAAACAAAGGAAAAAATGATTTGAGAATCTCAGCTGAACTTAGAGATCCTTCGGATCCGGTTTTCTCTGAGGGTATTTATCTTTCCTCTTTATTCTGGCCTGATTTTTCAGAAATAATTGCAAAAAATACCACCGGGGATGTTGAAGTTATACTCAGAGTGCCGGCAAATTATTCGGAAAATGGTATTAAAAAAGGATCTCTCATTTTTCGGGCTGAAAAGATCTGAAAGATGTTTATCAATGTATTTACCCCACTATTTTTCACTGTATTTGCCTTATTTTTGCCTTACATTTACCTTATTTTTACCTTACATTTACCTTATTTTTACCTTACATTTA
>CAZLNG010000371.1:0-2186 GCA_964560735.1 uncultured Methanosarcinales archaeon | reverse complement strand
ATGGCTAATATCAAGAACTAAAGAGGATAAGGATAATTTTAAGACACGCTCTAAGGCCCTTTGAAAAAGTGTGAGTGCTTTATTGTAATTTCCCATATCACGATAAAGTCCGGCTAGATTATTTAGTGTTATTTCAACATATAGGTGTTCGGATCCAAGCTTTGCTTCCAGAATTCGCAGTATTTCTTCATACATTGGAGAAATTAATTGCCAGAATGCTGCTCTGTAAAACGGATCAGATATAGAAATAAACCATTCGCATAATTCTTCTGCTTCAAGTGCCTCTTTTGCATGATAGAAGGCTTCGGTTAAAGCGGTTTCGTGTTCTTGGGTTATCACCTTAATGTCAAGGTCTTCTATTTTGTCACTGTAATAATCAAGCAAAAACTGATGAATATTTAGTCTGTCAGTAGAATCTTGATGTTCTTGGAGGCTTTTCCTCATTAACTGATGAATTGAATATTTTCCATTGGAGTCGGTTTTGATAAAAGAAAACTTAATCAGTTCTGAAAATGCTCCGACTGGTAATCCTGGGTCAAATTTTTTCATCAATGTTTCGAAGAGGTTTCGATCCCAAAAATTAGGTGCTGAAAGGACTTCGAGCGCTCTAATCTCACTTGTAGACAGATATTTCACAAAAGTGTCAAAGATTTTGCTCTGTGTCTTGTCGAAGTCCTCAGGAGTTGGGTTTCTTTTTTTGTAGAATTTTATCTTTTCAAAAATATCAACAGACAGATTGAGGTAATATGGAACTCCTTCGCTAGCTTTGATAATTACATTTCGAATATCCTTATCCCCAATCCTACATTTTTTCAAAAACTTTTGACAATAATTCTCTGGAAGTTCATCTACTGAATGCTGTTCAAGATAGAGATCCCACTCGGAGTCGCATTCTGTAACCCATAGTAATTTCTCTCTTCCGCATATGACCCATGAAACATGAAGCATGTTTGGAATAAGGTTGTCTCTTATCCATTCGTCTTTTTCATGGATACTGCCTTTATCTCTCAGACCATCCCAGAGAGCTTCGTAAGTGTCAAGAAAAAGATAAAATTTAGAGTTTTCACCAAAGTATTCAAAAAAATCAGCTGCGAAAATTCCAGGTAATAGTTCTTCTATTTTATTTGGTTCTAATGATTCAATTTTGGAAATATCAAGATGATGTAGTTTACACCATTTTCTAAAACTGTCTGAAGCGCTGTTCAATATTTCCCAGGCTAATGAAAGTTTGCCAGAGTTCTCAAGGACGTCAGTTATTTTATCTAAAATTTCTCCTTTCTTAATTAGAGGATAATTCTGCTTCTGGAGGGGGATTTCCGGATGGAGTTTTTTCCAATAGATGGCATGAACAGCATTAAAGAGTTGAAATTTCGCACCATACTTTTCTTGAATTTTATTTCGTAAAGTTATGAGGAAGGTACCTATATCCCTGTAAGTTTTTACGTCAAGATCCATTGATGCCCAAAATATTTCGGGGTATTCTTCCTCCAGTATCTTTTGCAATTTTTCTTGCAATTTGCTTTTACCAATTCCAGCAATTCCATAGTAAAATAAGACGTTATATTTTCTAGTTCCCGAATTCTGGATATTTTCTCTGAAAGCCTGAATACAGGGCTTCCTATCAACAAATAATCTCTCTTTTCCAAAATACGTTGTAGGACCAATTGGCATGTATATCTCCACAGGCCAGTTTTCCAATCAACTGAGCTTCCGACCTGTTGATGTATTTTCAACTTGTTCTATATTACACTGCTGAAATCTTTCAATTTTAAAAATCAGGCAAAAGAGGCCCATCAATAATAAAGCCTGAAATTTTCCAGAATACCGATTATAGAATAAAGATTATAGAATCAACGGGGTCTTGAAACGGCTTTCTGCGCATCATTTTTAATATATCTTCCTTCTTTATACAAATATATGATAATTCTTCATGCAGGAAGATTCGGAAAGCAGTTCTTCTTATGGGGCGAAAGCCCGGCTGAAGAGGAAATTCCGGTTGTTCGGCGGGGGAGAAAGCCAAAAAATCAGGCGGCAAAGCCTTATCCTTATGATTCGGGTTCTGAAAACCTGTCTTCTGCCCTTGAGTTGTTGCTGGCAAGTGCTGGCCGGAAAAAGACAGAGAAAATTAACTTCTGGATACCGACGATAGGCGGGAATCCGGTTCCTTCCAGCCCTCTGGTTGCTGA
>CAZLNG010000370.1:0-2230 GCA_964560735.1 uncultured Methanosarcinales archaeon | reverse complement strand
AAATGAGCCAGGCCCTTCAAAATGTCAAAGCATTGCTGCTCCTTTATTCATTATTAACTCTAACGGTTCTAATCTCACTCAGGTAACGCCTACAATAAAAGGTAGACATGATATAGTCAGAAAGTGGAGCCCCGATGGAAAACAGCTCACTATAGGATCTATAATGTTTTCTTCAGATAGCGACTGGGATTATAAAGAAAGCTCCCTGGTTGAATTGAACGCAATGAATTCCTCTTCTATCTGGAAAAATGTACCTGCAAAGGAAATTATCGGGAGCAAGGGACCTAATACCATTGATAAAGTCCAAAGCAATGAATCCAACTCCACAAACACATCACAGGCTACTGAGCATGAAGAAACAATCAAACAATCTCCTTCCTTTATCTTTCTACAGCTTTTTGTCTGTATAATTGGAGTCTGGTTGCTGCATAAAAGCCGGGAACCGTAATACAATGAACAGGGACCGTTTTAACAATAGTACAAAAGGAATCTCGGACAAGTTGTATGAACCGAGTCAGGAATAATGTACTTGGCAAAATCCTGGGATTAGGCTCGTGTATTTTGCCGGTACTCTTTTTTCAGTCAATCTGGCAACTGGAGTCATGCTAGTGGTTCAGGAACTCCTATCACGATGCAGCAAATCATAAGAATTGATATATTCGTATTTCCAACTTTCTTGTATAATCCTCTACTTAATGCAATTGAAGAAGAGTATGAAATCTTAATTGCAGCATGCCCTGAACCCTGGGGATTTCACTGAAATGCAGATCAGTGATGCAAATCAAGGAGGTAAAGAGCTAGGAGACGTTACTTTCAAAATTAACTTGGTCAGCGGTATCAGTACGCAGATAAAGAGTTTTGAGACGATTGAAAAGCTGGAAGCTGGAGAGTTGAGAAGCATTCCTGTAGAAGTTACTTTAAGGACTAATGCCGGTTCTGGAATGCATTTTTGTCTCTTTTCAAATTTCCGGTTTATTTTCATGAGATTTAGTTTGCCTTTCTGGAATCCAGGCCTAGTGTCGTGTCAATTCTCAGAGACTAAACAGCTCTGAACTGTTATAATTGATTTATACGACCTTTTACTGTTGACTCAGCACTAGCTCATTGCTTGAATTTGCTGTTACCAGAAAAATTTTTCAGCTCAATCTTCAACAAGTTCGATAGCCTTTTCCGGACAGGCATCCACGCAATATTCGCACTCTATACAGTTTTCCGGGCGGGCTACAACTGCTCTTTTTACCCTATCTATTTCTTCAACATCAAAAACTTCTGCAGGACAAACCTCGTAGCATGCAAGAGCTCCGGTACACTCTTTATAGTCTATTACTGGATGCATTTTTCCTCCATTCTATTTGTTTTCTTTTCATCTTATTCGCTTTTCCGATTAGAAAGCTCAATCCGCAGTGCTAATCTCAACAGTATGGATAATTTTCTTTTGATACTTTCATTCTCTTTTGATACTTCGGGCTTTTTACTGAATTTCAACATTTACAGTCTCTGAGCTTTCCCTGTAGGGCACTATTACGAACAGTTTTCCGTCACAATACCTCGCGACCGCCTTTTGAGGGACAACCCCACAGCAAAATGCATAAGTTCCTGCATATTCAACCCCGGTTTCTTCTCTTTTCGCTCTTATGAAGAAGCCTTCCTCAACCATCTTTAATTCAATATTCTCTTTCTTTACTCCCGGCAGATTGATTTGAATTTCCAGGTTTCCCTTGTCATCAGAACACGAAAGTACATCAGGTGTCATTTTTACCATTGCCATACGATCTCTCCCAAAAAATCTTTCCTTGGTAAACTATATAGGACAATTAAGTGCTATTTTATGTATTTTGGGAATTTGGTATAAGGCGTTAAGGCGCCTGCATTCCAGGCATTCATTACAATAATTAAGTTCCGATATCAGGTTTCGATGTTAAATTCTGATATTAGATTACAGTATTAGATGCTATACTGGATGCCTATAATGAATGATATCGATGTGATACTGGTTTCGATATCTGGATGCAGATTTTGAATGTTTGATTTTAGATACTGTGGTTGTTTTATTTGATTACTTAACCCTGACCGCCATACAAACCCCAATAGTAGAGTAAGAATCTCGATATTTATAATTTATGAATCGATATATTAATTCACAAACCGTTTTATTCTAACTGCTTAGGGGTAAAATAGACAGAGTAGTAAAGGCTAATTCTCAGAGTAGTAAAGGCTAATTCTCAGAGTA
>CAZLNG010000369.1:0-2239 GCA_964560735.1 uncultured Methanosarcinales archaeon | reverse complement strand
TTAATTTAAAAAAAGTCCATACGGATCCATTTGAGATCCTTTGGTATCCTCATGACAGGTTCTGGCACACATAGGCATTTAGATTTAACCTTCCTAATGCCTTTCTAGGAAGCTCCTAAGGAATTCCAGAACTTCTCGGGTCTTAGTCTTCGACATCAATATGTAAGTAATGTTATAAATACTTTCTCCAAAAAATAACACATAGTATTACTATTGTGATAATAATAGCGATATGTTGTCGAAATTTGCCTTAAAGTACACTCTCCAGTTTTAAACAAAAAAGAGAGGCAGGAGACGCTGTGACACCCAATGACACCAGAACCTAACCAAATACTGACTGACACCTTTTTTGCCTGAATTCACCAGGATACCCAGATAGGAATTTTGAATTCTTAAATTTCAAAGGGGGGGGTGCTTGACAGACTTGATACGATGGACACTGCAAATAATCAATCAGACTTGAATTTTAAAGTCAGCGTAACCTATTGAGTAAATCTTCCATCTTATTCTTGACGAGATAATCTTCCAAGATTTTCCTTACTTTGTTTGGCAGCATGGCTAGTTGACTTATTCTTTTACCAGCTATTTCTTTAAACTCTTCTTTAATATCAGAGCAAGAAAGTTCCTGCAAAGGAATTGTTAACGTGTATTCTACTCCCCCAGCAGAAGTTATGTACCCTAAGTGCAAAATCAGTTCTTCACTTATCCCAGGCTCTAGAGAAATTATAACCTCATCAAGTTTATCGCCCACTTTTCTTATCTCTTCTAACACTTCTCTTTGAGAGCCTTCTATTTTCTCGAGGACAGATTCTAATGGAACTACAGTTACATTGCGGATAAGAGGAATTATCTGAGCAAGAATCTCGTACTGCCTTACAAGATTCCTCTCACTCTTCATTTGATCAATTTTACCGAGAATATATTGATTTTTAGGTTGAATTGATATTTTTTCTTCAAGGATATACGCCAGGTTCTCAATCATCTGTGTCATTTCTTCCTGGCTACCGATTTCCCATTTTTGGACTTCCTGATTAATTGCGCATGCAATTTCTTGTATTGGAGTACCTTGAGAGACCTGACATGCTATCTTCGCTTTATTTTGAATCTCTTCGAGAAGCTCCTTTAGGTTTCTGTCCAGAATAGGCAACCCTTTTCTCATTGCAGCTGTAGCATAAGGTGCTTTTTCTTCAGTATCCCTCATTAATTCTTCTGCATGATTAAGGTATTTTCTATAGAAATCAAGCTCACCTTTCATCGTCTGCAAGTCCATTTTTTCTATATTCTTGACTTCTTCTAGTGCGTTGGCGAGATTTTCAACAATTTCAAAAAGGATTTTTTTGCTTGTGGATCCCTTAATAGCGTCTTTAGCTTCTGTCAGATATTTGTCTACTTCCTCTTTCGCTTCCTTTTTTTTAAAAACAATCGTATGGAAAGAACGGTAAAAAGGAAGGCAAAATTGAGCAGGATTATACGATTCAAATTTCTTTGTTGCAATTTCGAAAAATTCAATTGCCTTTTCCAATTCCTTTTTGTAGTCTTCTTCTTTATTCGTTTGGGAAGCCTTGAGTATAGAAATTCTTCCAAGAGAATGATTTGAGGAGGCCCTCACAGAGCTATCGTTATCATTGGTCAGTTTAATTAAGTCATTCCATACCTGTTGCTTATCTGGAACTCGAGAAAAAGCAGAACCAAGAGCTAAGGCAGCCCAAAACCTCACAATTTCATCTTTATCTTTGGTCAGTCTAATTAAGTCATTCCATGCCTGTTGTTTATCTGGCACATAGGGAAACGCAGAATCAAGAGCAGAGCCAGCCCTATTCCTCACCCAGAAGTATTCATGATTGATCAGTTTAATTAAGTCACTCCATGCTTGTTGTTTATTCGGCACGTGAGGAAACGCAAAACGGAGGGAATAAAAGGAAGTATAATGTACAAAATTGATTTCGTCGCATGTCAATTCAAAGATATCGCAATAAATAATCGAATCCATCAAGTCGTCCCAAGCTTTCTGTTTATCGGGTAGATGTGGGAATAAATGACAAAGAACACGGTCTATCTTCGCTTTCACATCGCTGCTGTGATTACTATTTATTAGTACAATTAAATCATCCCATACCTTTTGTTTATCTTGCAGCGACGAAAAATCATCTCTTAATTGTTCTAATACCTTGATACGTTCTTCTGGATCATCACTAAGACACTTATTATGAATCTCGTCTTGATCTATCAACTGCCCAAC
>CAZLNG010000368.1:0-2265 GCA_964560735.1 uncultured Methanosarcinales archaeon | reverse complement strand
TGCCGGTTTCATAAAACCTGTTATGGTGAATATACACATCTCTTGCAGAGGACTTGGGATACTCTGAGCCATAACCAAATACCCAGATGCCGGCAGCATGGGTCTGATTCAACATATTATTGCAAATTTCGATATCATCCATAGTGATTGGAGGATTAGAAGCAACTGAAGTATTGATGGTGATTGGAGGAGTGATTGGAGGATTGAATTTCTGGATTTCAATTCCTGCTCCTCCCTGTCCATTGGAGCTGATGACATTGTTATGAAATCTTACGTGGTTGGTGTTGTATATCCTTAACCCACTATTTGTTCTGCATGTTATATTGTTATTCCAGGCCTGCACGTTTGCAGAATTGATTACATATAGAGCGTCATGTCCTAAATTATACACAGAGTTATTGTAAAATTTAATATTTGAGCTCTTTGAAACTTTCAGCCCGTCTCCATGACTATCATGCATGTACATATCGTGAACGAATACGTTTGTACAATTTACAATATGGATAAGATTGTAATACCCCTTCCCGTTTCCATATTCACTATTATTGTCATGGTTTCCGTCAATTTCAAACCCCCCTATAATAATATCATGACTTTTGTTGCTGTCTATCTGCTTAATCAAAGGTTTTTCTTTCTCCCAGCTTGCATTATCTGTAAGCTTGATCACAGCTGTGGAATCGCCTTCAAGGACAGTATTATTTCCAATAAAAATGGTATCCGAAATGACATACGTACTGGGACCCCTCAAATAAACGGTTGTAAATTGCGGATTTTCTGCCACGTAAGCAAGAGCTCTATTTATCTCTACCTGATCCCTCCACCCGTTACAATCATAATCTCCAAATCCCGTAGAAGTTACATAAATTGTCTTATTCGAAGTTTTGGCTGATACGAAGAAAATCATACCCGCAGCTAAAAGAATGAGAACCACACTGAAAATTACAAGCTTTTTTCGGTTTACCTGCCTTCTTGTTGATATTTTGGTGGCCATAAGATCCCAGATACTCTAAACTATTGGTATCTATGTTAAAAAAATTTAACTGTTTGCTATATCTTCTGCTCATCTCTTTTCTTTCAAGTATATCTTGAAATAATACTCACTGTCATCGTTAAGAGAGCAAAAAGACTGGCTTTTGATGAGTTTTTCATAAAAATAAGGGAAAAACAGGATATTTACTGAATTTAGGATGTGCTTATGAAATAGAATAAAATATCTATATAAATAAACAGGCTTCTATTACCTTTAATGCTGGGGAAAACAAAGCGCTATCTAGAAGTTACACGGGTTCTTTTAAAGTATAACCTTATTCCTGAGCTCTACCGGGATCTGCGTACGGATTACATTTCAAATCCTGATTGTACATGCTCTTTTGATCTTGAAAACAGGCAGACAGCAGTAAAACTCAGGCAGGCTTTTGAAGAGCTTGGGCCGACTTTTATCAAAATGGGACAGACCATGAGCAAGAGGCCTGACCTTGTTCCCCAGACCTATGTTATAGAAATGGCAAACCTTCAGGATAAGGTTAAACCAGTGCCTTTTGAAGAAATGGCTGAATCTCTGGACCTTGCCTGTATTTGCGAATTCCAGACCCGGAAAGAACGCTCCAGAAAAAAGACCGAAGAGGAACTGAAGGCTTCAAGAGAGAGAAAAGCAAAAGCTTTCATTGGGATTTTTGATAGCTTTGACCCAAATCCCATAGCCTGTGGCTCAATTGCCCAGGTTTACAAAGGGGTTATTGAAGGCAAGCCTGTAGCTGTAAAGATTCTGCGTCCAAATCTCATTGACATTATAAATATCGATCTTTCTATTCTGGATGATTTTAAACCTGTAATGAAAAAAGTACTCGGCGTAGGAAAGAACTTTGATATCGAGGCTTTTTTGCTGGAAATCCGGGAGATGCTTACCCGGGAAGTTGACCTCAGAATCGAAGCCGTTAATATGCGGCGTTTTGAGGACAATTTTAAAAATGTAAAAAATGTAGCTGTGCCTAAAATATACGAAGACTATTGCTCTACCAATGTCCTTACAATGGAGTTTATTCAGGGTACCCAGATCAAAGACATAATTAATATGTCTGTTCCACAAAGCAAGAAATCGGAATATACACGCACAATTACTAAAAGCTACCTTAAACAGGTCTATATAGACGGCTTTTACCATGCAGATCCCCACGGGGGAAATATGCTGGTGGAAGAAAACGACACTATTTCTTTCATCGATTTTGGGGCTGTCGGAAGTATCGATGATGAGCTTAAGAAGAATAT
>CAZLNG010000367.1:0-2267 GCA_964560735.1 uncultured Methanosarcinales archaeon | reverse complement strand
ATAATAACTTTATTGATTTTTGCCGTTCTTACCACTGCATTTACCTTCACATATAATATGCAACTTTCTAATTTTTTAGAGCTCGAACAGGAGGACACATTGGAGAATGTAGAAAGGGTACAAAATGCAATTTCGACTGAACAGGGATATCTTGATTACCTGGTTGCGGACTGGGCCTGCTGGAATGAGACTTACAGGTTTGTTGAAAACAGGAATCAACTGTTTGTAGATGAAACTATTGATGATGAAACTCTTGTCGGGCTCAAACTTGACGTGATAATTTTTGTGAATAATTCTGGATCTGTAGTCTACGCAAAATCGGTAGACTCCGATACCGGAGAAGAAAAATCAGTTCCCAAGAGCCTTTTTAAACTCATAGAAAACAAAACTATTCTTGTAGAATCCTAAAATAAACCCATTAGAGGTTTTGTTTTACTCGATAAAGATCCAATGTATATTTCCTGTTATCCTATCCTGACGACAAATATGCAGGGACCTATGAAGGGCACACTGATTTTTGGGAGATACTTTGACAGCTCTCTTATTGATTCTTTAAAAAAAGTTACGCGATCTTCTCTTTTGATGTACAGGGTAGATGAAAATATGCCTCTCGATTTTAAGACAAAGTTTCACAATTTATCCACGTTTCCTGGTAGGACTATTGTCGAGCCCCTTAGTGGAGAGAGAGTAGCAGGTTATTTTGAGTTCAAGGACATTTCAGGCAAGCCTGCCATTATAATGAGAGCTGATTTCCCAAGAAACCTCTATCAGCATGGAGAAAAAACTCTGAATTACATGTATTTTTTTCTGTTGTTAACCGGGATTATGACGGTAGTCGGAGTTAAATTTTCACTTGACAGGTTATTCATTTCAAGATTAGTTGAAATTGATAATTTTGTTACAAAGGTAAGATCGGAAAAGGATCTTTCCAAAAGGTTATTTCTTAAAGATAACGATGAACTCTATCGTTTGTCAAGAGAAATAAACGGAATGCTAAACGAAATTAATTTGATAGAACAAGAACTAAAATCACAGGAAAGGGAAAGGAAAGTCCTGCTAGACTCTCTTGAGGAACTCGTTGTCTTCATAAATCCTGATCTTAATATAATATGGGCAAACAAGGCTGCCCTCGGACATATTAAAATGAGCCTCCAAGAGGCAGTGGGCAAATGCATAAAATCTATTCCTGATATGAGCGGTGCTTTATCTGAAGACCAGCAGATTGAACAAATTTTTTTAATAGGCAACAAAAAATCATGGGAATTTACTTCAAAGGACGGCAGGATCTGGTTTGTACAGGCAATCCCGGTTACTGGAGAGGATGGAAAGATTATAGGTATTATGGTAACCTGTAGAGAGATTACGGAAAGGAAGGTAGCAGAAAAACTTCGACAGGAAAAACAAATTGCAGAAATTGCAAACAGGACAAAAAGCGAGTTCCTTGCAAATATGAGCCACGAACTGAGAACCCCACTTAACTCAATAATAGGATTTTCTGATATGCTGTATGAGCAGGCGTATGGAAAACTTAGTGAAAAACAATTAAGAGCAGTAGGAAATATATCTAGGAGTGGAAAACATCTACTGGGTCTTATCAATGATATTCTGGATCTTTCAAAAGTGGAAGCCGGAAAACTTGAACTTGACTACAAAGACTTTGAACTTCCTCCCAAGCTTAGTATGATACAAAATTTGCTGTCTCCAATTGCAGATCGAAAAAATATTAAAATCGAAATTGATATTGATAGTGAGCTTAAAAGGATCCGTGCGGACGAATCCAGGTTTGCTCAGATCATGTACAACCTTGTAGATAATGCTATTAAGTTCTCCTATGAAAACAGTCTCATAAAGATTAAGGCAAGAAAAAAGGGAGACCTGGTGGAGATAACAGTTAAAGATACCGGAATGGGTATTAAACTTAAGGATCAGAATAAACTTTTTAAACCCTTTAGTCAGATAGATTATTTTTCCTCCAAAAAATTTCAGGGAACGGGGCTCGGTCTTTCATTAGTTAAGCAGATTGTCCAGTTGCATGGTGGATATGTCTGGTTCAAGAGCAATCTGGAGGAGGTAAGTACTTTTGCATTTACAATCCCAATAAATGGAGATAGAGGCAAAGGAGGAGACTTATAAATTTGGACAATATCCTTGCAAATTTATTACGCGCATATACAGCCAAGGATGTTACATGTAACCAAACTTAGAATTTAAATAAAAGGAACTAAAGTAAAAGAAGAGGGCTACAGAAGTTATTAGAAGGGATCTCG
>CAZLNG010000366.1:0-2314 GCA_964560735.1 uncultured Methanosarcinales archaeon | reverse complement strand
TTAAAGGTTGCGAGTCACTCTATTCGGACGAGTTCATAGAAGGTAATTTACGTGAAGAATCCTTATCCGAAATCTGGTATAAAGAAGGTAATTTTGCTTATAACAGAAATTTTGATACGAGTATGCTGACAGGTAGTTGTAAAGACTGCAATAAAGGAGCTATTTGCAGGGGTGGATGCAGAGGAGCCTGTTATTTCACAACGGATTCCAAATTTGAAAACCCTTACTGCTGCTATCCTGGAAAAACCAACATAAGTAAAGATTACTTCAAGAATAACCTCTTGAAATACCGTGAGAAAACTTAACTTTTTTCTGCTGAATTTCAAACTTTTTCGTTCAATCCTTTTTAAAAGCGGTTTGACTGCAAGCCTTTTTAAAAAAGGCTTGAGCGAAAATCCCAAGAAGTGTTTGGATTTGATGACCTTATCCCCAAACCCTATAGGCGTGATAAACCGGCGCAACGGTTTCCACGCAACGGTTTCGGGTCAACGGTTGATGAGAAATAGAAGGAAAGAGATAAAAAGGTAGATCCTCCTATCTTTCGCTCTTTTAACATCTCTGCGGTGGTTGTGGTTTTACCCAGAGTCTTCTTCGCATCAAAGCTCACATAAACAATTCGGTAATGAGCGCAAGTTATTGAAAATCGTAAGCAAAAGAATCTCTCTGTATTATTCTCAAATTTGGGAGACATACTCGCTTTTTCGGAATTAATCAATGACTCACGGACACAACCAACAATTCGGGTTACATTTTTTGTGAAATCGAATTTTCTCTGTTCTTTTGTGATCACGCCTGTGAGAGTTCCTTTACTTCAACATTGTATATTCAGAAGAACTCCCACTACCTTTTCCATCATTGTTGCTACTGCTCTTGAATTTGTTTCATTTTTAATGATCACTCTTCTAATACTAAAATGGAATCGGAACTTACATAACGTTCTACTTTTGCGTTGCCTGCGATTGATCCTGTATTGAACTTCCATATAATCTGAAATCTGCAAAATAATTTTAGGGCAATTATATAAGACAGAAATAATAAAATAGTATTATAAATATAACTACTCAGGAAGATGAAAGAGAACATTGGAGTTTAGGGGGACAGACATGTTTAATATTAAGTGTAAATATGCCTCAAAATGTGCCGCCTATCGAGATAATTCATACACGTGCACAAAAGCTTTTGAGAAAAGCTACTGTGGAGTCTATAGAAAATTTAAAATTGGGGCTATTAAAACATATAAGCAAGATTTTGATCCTCTAGAATGTTATTACTAATGGTTCTATTTTGAAACAAATCCTTAAATTTTTGAATCTCGTATCTGAAACAGTAGATAGAATCTCCGATCATGGAAAGTTATCCTGAAAACTCCTTATGATTTAGAATAAAATAGATTTTGGGATCGCTCAATAACTAAAAAAGGGAATTAATTATTGAACTACCGGTCGCTTGCAAGATGATAAAAATATGATATCCTGCAAGTTCCTAGTATTTCTGGCTGTTTCATCTTTTTGTCGCTTACTTTTTGTCACTTATGGATGAAGGAACGAAACCACGGCCATTATTCCGTATGTCCCAAGAAGCTGTAATCCTTCAAACCAGTTGCTTTTGCCGTCTTCGATTATGGATTTAACCATTAAAACGGCAGAAATTATGGCAGCGAGTTCGAAAGTGGTGAAAATAAGATTCATGGGGTTCTCGAAGAAATAACTCGTAAACACCAGAACCGGCACGACAAACATAGCGATTTGAGTTGTCGAGCCAATTGCGATCTGGAGCGCCAGATCCATCCGGTCCTTAACTGCTATTGTGATAGCTGAGACATGTTCTGCAGCGTTTCCGATAATTGCTATGAAAATCATACCTATGAACATTTCAGTCCAGCCAAGGCTTTCAGCCAGAGGTTCTATGGAGCCGACCAAAATTTCACTCATAACAGCAACCGTAACTGTCGATGTGAGAAGAACCAAAACGGATTTTTTGACGCTCCACTTGGCAACGCATTCTGTCGTGTCAACAGTGTACAGGTGTTTGTGGGTGTGAAGCGAGAAAAGCAAGCTCGCAAGATACGAAACGGCCATAATGACCGAAACTGCAATGCTCAAGGTCTCGACTGTCGCGTCTGAAGGATTTTCTGAAGTCAGAACGAAAACAGCCGGCATTACAATAGCTGCAGTTGCAAGAAAGAGAGTAGAGGCGCTTGTCTTTGCGGCTGTAGTATTGAACCGCTGCTCATCTTTTCCGAGACCTCCGAAGAAAAACGCCATTCCCAGAATCAAAAGCAGGTTTCCAATGATGGAGCCCGTAATCGATGCCT
>CAZLNG010000365.1:0-2323 GCA_964560735.1 uncultured Methanosarcinales archaeon | reverse complement strand
CTCTATTTGACTCTCTATTTGACTCTCTATTTGACTCTCTATTTGACTCTCTATTTGACTCTCTTTTGAATCTCTATGTCAGTGCTCTTATCCACGATTTTTTTCAAAGCTTTACAAAAAAATATATATTTTAAGAAAATTTTAATTTTTTAAAGTTCTCCTGATTATAAAAAATTAAACCTTCAGATTGTTATGATTTACAATTATAATTGTGTGGCAACTGTACTTATTTTAGTCGTTTTATTTACATAGAAATAAATAATAAACGAAATATTTATTTACCATATTCACTGACTTAATTGTGATCAGTAGTCGTGATAGATCTGATACTGTTGACATAAAAGTGCTAATGAGTGCATACCTGAATCGTATGTTGTTTGAGCTTCGAGAAGCGATTTTGGAACTTGCTCGTTATAAGGAAATCCAAATTGGATCATGGGGGGCCAATTATTAATAGTATTCAAAAAAACGAGCATATTTCCTATGTTCGGAAAAACGTAGAGAGGTTCTATGCTCAAGTTTTCTGCATCCAATCTCCACCTCCTCAACTTAGAATAATGGATTACTGGTAGAGATGAATCTGAGGTTCTACGTTATTTGCACTGCTGCCATACTCGCTTTGGGGGTACCTATCATACTCACTTTAGGGGTACCTTTCTTAGCAGATAGCAACATCACTGCAACAGTCCACGGGGCAACGTATGCATGGGATACCCTTGAACCCCTGAACGATACTGTGATTACTATCAATTCCAATCCTTCCCAATCAATAGTAGCAAAAAACGGCACTTATTCTTTTGAACTGGCACCAGGAGACTATGTTATTACAGCCAGTTATTACCAGAACAACACTCTGCTCTATTCAAAAAAAGCAACTTTGAAGATTGAAGATGAAGGAAACTACGTGTTCGATCTTCTGCTTTATCCGGCCTCTGAATATCAGGTAACGGAAGCAATCGAAGATGAAACAAATACTCTCGATAGTATGAATTCCATCGAAAAAGCCAGGAATGGTTCTTCTACTCTACGTTACCTGCCAGTAGCCCTCATCCTTTTTCTCTTAGTCGGTGGAAGCTATAAACTTTTCAGCAGGAATAGAAAGATCGAAAAAAACAGGCTTCACGAAGGAAAGTTCAGCGTATCCGCACTTCTTGTGAAGGTCTTTGGTAAAAGCACAGGGTATGGAGTGAGATCGGAACTCGCAAACTCTGGAAAAACAGTATCCATAACACAACCAGTGATGGACTTTGCTGATAATTCCGAGACTGAAACTGCTGCCCTAAAAAAACTTCCTCTTTCTAATGACCTGACTGAAATTCTGGACGTCATCAGGGGTCACAAGGGCAGGATTACCCAAAAAGACCTGCGCAGCAGGCTGGATTATTCCGAGGTAAAAGTTAGCCTCCTTCTCTCAGAACTGGAAAAAAGAGGACTGATTAAGAAGTTCAAGAACGGGCGTGAGAATATTGTGATTTTAACAGATGAAGAGTGATTTGAATAGATGATGAGCGCTGACTATCATTCTACTAGCATTTACATCTTATCTTAGAAGTATTTTCTCTCGTTAATTGTCCTGAATCAAAGTTTTGCTGGTGCATCCAGTTGTAAGAAATAGAGTTTTTCAGAATTTCAGCCTCCTTATAATCAGACGCTTAATAAAAAGTATTCTTATTAGCCTGAGATTCCTTGATTCACAGATTCAAACCTGCTTCGATATCCTTTAAGATCCTCAATTGAACCTATTACTTAAGCGGTCACGTTTCCAATGGCTCGACATAATCAGATCCTATAGACCTGATATATAAAGAGGAACTAAAAACAAAAGAAAAACTAAGAGACAAAAAAGAAGACAAGAGACAAAAAGAAGACAAGAGACAAAAAGAAAAGCTCCGAGGGTTCACTAATCCCCTAGCCTAAATTGTGGATATCTGTAACCCTCTATTACCCAGTTCTTATCATCTGCTTTTAGTGTTTACTTAGTGTTTGCCATAACCTCTGTTCCAGTTCCTATAATTGTTGTTCCAGCTATTATAACTTCTGAACCACTTCATGTACATGGCGTACCATTTCATATAAGAGGCGTTCCACCTTTTGTAATCACTTCCGTAATTCTTCTTTCTGTCCCAGTTTCTTTTCTGGCCGTCCCAGTTTCTTTTCTGGCCGTCCCAGTTTCTTTTCTGGCTGTCCCAGTTTCCTTTCTGGTTACCATAGTCTCCTTTCTTATTATCCCAATTTTTCTGGTTATCCCCTTTATTCCTATCTCCACTCCACTGGCCATTGTCTCCTTTATTTCTATCTCCGCCCCACTGGCCATTGTCTCCTT
>CAZLNG010000364.1:0-2326 GCA_964560735.1 uncultured Methanosarcinales archaeon | reverse complement strand
GGAGCAAAGGTTATATCTCTAGGAATCATTTATGGAAGCAGGATGCCATTCAAGAACAGACACGTCATCTCAATGAAGGATTTTTCGCGGGAGGAAATCGATCACGTTCTGGATACAGCAGAGAAGCTTGAACCTGTAGCCAAAGGTGAAGAAAGATCCCGACTGCTTGATGGAAAAATAGTTGCTCTTCTTTTTTTTGAACCAAGTACAAGGACCAGACTGTCTTTTGAAGTTGCTACTCAAAGGCTTGGAGGGCAGGTTTTGAACCTGGGTTCTGTGGAGGCAAGTTCTGTTATGAAAGGGGAAAATCTTGCAGATACTATTCGTGTGATCAGTAACTATGCCGATCTTATAGTGTTGCGTCATCCTCTTGACGGATCGGCACGCATGGCTGCTGAATTTGCAAGTGTCCCGATTATCAATGGTGGAGACGGCTCTGTCCACCACCCTACACAGACCTTCCTTGACCTTTATACGATTCGCAGAGAAAGTCATCTTGAAGGCCTGAAAATCGCCATGGCAGGAGACCTGAAATACGGGAGAACGGTCCATTCTCTCTGTCATGCCCTCTCTCTTTACGGAGCTGAAATGACCTTTGTTTCGCCTCCTGAACTCAGGATGCCTTTGGAAATTGTTAGAGATCTTCAAAGGCATAAGATTAATGTAAAAGAAAACGATTCTCTTGAAGAAATTATTGGGGATGTAGAGGTCCTCTACATGACAAGGGTCCAGCGGGAGCGTTTCCCTGATCCACAGGAGTATGAAAAAGTTAAAAACAGGCTTAGAGTTACAGGTGATCTGCTTAAAAATGCGGATCCTAAACTTAAGATTCTTCACCCTCTCCCAAGGGTCAATGAGATCTCGCCTGAAGTAGATTCAACGTCTCATGCACGTTACTTTGAACAGGCCTTTTATGGGGTTCCTACCAGGATGGCACTGCTTGCTCTTGCCATGGGAGTGATTGAATGAAAGAAAAGCGAGATCTGAAGATCCAGGCAATTGAAAACGGAACAGTAATAGATCACATAAAGGCTGGGCAGGCTTTAAATGTTCTGCGCATACTTGGAATTTCCAGTAATTTCCGGGCTACTACCAGTTTTGTTATGAACGCTCCTGGGGCTAGAGGCAAAAAGGACGTTGTGAAAATAGAAGGTAAGGAACTTAGCGTTCAAGAGCTTAACAGGATTGCCCTTATCTCTCCGAGAGCAACTATCAATATTATCAGAGATTTCGAAGTGATCCAGAAAAATAATGTTGTACTGCCCTCTTATGTTGAAGGTGTTGTCCGGTGCAGGAACTCAAACTGTATTTCTAACAGTAGTGAACCCATAAAATCCAAGTTTTCCGTGCTCCAGTCTGAAGAAGAAGGGGTTTCTCTTCACTGCCTGTACTGTGAACATGTAATTTCAGAAGACATAGCCGAAAATTTGCTGTGAATAGAGGTTTTTCAATAAGGTTTAAAATATTTTTTCTTTTAATTTTGAAGCCTCTTCAGGTAATTAGACAGGATCAAAGCATACATAGTTGACTGTAATTTTATTATGAGGGGAGACATTCTCAATCAACAATCCTTTACTCAACAATTCCGCCGTTATGTGGATTTTCAGATCCTTAAATAACTTCTCTGGACTGACATTTGTGCAGAAATAAAAAAGAATAAAAGCAGAGAAAAATTATTACTTGATAGGATTTCAGGGGAAATTTTATGCTGAAAAGCAAGAAAAGCATCGATAATGCAGATGAATATATTGGTTATGAGGAGCGCAATAAACTCCTCTGGAGCCTCAGGAGTGATTTCGCCTGGGCAGGAAAGAAAATCCCTGAAATTATAGAGATTGATGGGCAGGAGTACAGACTGAAGGATCTTGTCAGGGAATTGGGAGAAGAGGAATTAATTGATCCCAATGAAGCTGCCGAAATAAGCGGGCTTATCCCAAAATTGAAGGAAAGGGCAAAGGTAGACGAAGAACTGCTGGAAACGGAAGAGCTTACAACAGCAGAGGCTGAAGCTCTTTATGAAGAAGCAACTGGACTTTTAAGGGCTGCAATGGAATTAAAGGACAGGCTTGAGGGAAAGGACGGCGAAGGAAGCGCTGAAGAATTCAAAAGGATGCTCAATACACAGAAGCTTGTAGATGAAAAACGCTGGCAGGAACTTATTAAAAGTCTGAAGTGACGAATTGGTAAGTTGGAAACTTTAATTTTAGGCTGACTTCATTTAAATGGATTTTCAAATTTGCAGGGCTCCATTAGGAGTTATTATACTCGTTTTTTAAGTTTCCGTTTTTCTTTTTCAGGAGCCCATACAATTTTCTGTAAAGGAATT
>CAZLNG010000363.1:0-2350 GCA_964560735.1 uncultured Methanosarcinales archaeon | reverse complement strand
GAGCCATAAAACAAAAAGTATCACCTCTATACAGACTATTGCAGTAAACATCCTACCTGTCACCCACCACCAGATTAGTACTTTTTATTAATCTGTCCGGTGTGAATAAATATTAACACTCGTCAATTTTTTCAGAAATTTTTAGAGATATTAGCAAATGTTCAAAGTTTCTTTTTGATAATTAGCAGGGATTATTTTTCGGGAAAATTCATATACACATTTATAAATGTGATATCTAAGTTCATCGGTTCATAAAAATAAATATCTAAAGATTATTTGAATTTATTTTTCATTATTAATTTTATAAATTTATTATTAAATGACTAACTTAAATATATATTTTCCCATTTGATTCTATTTCTCTGCTGCGATTATTCAATATTTTATTCAACAGTTTTTCGGGGATCAGCCAATTCTTTCGGATTCAAATTATTTGGTGCAATACTTAATTTTTCTCGTAAATTTGAGTCCTGTTCGTGAAAGCGCACAAATATCATAACCTTCTCAAGATAACTGAAGCCTGAGTAACTCATTTAATCTTTATTGAAAGTACGGAGGCATCGACAAAAATTATACACCAATGTAGTCCTTCGTTTTTCAGAAATCTATATATGAAATACGCTTTATAACACGCATTTAAAATCTGTGTGATATATTAAAAACGTCATATATTAATGAAATATTAAGTGAAATGAGGAAACTGAAATATGTTACTATTAGATATAACGACTTTTGAGCCTGAAAATAGTGCGGAGTTGCTTAAACGATGGAAATATGTGGAAAGTATGGCTTCTCCAAAAGGGTTTAAAATCGTTAATCAGTGGTTTGATGCGGGAGGAGGCCGTGTAATTACTTTATTTGACGTAGAAACTGTAAAGGATTACATTGCTTACAACCTTCCATTTATTGATTTGTGCCAGGTTGATGTTTTTCCAGTTATGGAAGCAAATGAATTTAAACAGTTCGTTTCAAAATATATGGAAAAGCTAAGTAATGTAAAGGACACTCCATAGAGTAAAGAACCCTGTATATTTCCAACATTTTTGATACATTCAAATACTTCAAGGCTCGCCAGGGGATGAAAGCTACTTCAGAATACTACGGGAATCGTTTACACGAACAAAAACCAAAGTAAAATAAAACACAAGAAAAAACACAAAGCATCGTAATTTTGGGCTCTGGATATTGAAAAAGTATTAATTATAATCGTCTAGCTCCATTAACAATAAAATTCTATTGTCATAAATTTCAGCAAACTTTTAGCATTTTATTTCCACCCTTTTGAAACTCGTATGCTACCTTTACTTCCGTCACATTTAGGTTTTCCGCTCTTAAGAAATCAATTACTGTATCAAGATATGGCGATCTTTTGGAATTTACATCCACCAGCGGAAATACTCTGACCTCACTTGAAACCCTGCACAACTCTTCCAGCGATTTTAAATGAAATTCCAGCGATAGGTTATCCGTATAGAGGAATAGCAAATGTGAGCATAGGGCCAGATCGAATTCCTTGTCACCAAAAGGCAGTAAAGGTAATTCACCTGGCACATATCTCTTCTGCAGTATGCCTTCCGGGAAATCGTCCAGAAATTTCGTCATTGCTAACATCCTGACTCTTTCAAGTTCCTCAACTGAGCCGATTTCTTGCCAGATGAATTTATCCTTATTTTTCCGGGTCTGGCCAATTATGTTATCGGAAGTTTCATCGATCCTATCTCTGATCTGTTCAGCACTGAAATTGTAAATAGGATCAACAGATATGATATTCCCACCTCGCTCCGTAAGCTCTGCGTTAAAACTTGCCGGGCCATCCCCACAACCCATAATCTTTCGTTTGAGATCAGTAGGTGTCAGGCTAAACATCCTGACGTACTCGTCGAAAGATCTTCCCCAGGGTTTGACATTATCATACACAATTGTCATAATTTGTACACTAAAGTATAGAATCATGCAGCTTATATAAATTATTCTTGCAATTTTTTATTTTTCATGCCTTCTGGATTTGGATCTGCCATAACCTCCACCGCCAGGGGTCTCTATCATAAATGCATCTCCGCTTTTCAGTTTTAATTCAGCCTGTCCTTCAACTTCGATAATATTGCCATTCCTGCGGATAAGCGTGTTCTTTCCACATCTTCCGGACATACCGCCGTTTAGTCCGAAAGGTGGGAACTTCCTGTGGCTTGAGATAATGGCAGCACTCATATCTTTCAGGAACCTGAGTTTTCGGACAACCCCATTTCCACCTCTGAATTCGCCTTCTCCTCCACTTCCCCGCCGGATGGAGAATTCCTCAAGCAAAACAGGAAACCTTGTTTCAAGGATTTCAGGATCTGTAATTCTGGAG
>CAZLNG010000362.1:0-2370 GCA_964560735.1 uncultured Methanosarcinales archaeon | reverse complement strand
GAGATTAAAAAGAACGAAGAAAATAGGGAGAGGGTTTAAAAGAGTGAAGAGGCTAGAATCTCGGCTGAAAAGAGTGAAGAAACTATAATCTCAGCTGAAAATAGTAAAGATACAAGAATATTGGCCTAAAAGAGTAAAGAAAGGGGGAAAATAATTAAAGTGAATACGGAAAAGAATAAAAACGATTGTTTTTTATATATAGAGTTAATTACATTTAGAGTCAGTCGAAAATCCCCAAAACCGGGATAAGAATGACAAGATTGATAGCTGGATTACAGGTAAAGATTGGATTGATATTATCCGGATGATATTATCCAGTTCTTTACCTGAGTCCAGGCCTTGTTTTTCTTACCTGCTCGGGATGGATTCTAGTTTCTACCTTTTCTCCTGGGTTGATGTTTCTATACCTAGTTCTATCTATTGGTGTCACAAGTGTATTTTGGATACTAGGGCTTTTCTAGTTTAAACAGGTAAGCAGGATATTTTGATGTTTGAAGCTATGGCTTTTAGAGATTTTGTATTAGTAAAATCATCTAGATATCCAGTGACACGATTCTCGATAGCGATTATCTGAGAAACCAGGTAGTTACACCCCACTCTGTTATCCTTTCTTTTTCAGGCTTCTGGTTCCTTTGTGGTAAGAGTTCCAAAAAGTTTCATGATCTTTATTCTTGAAGAGGGAACGACTATGGGCCCTCTTAGCAGAAACCCATGTAGAACTGGTTCCAAGCGCTTTTGTGGAACTTCTTCAGTCATTTCAGACACCTTTTAAACGCTCCTATTATGCCGGTATACGGTAGCTTATTACCTACTTCCTCTATATATACATATCTCAAAAATCAAATAAAAACGCTAAACTTAGCTTAATATAAATGGTAACTTAAAAACAGCCTTCCTTAATATTCCACCTTAATAAGCATCATTGTCTTTTTCAGCTCATGGAGAAGGATATATTGAGTACAAAAGAAAACTGCAGAAAAAAGATATAAGATACTTTCAGGAACAACAGAAAAAGGAATATTTAAATTGAAGGTCTCTCATTACAATACCGGTTTTTAATCTCTTTTGCTGCAGTACTGAGTTCCTTTAAAGTTTCGTTCAGGGAAAGTAGAAATTCATTTTTAAGTTTCTCAGCCAGTCTCTCAGGAACGACACTTCTAAAATAAGCAGGAGTTCCTCCTCTGGATTCCACATACCCTTTTTTTTCCATTCTGTCCAGCACAGAATAGATCTTTGGTCTTGGAACAAGGGTATATTCGTGAATTTGCCTTGCTGTCGCTTCATTCAAGTTGAGGAGCCCAACGTAGATTTTTGCCTCGTTCTTCGTGAATCCCAGACTCTTGAGTCTGCCTATGAGTTCAGAGTCCATTGCATGCCTCCGGCACATAAATCCTTTTTCGATTCCTTATTTAAAATGTTTCGTCAAGCTTCTTTAGCATCCCAAGCAATGTTTTCAGGCTTTCCTGATATGTGACAATATCTGCTTCCTCCAGCTTATTGAAAATTTCGAAGGCGTTTTTTTCGACCTCACCTATAAGCCACCTTCTGTACTCTATCCCTTTATCTGTAAGGGAAATCAGTATTTTTCTGCGGTCTTCAGGGTCGCCTCTCCTGCGGACAAGTTCTTCTTTTTCCAGGGCATCTATCATGCTTGTCAAGCTTCCCTTCTGAAGGTCAAGACATTTGCCCAGAGTTGTAGGCATGATGTCGTCTGAAGCTCCAATGATCATAATAGCTTTACTTTGATTTTTGTTCAGATTATATGGACTGCTCCCTATTTGATGAAAAACCTTGGCAAAATTTTTATGGAAGAGGTGGATCATTTCAAACTGGAGTTTTACAGTCTCCTTTATTCTTTCTTCTTTCATTGATTACCACAGTGAAATAATTTGATCTTTTTTGGATCCGGACAATGAAATTAAGCTCTATTCGCGAGGTGAGATGACCGAGTTTAATTTTTTAGAATATTACTTATCTGTATCTACATCGTCCGAATCCTTGTTTTAGTGAATATAGTTTATTTACTTATTGTTTGATTTCTAACAAAATAGAGGTGGATTGTATTTATAATTTATGATTTAGAAAAGGGCTGAAAATTAAGGGTAAGTTCTGCCTATTTTTTATCTTATAACATTTTTTAGATAAAAAGGGAAAAATAAGTCTATAATATAAATCGTTTCTTGAACAAGAGCCAACAAAACATACCCCTAAACTATAGATCAAGGCTTTTTGTTAGAATTATTCAACTTAGAGAGTATTATCCAGTGACTCTTGAATGACAAAAGCCAAGAATTTGTCATTTTGGAGAATTTTTGGAATTACTCCTCTTCAGTTCTAAAAGTTTCCAGAGCTTATCACATTCGCTGGCTG
>CAZLNG010000361.1:0-2382 GCA_964560735.1 uncultured Methanosarcinales archaeon | reverse complement strand
TTTCAGCTTTCTTAGTCACGGGAGCTATTTTCTTTGATTTTTTAAGAACATTATCCATTTTATCTTTGGTTTCTTCATTAAAAACAGCTTCTGATTCGACAGCAATATCAGCCGCAGGTGTTATGACAGGGGCATCATTTATTGAGTCCCAATATTCACGAATCTTTTTCCCCTTGTTTAATATTCCTGCTTTTGTATAGGACATCCTTTTTTAATGGTGGACTTTACTGATGGTTCCGGTTCCGGGAGCTCTTCGAAATTTGCAATTTCTTCGACTTCATCCGCAGGATTCTCCTTCCAAAAATAGCGTTTCATTTTGTTGAAATGTGAATTCTCATTCAGTTCTTTTTGCTTTGCATCCCGGACTTGTTGAACATATTCATTATATTCAGGTTCTTGATGAGAGCCTGTAAGATGGCCTATAAGGCTCACAATCTCACTGTCCTTTATTAGTTTCCACGCCTGACCATAACACGCATTGGATGATGGGACAAAGCCATTATCGAGATACATATTTTATTCAGGATCATAATACCGCTGTGTATTCCTAATATTTGCCCGTCTTCTTGGGGTCTGTCTTTTGATTTTCGAATTCCTGTATGTACGTTTTGGCGCATACTTCACCTCCGACACCTGCGGATTTTGGGAGTTTTGAGTTCACTCTGCTTTACGCCCGTTATTTTTTGGGTAAAACCTTGAGCTAATTTTAGAATTCTATCAAACGTTTTGTAATCACCTAAATGAATTAACAGCGATCATAGAGCCGACTATCAAAGCAAGATAGCCAAACACAGTAAGGATTGGAGTCAGGACGCTTTCGCTACCTGATGCCTGCGCTGTGATGAAAGAATTATTAGATTTTTGAACCTCACCTACGGTGTCTGAAAATGTGATAGTGCCGACTATGGTAAGCATCGCAATAGACAAAAGTAGTATCAGACTCCCGATAGTTTTCATATCTAAAAAATCGCGGGTGAATGTATATATAAATAATTAGAGATTCATAAAAAAATATTATAACAGAGTTGGTGGTTAGTGATTTGGAAATATAAAAGAGTTTTAATAGGATTACCACATCTTATTTAATAATGTTCAAAGCCTACAAATATCGATTATATCCAAATAAAACGCAAACGCATATGATTGAAAATCATATTGGAAGTTGCAGGTATATTTATAATTGGGGCTTAGAACAAAAAATAAACTATTACCGTGAAACTGGAAAACAACTTCACAGCATTGAATTGAGTGCGCAATTAACAAAACTAAAAAAGGAAATAGAATGGCTTGGTGAAGTTAATGCTCAATCTTTGCAGCAGGCGTTGAGAAATCTTGATGCTGCATACACTAAGTTTTTTAAAGAACATGTTGGATTTCCAAAGTTCAAATCTAGGAAGAATCCATATCAATCTTTTTTGGTTCCTCAACGGTATAAAGTGGACTTTTCAAACAACACTGTTTATCTTCCTAAAATCGGAAGTGTGAAAACTAAGCTACACCGTATGTTTAATGGGTCATTAAAAACCGCTACAGTGTCGAGAAATCCGACAGGAAAATATTTCATAAGTATCCTTGTTGACGACGGGAAAGAATACCCTGAAAAGCAATCATTTTGCTACGAAAATACCGTAGGAGTTGACATTGGTATAAAGTACTTTGCGGTTCTATCGACTGGTGAGACGGTTGAAAACCCAAGATACTTAGCCAACTCGATCAAAAGGTTAGGTGTATTACAAAGAAGAGTACAACGTAAAGCGAAAGGATCAAATAACAGAAGAAAATCGATCCTTAAACTCGCAAAATTATACGAGAAAGTTAAGAACAAGCGCAACGACTTCCAACACAAACTGTCTTCAAAATTAATTAGCGAGAACCAAGCAATTGCCGTTGAAGACCTGAATGTTGTTGGAATGAGGAAAAATCATAATCTAGCTCGCGCAATCTCTGATGTTGCGTGGGGAAATTTCCTATTCAAGCTTGAATACAAAGTTCTATGGTATGGCAAAACCATTCTAAAAATAGGACGATTTGAACCATCGTCAAAACGCTGCAATGCGTGCGGTTTTCTTAATTCTGACTTGACATTAAACGATAGGTATTGGACTTGTCCTAATTGTGATACAAATCATGACAGAGACCTAAATGCTGCAATCAATATAAAAAAGATAGCGTCTTCGATTATTACACCTATGGATAATAGGGTTGAGCCTGTGGACTTGCTCTGAAATTAGAGGGGGATGAAACAGGAAGTTGCTGCGCCGATACTCTGCGGCAAGGCGGCAAATCATCTGGCAGAGGCTGGGGTAAAGGTTGCTATTTATGAGCAGAAGTTATCCCTCGGAGGCGGCATGTGGGCAGGAGGAATGATGTTCCCTCGCATTG
>CAZLNG010000360.1:0-2384 GCA_964560735.1 uncultured Methanosarcinales archaeon | reverse complement strand
CACCTGCGTGGTTTAAATTAGAAGCACTTGGTTTAAGGAGAAGCAGCAACAGTGTACTCAAATACGTAATTCCTAAGAGCTCCGATGAGGCTACTTCTAATTAGTTGTTACTTGTAATTAGTTTATACATCAACTATAACTCCTGATAAGTACATAACGCAACGACTTGCAATGGCTATTTTGGAGTTCTGGTCTGTCAATTTGTTTATGAATAGGTGGAATTTCATGATATGATTCAGGCAAGAAGACCTCTTATGCTCATGATTTTTGATGGTTGGGGCTACAGAGAAGCAAAAGAAGGAAATGCTGTCCTGGCAGCCAGAAAGCCAAACCTTGATCGTTTGCAAAAGGAATATCCATGGTGTTTTTTAAAAGCCTCAGGGAAAGCCGTAGGCCTTCCAGATAATTTGATGGGAAATTCCGAAGTCGGGCACCTGAACATAGGTGCAGGACGAATCGTATATCAGGACCTTACTCGAATAAATCTCGCTATCAGGAATGGAGATTTCTTCAAAAATCCGGCATTTCTGAATGCAATTTCAAACGTTAAGGCTAATAACTCAAGCCTGCACCTTATGGGCCTTACTTCTTATGGAGGTGTTCACAGCTGCATAACTCACCTATATGCCTTCGTCAAACTTGCTCAGGAGAAAGAAGTGAAAAAAGTTTATATCCATTCTTTTCTGGACGGAAGAGACGTGCCTCCCAAAACTGCTCTTGGAGATATAAAGGAGCTAGATGCGTTTTGCATGAAAAACGGAAATGCTGAAATCGCAACTATATCAGGGCGTTACTATGCAATGGATAGAGATAAGCGCTGGGACAGGGCAAAGCTCGCCTACGATGCTCTTACCATGGGAGTAACCCTATACAAAGCTTCAAGTGCTGAAACAGCAGTTTCCAAAGCCTACAGCAGAGGAGAGACTGATGAGTTTGTTAAACCAACTGTGATTACTAACCCTGAAGGAAAACCCATTGCAACAATAAAGGACAATGATTCTGTGATCTTTTTTAATTTTAGACCAGATCGGGCACGACAGCTAACGTGGGCTTTTGTAGAAGATAATTTTGATGGCTTTGTAAGGGAAAAGCGTCCAAAGGTTTACTTTGTTTGCATGGCCCAGTACGACGAAACGCTTGATTTGCCTGTTGCTTTTCCTCCTGAAAAGCTGGAAAATGTACTTGGAGAGGTACTGAGCAAGCATGGATTTACTCAGCTCCGCATTGCTGAAACTGAAAAATATGCCCATGTAACCTATTTCCTTAACGGTGGAAATGAAAAGCGCTATAAAGGGGAAGATCGCTGCCTTATTCCCTCCCCAAAGATTCCTACCTACGACCTGAAACCTGAAATGAGTGCATACAAAATTACGGATGAGGTTATTAGGAGAATAAAGTCAGATAAGTATGATGTTATTTTCTTGAACTTTGCAAACATGGATATGGTCGGACACACTGGAGTTTTTGAAGCTGCAGTGAAGGCAGTAGAAGCTGTAGACATATGCGTGGGCAGAATTATTGAAGCTTTAAGAGAAAAAGGAGGCATAGCAATTATAACTGCAGATCACGGAAATGCGGAACAGATGATAAACCCGAAGACAGGAGAGCCATTCACTGCACACACTTCAAATCCAGTGAAATGTATCTACTTTGGAAACGGTGAAGTAAAAGCCCTTGTGAATGGAAAATTGTGTGACATTGCGCCGACAGTTCTCGAATTTCTTGGAGTTCAGAAGCCTAAGGAAATGACAGGAAAATCGCTTTTTGTAAAAGAGTGACTGAGAATAGAAAAAGTACCTTAAGCTTATAACTGTTATTGCTTCCGATTAATCTTTGCAATATTCGACTTTTTGAGCAGGTAAGTTATTTACCTCTTAATCCTTTGACGAGACTGCTAAAACAAGTGTATTCCATATCCGGGATATTCTCAAGGTCTTCAATTATGATTTTAGTGGCTCCGTGCTTTATGGCTTGCTGAATAATTTCTTGCTTCGTTAAAGGAAAGTTCAAGTTTGCAAAGACAATCCTAACTTCAACGTAACTTGCTTGCATTGAATTTTCTCCCTCACTTGCCTGATTTTATTGAAAACAAATTAGCTCAAGGCTTACTTAATCCAAATTATAAAAAATGAAAATAGAACTCTCAAACAATGATTAGTTGATGAAAGTTCCTGCACAAAGTTGCTATTTGGTATCTACAGTAATAAATATTAGGTGAAATTAATAAATAATTATTGAGAATTTAAATTTAATCACTAAAATATATTAGTTGAAATTGAAATTTATAAAATAGCAGTCGTTTAATCTAGAAATACTAATTTGAAATAATGCAGAATGAAGCAGAAAAAGAAGCAAAACAATTTAAAGATCTAATTAACGGATCT
>CAZLNG010000359.1:0-2404 GCA_964560735.1 uncultured Methanosarcinales archaeon | reverse complement strand
CAAACAAATTTGGAAAAAAATACTTAAAACTATACAATGTTTATTCAGATTGGATGTCTTAAATGCAAATCTACATCAATAGAAAGTATTACGAAAAAAATGCTAAGGTATCTGTATTTGACCACTGCTTTCTTTATGGAGATAGAGTTTTCGAGGGAATCAGGATTTATTCCGGGAAATCTTCAAGCTAAAAGAACACCTGGACAGGCTCTATAAAAGTGCGAAGGCGCCGATGCTCGAAATTCCTCTAAATCCAGATGAATTAAAAAAAGATGTTGAAGATGCTGTGAAGCGCAACCAGAAAGAGAACGACTATATTCGGCTTGTTGTTTCACGAGGCGAAGGGGATCAGAGTAAATCCGTTCCTCTGCAAAAAAGCTTCTATGATTATTATTGTCGGGGATGTCCAGCTTTATCTCGAAAAGTATTATTCGGAAAGAATCCCGGTTATCACATCCAGTCTCCGACGGATAAGCCCGGATTGCTTCGACGTCCAGGTAAAGTCACTCAATTATTTGAAAAATGCCCTCGCGAAGATCGAGGCGGTGTAGGCGGGATGCGTCGAAGCGGTAATGCTGACACAGGAAGGCTATATCGCAGAATGCACAGCGGATAATATCTTTACGGTATCAAATGAGGTTCTTTACACGCCCTGCCTGACAGACAGCGTTCTTAAAGGAATAACTCGCAGTTTTATGATGGAAATCGTCGAAAGAGCCGGGATGACTGTCCGAGAAAAACATTTAACACAGGATGAACTCTGCACCGCAGACAATGTTTCCTGACTGGGACCGGGGCAGAGTTGATTCCGGTCACAAAAATAGACGGTCGCATAATAGGCAGCGGCAGATCTGGCGAATGGACGCAAAAGCTGGCAAAACTCTTTCATGAGGAAGTGAATTCGTAATGCCAGAAAATGGGCCTGGACTATTCGATATTGTAATAGACGTTTATAGATGTGAAGGTGTGACAAATAAAAGGTGCCAGAATAGTGGAAATAGTTCTCAATGGATTTGGAGAGCTCCAAGCTGGCTAGAATTGGAAAGCTCCCTTAATGCCAGCTCCGAATACATTGCAGACACAATTCTCTACTGCCGTCGTAGAAAATTTGACATTATCTCTTCGTTATTCATACGTAATATCTTTAATTAGTTTAGATCATTAGCTTTTTTTCCATGATTTATTTTTAAGAGCTTCATATGCCATTGTATACGCCTTTAAGGTATCTATATCTCCCTGATTCTAGAATGCCCTGTACTTACATATGTTTTTGGCATTAATTGCAAAACTAGATCTAAAATTAATTCACAACCGTAAATGAGTGAAGATTTTCAAATTAGTAAAAAACTATCTCCTTGTAGCAATAAAAAATTATAACGAAGGGATGAATCTACGACAAAAAATCTAAAAAAATCCTCCTCCAGAAATGCGAAAGTATGGATATACCCATGGTTGGGGTTGCCAGTATTGAGAGATGGAACAACCCTCCTTTTTTGCCATGGATGTCTGAGGAATTCTATCCTCAATCCATATATCCTGAAGCAAAATCAGTGATAGTTATTGGACTGCCGATCCCTCTACCGGTGTTGGAGACATCCACCTCGATATATTACCGCGAACTGTATAATACTGTAAATACCTTATTGGATCAATACACATATAGACTTGCCAACTTCCTGACCGATAGAGGATACCCATCTATTTTCGTACCTAGAGACGGGTATGGGAACATTGAGGTACTCCTGGAAAATCCCATTGCATTTTTTTGTCACAGGCACGCTGCTTTGCTAGCTGGACTGGGAACCTTTGGGGTGAATAATACGATCCTCACACCAGAATATGGTCCAAGGGTCCGTTTCGGTTCAATTTTGTCAACAGCTGAGCTCCCTCAAGATCCAGTACTGGAAACTCAGCTTTGCACCCACTGCCTGCGCTGTGTAAAAATGTGCCCATCGAATGCTCTTAATAAGGAAGATTACCCAAGAGGACTGACAGATAAAAAAGCCTATTCCTTTTATAGTGCTGAGTTAAACAAGCGTTATATTTCACCGTGCGGTATATGTATCAAGGTATGTCCAGTAGGAAGTGACAGAGCGTTTTATAAAAGGAACAATGATGCGATATATGTAGATAAGGATCTTTTTGCCAATCATCATAAAGCCTGGAAGCATGTTAGATCTTATGGCGGAAAAAGTCGGTAATTTAAGAAAAACCATAGGGCTCATGTTTATTCTTTTTTCTCTCTTTGAATTTTAAATTTCACATAACCTCTGAAAACGGCTTCTTGACTTGCCAGAATGCTTTTATTGTGTTATTGAATTTAGAAGGAAGGGTGTAATAAATTAAGAAAAAATAAATATTTTTTACCGCAAGATACTTACGTATCAATGAAACAAAGGAGACA
>CAZLNG010000358.1:122-2409 GCA_964560735.1 uncultured Methanosarcinales archaeon | reverse complement strand
AAATGAGCCAGGCCCTTCAAAATGTCAAAGCATTGCTGCTCCTTTATTCATTATTTACTCTAACGGTTCTAATCTCACTCAGGTAACGCCTACAATAAAAGGCAGACATGATATAGTTAGAGAGTGGAGCCCCGATGGAGAACAGCTAACCATAGGATCTATAGTGTTTTCTTCAGATAGCGACTGGGATTACAAAGAAAGCTCCCTGGTTGAACTGAACGCAATGAACTCCTCTTCTATCTGGAAAAATACACCTGTAAAGGAAATTATCGGGAGTGAGGGACCTAATACCATTGATAAAGTCCAAAGCAATGAATCCAACTCCACAAACACATCACAGGCTACTGAGCATGAAGAAACAATCAAACAATCTCCTTCCTTTATCTTTCTACAGCTTTTTGTCTGTATAATTGGAGTCTGGTTGCTGCATAAAAGCCGGGAACCGTAATACAATGAACAGGGACCGTTTTAACAATAGTACAAAAGGAATCTCGGACAAGTTGTATGAACCGAGTCAGGAATAATGTACTTGGCAAAATCCTGGGATTAGGCTCGTGTATTTTGCCGGTACTCTTTTTTCAGTCAATCTGGCAACTGGAGTCATGCTAGTGGTTCAGGAACTCCTATCACGATGCAGCAAATCATAAGAATTGATATATTCGTATTTCCAACTTTCTTGTATAATCCTCTACTTAATGCAATTGAAGAAGAGTATGAAATCTTAATTGCAGCATGCCCTGAACCCTGGGGATTTCACTGAAATGCAGATCAGTGATGCAAATCAAGGAGGTAAAGAGCTAGGAGACATTACTCTCAAAATTAACTTGGTCAGCGGTATCAGTACGCAGATAAAGAGTTTTGAGACAATTGAAAAGCTGGAAACTGGAGAGTTGAGAAGCATTCCTGTAGAGGTAACTTTAAATGCCAATGCCGGTTCTGGAATGCATTTTTGTCTCTTTTTTCAAATTTCCGGTTTATTTTCATGAGATTTAGTTTGCTTTTCTGGAATCCAGGCCTAGCTCATTGCTTGAATTTGCTGTTACCAGGAGAATTTTTCAGCTCAATCTTCAACAAGTTTGATGGCCTTTTCAGGACAGGCCTCCACGCAATATTCGCACTCTATACAGTTTTCCGGGCGGACTACAACTGCCCTCTTTACTCGATCTATTTCTTCAACATCAAACACTTCTGCAGGACAAACTTCATAGCATGCAAGAGCTCCGGTACACTCTTTATAGTCTATTACTGGATGCATTTTTCCTCCATTCTATCTGCTTTCTTTTCATCTTATTCTTTTTTCCGATTAGAAAGCTCAATCCGCGGCACTAACAACAGTATCGATAATTCTCTTTTGATACTTTCATTCTCTTTTGATACCTTCATTCTCTTTTGATACTTTTATTCTCTTTTGATACCTTCATTCTCTTTTGATACTTTCATTCTCTTTTGATACTTTCATTCTCTTTTGATACTTTCTTTCTCTTTTGATACTTTCGGGCTTTTTACTGAATTTCAACATTTATAGTTTCTGAGCTTTCCCTGTAGGGCACTATTACGAACAGTTTTCCGTCACAATACCTCGCGACCGCCTTTTGAGGGACAACCCCACAGCAAAATGCATAAGTTCCTGCATATTCAACCCCGGTTTCTTCTCTTTTCGCTCTTATGAAGAAGCCTTCCTCAACCATCTTTAATTCAATATTCTCTTTCTTTACTCCCGGCAGATTGATTTGAATTTCCAGGTTTCCCTTGTCATCAGAACACGAAAGTACATCAGGTGTCATTTTTACCATTGCCATACGATCTCTCCCAAAAAATCTTTCCTTGGTAAACTATATAGGACAATTAAGTGCTATTTTATGTATTTTGGGAATTTGGTATAAGGCGTTAAGGCGCCTGCATTCCAGGCATTCATTACAATAATTAAGTTCCGATATCAGGTTTCGATGTTAAATTCTGATATTAGATTACAGTATTAGATGCTATACTGGATGCCTATAATGAATGATATCGATGTGATACTGGTTTCGATATCTGGATGCAGATTTTGAATGTTTGATTTTAGATACTGTGGTTGTTTTATTTGATTACTTAACCCTGACCGCCATACAAACCCCAATAGTAGAGTAAGAATCTCGATATTTATAATTTATGAATCGATATATTAATTCACAAACCGTTTTATTCTAACTGCTTAGGGGTAAAATAGACAGAGTAGTAAAGGCTAATTCTCAGAGTAGTAAAGGCTAATTCTCAGAGTAGTAAAGGCTAATTCTCAGAGTAGTAA
>CAZLNG010000357.1:0-2431 GCA_964560735.1 uncultured Methanosarcinales archaeon | reverse complement strand
TTAACATATAAATATAATTAAATGTAGTGGTATCTTAAATTAGCTTATAGAAAAAGAGTAATTAAGAAGAGGTGAAAAGGATATGATTTTTGTATTTAATTTGGGTAGTTTATTTGCTGTGCTTGCCGGCTTGAATATTAATTTCTCCTTTCCTATATAACTTCAGGAACTTTATCAGAGAATGTATTCCATGTTCTCTGAAACTAATTTTTACTTAATTTCTCTAGGACTCAAAGAGAAGGGACGACTGGACTCCATTAAATGAAAAGGGAAAGAAAGAGAGATAAAAAAGACATTAAAAACACATATAACAATTACTTCCTCAAGTTTAAACATTTATTGAGTAAAAACAAAAACTGGACTGCTCAGATTCTTTTGTTCTGAAGTTTCTCAAGTAAACTCGATACTCTTTCCTTCGCATCCTCTGTTTCCTGCACATCTTTTGAAATAACAATATCCAGAACATCTCCTTCCTCGCTTTCAGGCGGCAATAAAAAGAGAGGGATATTGATTTTGACTTTCTCATTATCCCTTACTAGCAGCACTGCAGTACCTTCTTCTATCCTGTCTAGTGTAACTTTGAAACTTGACATATTCATCCCTTCAATGTAGAAACGAGTTTTCCATTGTTATCATAAAGGTACGCTGTATCCCCATCATTATTCCAGATCGGATCATCTAAATGCCAGTAAAATTTTGTAGCTGAATTAGTGCCTTTTTCCGTATAAACAGTTACAGTAGATCCAGAGTCTAGTGTGTAAGAAGGAAATGTATAGGTGTGCTTGCTGCCTTCATCCTCGATTTTCCAGCCCGTCAAAGGAACTGGTGATGGCCCTTTATTTGTAACCTTGACCCATTCATCCTGAAGGTTCAAGTCGCTTACGTAAACTGTTGACTCTGTGGAACTTGGGGTAATACTCTCTTCAGGCTCTGCTTCTTCGTTTGTAGTTGAAGTTGTAGGACTATAAGCTCCGCTCCCACTGGATACAGCCCCTGTCTTCTGAGTTGTGACTGAATAAGTAGACCCGTCAGTTGTAACGCTTATCGTCCCATCCAAGTCTGTCCTGTAGACCGTTGAAGCTTTCTCTAATCTTTCTAGGATCTCAGCATGTGGATGTCCATAATCGTTTCCAGCTCCAACTTCAATGACACTTACTTCTGGACTTACAGCCGAGATAAAGGAAGCTCCACTACCGGAGCGGCTTGCGTGATGTCCAACTTTCAGGATATTAGAGTCTACTTTTTGGTTTAAGAATATTAGGTCCATAATTTTTAAGGCGTTCACTGCCCTCGGAACTTTTAAGACCTCCAGTTGACGTATAGAGTTCCTGAAGCATCTTTAATGCAGGAATATTTCAGGACCCAAACTTCTTCTCGCTACTGGTCAATGAGACTCTCCGTATTACCCGCTATTAATTTTATTATGCTAGGACCACGACATAAACTCGTTTTTAGTTAAAATGGTATTCTTTTACTTCGTTACTCAGGAAGTAGCCAAGTACAGTCCTGATCAGCACAACTGTACCCAGTACTGTAAGATCCCGTGTAGTAGGATTTCTAAGGGTTCCAAGAATAGCGACTACTATATAAAACTCAAGTCCAAAGAGTATTCTATTTGTAAGCTCTTTTCTGATCTTTTCGAGATCCTGGGGACTTTTTAATACCTCAGAAAGAAAAATCTGAATTGTTGCCCTTAACCCCCCATAAATTATAATAGTTGTTCCTATTGCCTCGAAAATCAATGCGAAATACTGTAAATAATTATCAAACAATTCGGAGAACATCTTCTACCTCTCAAGAAGTGTGTACCGGATTTCTCTTTATTTGTCAGTCAAAATGGTATTCTTTGACTTCTTTGCTCAGGAAATATCCAAGAACTGTCCTAATTACCACGATAGCTCCAACAAGTATAAGGTCATTTACTGTAGGCTGCCTTACCGTTCCGAGTATGTCGCCAACTATTAGAAGCTCAAGAGTGAAGAGTATTTTATTTGTAAACTCTTTCCTTATATATTCATACTTGTAATTCCTTTTAAAAGCTTCTAGAAGTAATATTTTAGCTGCAGCTTTCAATCCCGCATATACTATCAGAAGTGCACTCACAATCTCGAAGAATCTCATGAAAATCTCCAGGATTGCGCCAGTGAATTCCAGTTCCATTCTTACCCTTCCAAAATATCCCGGCTTCAAATAAATCATATTTCAAAACTAATGCCTTTAAGCTGCACAGAATAATTTTTATAAGTTACAGGTATTTTTGCCCAAATTATTTTAATAATGTTAATATAATATCACTCTTATATTACCCATCTTAATATATTATTCATTCCATCGAGGTTCTATCAAGTCTTTGGTGGCTAATATTATATGAATAATAGGCATTGGTAATTAAAAATAGTAATATATTATGAAAACCTATAGTTCTGCATGA
>CAZLNG010000356.1:0-2438 GCA_964560735.1 uncultured Methanosarcinales archaeon | reverse complement strand
AAATAAATTAAAGAAAAGAATGAATTAAAAACTCAAATTGAAAAATTCTTTCTATGCAGGTCTGGAGTTTGTCCTGATGTACGAACTGAAAATTGCTTTTAGGCAGGTTTTATCCAGAAGAAGGCAGACTTTTTTTGCCATCCTTGCAGTTGCCCTGGCTGTAGCTGTGATTACGGTAATGATGGCAATGCTTTCAGGTTTTCAGGGGGAACTTGTAAAATCAAGTATTGAAAACAATCCCCATATAGTTGTCAATCCTCAGGACGAGAAAGAAGAGTTCATTCACCTGTACAGGTATAACTCAGCGCAGATTGCAGAAAAAGAAGGAGTTGTAGCCGTATCCCCCAAATATCTGGGTCAGGCAGCCCTTGAATATCGGGATAATGCCGAAGGTGTTTCCCTTCAGGGTATTGAACCCCTGAATGAAGATGCAGTCATGAGAGTAAGCGAGGACGTGGTACAGGGAGATTTTTTGTCTCTTGTTCATACAAGACATGGAATTTTGCTGGGAGATAAGCTTGCAGAAAATCTTGAAGTTCAGCCTGGAGACAGGGTAGATGTAGTCTTTCCTGGCGCAAAAACAACTTCCTTTAAGATTGTAGGCCTGATTCATACAGGAACTGAGGCAGATGAGGTGACAGCCTATGCAAGGCTGGATTCCGTGCAGGAATTTTTCAATGAGCCCGGAGTTGTAAGTACAATAGGGGTCAGGGTTGCAGATCCTTATCAGGCAAATATGATCGCAAGTTCGATTGAGAGAGAAAGCGGGCTTGATGCAGTCAGCTGGATCGAGGCAAATGCTGAAATCCTTAATCTTCTGAACACCCAGAAGACATTCATAAACGTATTCTATATCCTGATTTACGGAATTGCAGGTTTCGGAATCGCAAATACCCTGATCACAATCGTTGCTCAGAGGACCAGAGAAATAGGCATTTTAAAAGCTATGGGGGCTTCTCAAAAAAGCATAATGGTCGTTTTTCTTTTCCAGTCCGTGATCCTCGGATTCATTGGGCTTTTGCTGGGTACTGTTCTGGGGTACATAACAACTGTTGCACTCCAGAGTTATGAAATTGAAGTCCCTCAGGAGATGTACTTCGGACTTCAGACCCTCCCCCTCGAAGTCAAACCTCTTAATTTTATATATTCTGCTTTCTTTGCTTTCATTATTAATATAATTTCAGGCATCTATCCTGCAAGAAAAGCTGCAAAACTCGACCCTGTAAAAGCTATCGAAAAAGCCTGAATAAACCCGAATTCTACTTCCGGTCAGTTCGCATTTTATCTAGATTATTATTCTGGTCTGATTCATATTTAAATAGCTTCAAATGATTCCGATCATTTTCAACCCTACGTAGACCATAAGAAGTACGAAAAGACGTTTCAGGTGTTCCGGATTTACCAGATGGGCGATATCTGCCCCTTTTCTTGCCGCAAGAAATCCTGGAACTGCAAGCAAAAACCAGTCAATGAGATTGATATATCCAAGAGAATAAGGAGGGAGACCTGGCTGTCCCCAGCCATTGATTATGTATCCTATTGAACCTCCAAATGAAGTAAAAATAATTACGGCAGCCGAGGTTCCGATTGCTTTCCTCATGTCAAAATTCAGAAATATCAGCATAATTGGAATCCCAAGTACTCCTCCCCCTATTCCAAGAAGCCCTGAAAAAAAACCTATGGAGATACCGGCAAGAATATAAGTACCCGGATTGGAACTGATTTTGTTTTTTTCGGATATTGAAGGAGTTATGTAAGTCCTGAACGCTCCAAGGATGACAACGAATCCGAATATTGAGCTTAGTGTAGAGGCCGAAAGGTGGGATGAGGCTTCTGCTCCTGCAAAACTGGAAATCAGCCCAAAAACTCCCATAATTACTGCTTTCTTCCAGAGAACGGCTCGTTTTTGATGATACTTTAAAGTAACACTTGTAGCGTTTAGCAGGATTACAAAAAGGCTCGTCCCGAGAGCCACCCGTATAGCCAGGTCGGGCTCAAGTCCGGTTTCCTGCAAAAGCCAGTACTGGACAGGGGTCATAATAAATCCTCCCCCTACCCCCAGCAGTCCTGAGATAACGCCTGTAAAAGCTCCTGTGAGAACAAGGATACCAATATAAAGAGGGTCTGTAGGATTCATTAAAGTTCAATATTATTCTTTTGATTTCCGGATTTTACTAAAATTTAAGAACAGTTTTCTAATTGTTCTCTACATGTAATTTCACGCTTATTCAAGTTAATAATGTCGTACTGAAAATATACAGTACTTCCACTGATTGTAAAATGAAAAAATCCAGAATTTGCAGAAAGGTCGTATTTAAAAGGATAAATCATGGGTTAAGAGGGCTCTGTTTTTCATAAATAATTTACCCTCGGAAATAGGGCTTCATGGAATAAGGCTTCATGGAAATAGGAACTGAGTTAAGAATAGCATATAATAA
>CAZLNG010000355.1:0-2455 GCA_964560735.1 uncultured Methanosarcinales archaeon | reverse complement strand
TAAAAGGAATCATTAACCTGCGAGGAAAAATTATTGTTGTGCTGGATCTGAACAATCGCCTCGGTTTCAGTTCTAAGGACTCAGACAATCTTTCAAAAACCATTATAGTGGAATTCAAAGGAACAATGATCGGAATGCCTGTAAACTCTGTAAGTGAAATCGTGAGGTTGCCTCTTTCTTCTATTGAACCAACTCCTGAAATGGTTAAATCGAAAATTAATGCAGAATATTTAATGGGAGTTGGGAAAGCGGAAAACAGGCCTCTTATTCTTCTGAATCTTGCCAGGGTGCTTGGAGAAGAAGAAATTGACTAACTCAATTAGTTACCGTTACCTGAAGAGAATATTTAAAAATTTGTGGACAAATTCGTAAAGTATATATTCTCTCCTTATCTTCCTTTTTGCCCTTCTTTACATCCCTCCCATCACCATTACGTGTGGAAGTATTATTGAATTTTTACTCTGGTGTCGCGTCAATAATCAAGGATTGAAAAATTCTAAATGATTGTAATCGAATTTATACAACATTTTATTGCTGACGTGACACCATGGACCTGGAGAAATGTTTCTGAAAGTTTCTGATATAGTGCTTTTTCCGGAAATCCCTTACTTGCCCTGAATTTACTTGGTTTTTTCTTTTCTGTCATAATGTGCTATATTCTTGTCTATATCGTCTTCGTTCCAATAGCCAGAGAGTTAGTTGCCAGACCCGATAACCCCTTCATTTCCACTGCAACTATTCTGTCGCTTGTTGTTGTTGTCTCATTTTGTCTTGTATATCGTTCACAAACCATAACTTCGATAGCACAAAGGCTTTTAGTTAATGTTGAAAGGCTTTTCATTCTAGATTTTTTATCGCAGTACTATTTTCACTCCAGGTTACTTTATGCCAGAAGCTTAGGAAAAGCTAAAACTCCAAAAACAACCAATGTTAGGAAAAGAATTGCAGAAAAACAAATGAATGTTGAAATTCAGAAAAATGGTATTGAAACTTATAAAAGAAATGTCAGAAAACCTTTAATGACTGAAGCATATTACCTTTTTTTCCTTTGCTACTTACTCGTTGCTGCGGCCCTTCAAACTGTAAAGGGATCAGGGGGTGTGAGATGCCTAATTTTTTACCATTTGCCAATCTTTTGATATGGTACAATCTTTATTTCATAAGTTGGTATATGGCAAATAATAAATAAGAGTTTTTTATATTTCTCTGTATGAATGAGCAAAATTTTCCTGAGTTCACAGGCCTTGAACTCTCTCCGAGAAAGGTAGATTACCTTAAGTTCATTCTTGAAAAAGGAGGTACTGTAAAAACCACTGATATTTCTTCCGTCCTGCAGGTAGATCCTTCCACCACAAGTAAAACCTTGAATGAACTTGCTGCAGCTGGATACCTGAATCACGTTCCCTACAGGGGTGTACATTTGACGGAAATGGGTGAAGCATATGCTGAATTTCTTGTGCGGAGGCACAGGATTATGAGCCTCCTCTTAACCCATTATGGGCTTTCGTCAGAGGAAGCATGTGATGAAGTTTCGCGTTTTGAGGCTTTTATTTCCAGAGATGCTGTAAATAAAATCTGCAAATCTATGGGTCACCCGATGTTTGGCGTATGCGGTGAAATAAGTCATGAGAAATGTCTCCACGAGGATCATCATCATTGAGTCTGGCACAAATCAGACATCATTAATCAAGCGTTAGATGCGATCTTTGAGGTAAGAGTTTAGAGAAGAATAAAGCTATAAATTTGGGTGTATGCCAAAAATATATCTGAATAATTTGGATTTTTGGGCTATCTCCAAATTTCTCCGTTACAAGCTTTTTGATATTGTTCATCTCAATTTTTCTGAAAGGAAATTAGGAAATCGACATAATAAAAACGGACACAATGTGGCAATGAAGTAAAAATGAAAATGAAGAGAAAGGGATCTTAATTATGAAACTGAAGATTATACCTTTATTAGTGCTTTTGGTTATAGGACTGAGCCTTTTTGTAAGTGGCTGTGCGGATGATAATTCTCAGGCTAATGAAAGCACAGGCCAGAAAGTTGAAACGACAGGAACAGACGAACCCACCATAGTAGCTGTAAGCATTCTTCCTCAGGCTGAGTTTGTCGAAAAAGTTGGGGGAGACAAAGTAAAAACTGTAGTTGTAATCCCTCCAGGAGCAGATCCTCATACATATGAATCTTCTCCAAAGGAAATCGAAGAAATCAGCAAAGCAAGCATGTTTGTCACAGTCGGCGTTGGTATGCCCTTCGAGAAGGTTTGGATCGACAGATTCGAGACTATCAATAGTGGAACTCTGATAGTAAACTCTTCTGACGGAATCGGCTTTAGAGAGCTTGGAGCTGAGCATGCAAATGAAAGTGCTGAAAGTCACGAAGCTAAAAGTGAGGAAGGCCATGAAGAACTGGACCCACACATCTGGACATCTCCTGCAAATTCAAAAATAATGG
>CAZLNG010000354.1:0-2459 GCA_964560735.1 uncultured Methanosarcinales archaeon | reverse complement strand
CTTAGTACTCTTATTAGCTGCCCGTACGTCAACCTCCATTGCTTTTCAAATGCTAACTGTTGCTGTGGGGTGGCAAATTTATTCGATTACTCAAATGCCTATTTATCTTGGACTTGTCGGATTAGTCCAGTTTTTACCTATGCTTCTACTTACTCTTGTAGTTGGTTATATAGCAGATCTTTATGACCGAAAGAAGATAATTTGCTTCAGTCAAGTTGCAGAAAGTATAGGGATTTTTCTTCTTGCTTTGGAAAGTCATAGAGGATCGATTACAGAAGAGGGAATTCTTCTTACTATCTTTTTTATAAGTACTGCTAATGCTTTTCAAGGTCCATCAATGCAATCTTTGCTACCTAATGTTGTCAGTAAGGAAGTTTTCCCAGAGGTAGCTGCTTTGGCAGCTTCTACAGCTCAGTTTGCATTCATTCTAGGTCCAGCAATTGGAGGAATTCTTTATGCATTAGATCCCGAGGTTGTGTATTTTATAGCTGGTATATTGACATTGGCAACAAGCATAAGTATTCTGTTTGTTTCAATAAGGGAGGGTTCACCAAAATCTGGATCAATAACCAGAAGTGCAATATTCGGAGAATTGCTTTCATTAGAAGCAAGCCTGCTATACTTGGGGCAATATCTTTTGACCTTTTTGCAGTATTATTTGGCGGTGCAACAGCCTTATTGCCTGTTTATGCAAGTAATATTTTAAACATTGGACCTCTAGGTTTAGGATTGCTGCGTTCAGCACCTGCAGTAGGTGCATTGATAATGTCGGCTTTTTTGGCACAAAAACCTTTAAAGAAAAAAGAGGGGCTTAAAATGTTTATTGCAGTAATATTTTTTGGAATTTTTACTATAATTTTCGCTGTATCGACTTCTTTTGTAGTATCACTCGCATCACTTGTGTTGTTAGGGGCGTCTGATGTAGTAAGTGTAGTCGTCCGTTTAACATTGATACAATTGCAAACCCCAGATAATATGAGAGGTAGAGTAAACGCCGTAAATTCAATGTTTATAGGTACGTCAAATCAACTTGGAGAATTTGAATCAGGGTTAACTGCTTCTCTATTTGGAGTTGTGCCTGCTGTATTAATCGGTGGAATTGGTTCAATAATCATCGCTATTCTATGGATGAAACTGTTTCCTGAGCTTTTGCATGCAACTGATTTAGGAAATTCAACTAACTAATTTTTATTTCAAAACGAGAAGGCCTTTCAAGAAGGAATTGACAAGAACTTCCTCCAAGTCCACAATTTTTATTTTTCTACTTCAAGAATATCGAATATGAATTCAGAGTCTGGAATTTCTGTGTTGTTTTTTAGATCTATTTTTCTTGTCTATATTAGGTTTTTACATTTTACTCTTTTCTGATCTTTATCTATGGAAAATCCGTAATAAGCGTCCGTCTCTCGTCACTTTCTCTTAGTCTTGAAACTTCTACACCTACAAGCCTTATTTTTTGCCTTCCCATAAACTCAGCAAGGAGCTGCATAGCTGTTCTTTTAATCACAAAAATATCTGCAGTCCAGACGGGAACAGTCTTCGAGCGTGTATATGTAGAAAAATCATCATAGCGAACCTTTAAGGTTACTACTTTGAAAGGAATCCATCTCTTACCAGAAAGCCTCCAATTTTTACAGGATCATTTGTGTCTTCTGCAAGTGTTCCGCTTCTACTTATTGACTTTATGAAGCAATTACACTACATTACTATTTTGCGGAAATTAATTTATTTCAGCCATTAAAACGTTTAGTATAATACAGATATGGATATTACATTACTATTGTTATGAAGAAATTAGATTATTAATGAAATGACCAGGGAGAGTTGGGATGACTGAAAGGCGAACTGAAAGTGTGATTATAGAAATTCCAAAAGGAAGTAGGAACAAATATGAATATGATAAGGAAAGGAAAGTTATTAAATTTGACAGAATGCTCTTTTCTTCAATAATGTATCCGTGCGAGTATGGATTTTTTCCTGACACATTGGCGCTTGACGGCGATCCTTTAGATGCCTTAGTCTTAACATGGGAACCTACATTTCCAGGATGTGTGATAGATGTCCATCCTGTCGCATTATTTGATATGGAAGATGATAAAGGACCAGATAAAAAGATACTTTGTGTTCCACAGACGGATCCATTGTGGAATTATATAGAGACAATAGAACAGGTTCCTCCCCACCTATTAAAGGAAATTATTCACTTTTTTGAAACGTATAAAGACTTAGAAGGAAAATATGTAGTTGTTTTTGGTTGGCAGAGTCTTGAAGCTGCAGTTGATATCCTTCAGGAAGCTAAGTCCCGATATATTGAGCAAAGAAAAAATGTAAAAAAATTATAATTCGATTATGAATAATTGAGAGTATCTGTGAGAGAAGAGCTTATGACATAAAGCTAGTGGAAATTCTTTAACTGGAAATTAAAGTTTGAGTTAAAGTAGCTTATAACATAATAAAAA
>CAZLNG010000353.1:0-2462 GCA_964560735.1 uncultured Methanosarcinales archaeon | reverse complement strand
AGCCTCACATAGAATAGCCGATTTGAAGGTATTTTTAGGGGTAGGTTCAGAAGATACAGGTTTAGAAGATGCAGGTTCAGAAGATACAGGTTCAGAAGATACAGGTTCAGAAGATACAGCTTCAGAGATAGATTCGGAAGGAAGTTCAGATAAGAATTCGGATAATGATTTGGATTCAGCTACAGGTTCTGAAGAAAGCTCTGATGGAATTTTAAACACTGAATCATGTTCTGATTCAAGAACCGAGTCAGTCACTGACCCAGAAATTTCCAGGTTCAAAGCGGAAGTTTCAGACTCGATTTTCTCTTGAGATCCAGTCTCTTCTGCGTAGTTGGAATCTTCAATATACTTAATTTCATCATCAGGCCTGGTAGAAATTTCTATCCTGAAATTTGGATCTTTAAAGTCAATAGCTTCAACCAGCTTTGAAAGTCGGCTTTCGGTTTCTTCGTCCACTCTTGACCTTGAAATATTCGGGTTTCGGACAATTTCATCAATTATTAACCCGCCGTCGTTTAAGTTCAGTCTTTTGATTTCGTCTGCAACAGCATGGTCAGGATCTGAAAATGCGACTTTTAAAACATCAGCCGGTAAGGACTCTTTTATCCTCCGGTCGTTGACCTTTGACACAAGAACTCCTTTACTCAGCAGATGCTCTTCGATCTCACTGAGGGATAAAACTATTCCCGAATCTCCGGAAATTTCCAGAAACACAACTGAGCCGGACAACTCTTCAAGATGCTCATTTACTGCAGAAAAAATTTGTTCAAAGGGGTTTTCTTCCTTACAGAGTGTAACCGGAATAGTAAGAAAATGGCGCGTAGGAATTGTACGTCTGCTGATCTCTATCTCTTCGCCTGAAAGTGTGATAATATTGTAGGAACGGGGCTCGTTTTCGGATGCACTGTTTCGCTCCGTACTCCCTGGATATGTAGCCCAGGCATCTCCTACCTTAATTTTTTCATATTTATGATAATCGCCAAGAAGGATTGCATCAATCTTAAAAGGAAGCTTTTCAAGCACCTCAGCACAGTCCCATTCAGCATATGGGAAAGGTTGCACAATCTGATGCATTACAAGTAATTTTCTGCAGCTTTCCGGAAGATTACAACTTTCCGGAGTTTCAAACCCGGAATAATCGAAGACGGGGATTTTTGACTTCGGGACACTGTCGATTCCGTAAATTGCCACCGAATCACCATTTCCACCTCTTGTCTCTATAATCCGCGGCTTCTTCCCAAGCCGTGCCGCAAGCCCCATTTCCTCAAAAAGGTCAAGCCATTGAGTATTCTGCTTGCTTTCATGGTTCCCGACAATTCCAAAAAAAGGTATGTCTGCAGCCTTCAATCTTGACAGGATGCTGATCGTCTCCAGGAGATCTTCAAGAGTAGGGTTCCTTGAATCGAAAAGGTCTCCAGCATGCACGACAGCATCGACCTGCATATCAATAGCATCATTTATAACAAGTTCAAAAGCCTTAAAAAAGTCCTGCCTCCGGACCTCACTGTGGTACTGCCTGTAACCAAGATGCGTGTCTGCAGTGTGGAGTATCCTTATTTCCCTGGCCATGGTTTCATCAGTCTCTGGTTTTTACGTTATAAGGATTTCTATATTAGTATTTAACTCATTTCCACAGAAAATCCACTTGAGCCGAATAAGGAAATTTGAGGTCTAGACAAAACAAGTTGCAGTTGATTGATTTCCTTCGATTTACAGAGCAGTTACTGCCCTATATCAAGCGATAGAGTATTTTAATGTGAAATAACTGCAAAAATGGAAATTGATAAGAGAATTCTCTAAATCCGGTTTTATAAAAAGTTGTTTAGATAATTACATAGTTTACAAAAGGCAGGAAAGAAAAAAGAGATGATCCTCATACAATTGTGAATGAAGAAGAAGTTTGAGAAAAGGAAGAATTAAAATTGCAGGAAAAATTTACCGGAAAATCAAGCATAAAAGTGCCTCCCTGCTGAAAATAGACCATATTTAGGTATCAAACTATCCAGAGACCTTGGTCATTTCAGTGTAGATTTAACGAACGGTTTAACGAACGGGTAATTTTTTTCCAGCAGTATATCCCTTGCCGTATCCGTCTCTATATCCGTTGAAGTGTCCGCCTGTGTACCCTGAATCCGGTCCGTAATATATCATGATGAATACCCGTGGATCTTTACCATTTACACCGTCATTAAATCCATCAACATATCCTTTATGATGTCCCTCTTTGTATCCGCGAGCATAGCTGTCATAATTTTCGTTACCATATTTTCCCGAAGAAGCTGCATTTACTGGTGCAGCTGCCAGTGAAATTATAAAAATAACTAACAAGGAAATACCCAGTGCCATTGTTATGCTGACAATTGTTTGTTTCCCCATGTGTTTACCCTCCAAATTATTACTTGTTTAATGTAAATAATAATTTAATGCGAATAATAATTTAATGCGAATAATAATTTAATGTG
>CAZLNG010000352.1:0-2468 GCA_964560735.1 uncultured Methanosarcinales archaeon | reverse complement strand
CGTTTGGATCCATACCAAAAGTCGCGTGCAGAGTTCTCTTGACAATAGATGTGGGGCCTGTGTGTGAAAATACGAAGTCCACACAATACCCGTGCTCTTTGAGAGAATGTTCAGCCAATGAGATGTCCTTAGATGTTATGGATTCTTCTGGCCACCAGTCAATGCCCGGGATTCTGTATGCGACATCGATACTATCCGCTCCGCCTATTGCAAGACATTTGTAGCCACAGATATTATAGATAAGCCCACGTTTAAGGTGAAAAATATGCGGTCTGAACACTCCAACTGTATTGCCAAATGCATGACCTTCAGGTAATGATGTCAATATGGGAAATTGTTCGTGGTTACCGTCAACGACTAATGTTGTCCACGGTCTTTTTTCAAGCCAATCCAGACACTTATCATCTGATTTACTTCCACCTGGAACCAGCCAGAAATCGCCCAAAATAACAAGAACATCTTCCCTGGAAAGACTATTTCCAACGGGCCAGTTTTCAAAACTTAATCGATCAAGCTCTGACTACCCGTGCGTATCACCTGTTACGTACAACGACATGAATTACTCCATTGAAGGTGTGTGAAATTCCGCAGGTACCATTGTGAACAATGAATAAAAAACTTGTTTTCGGCTTTAATCTCGTTTTAGTGGATTTTACTCGCGAATAACGGAGATTCTACCAAGAGAATATTTCCTAAAAAGTTGCGATCCTTGTTTTTATTGCAGGGGAAATATTCATATCGACTCTTCAGGAATACGGAACAGATAGAACACAAGGAACACTTGTATGAGGGGAGTAAAACAAAGAAAGAGAAAAGAGAGCAACAGTAAAAAATATTTCAATAATCTCTCCTACCCTCTGCGGATTAATAGAACCCTTTCCTAGAAGTGTTCCATCTGTTCTAAGTGTTCTCGGTAAAGGTTAATCCTATTCTTTACGAAGGAAGAAAATGAGTTGTGAGTCGGAAAAGAGGAAGATTTGCAGAATTGCAATTAGCATTGCAACATGGCAAATAACTTGCCTTGATTAATCCTAGTAATGTTATCCAAAATTTCCGGTATCTAGCAGTACCCCCCCCTTTTAATCTTGAGAATGTTTTTTCTTTATGCCGTCACCCAGGAAATTTCGTTGAAAAAACTGTCAAGACAATTACTTTACCTTACATTTTCTAATCGTTTCTGCAACGAAATTTAAATACTGCACCATCTTAAAAAATCCTTTGTAGGTTATCTCACAATTGTTATGAAGTTTGGCTGAGGTAAAAATCAGTTGGCTTTCTTGAGATTCTGGAAAAGATTAAGAGTGAACCAGATGAATAGGAGTAGAATAATTTTCTTTGTATTATCACAGGAAAAAAGAAAATGACTCAAAATTGAGTCATGTAAATGTCAGTGTTGCCGTTACGTTCTGAGGAATACACTATTTTATTGCCGTATAATCCGTAATTGTCAATGAAATCAAATGGCAAATCAATCCACTTTTTAGTGCCAAAATCGTACATTCCAGTAACGGGTATACTATTATAATAGTCGCTCCATACAACTTTAGTTCCAGATATAAGCGGTCTGTTAGGAACACCATAACTTATAGTTATTGATTTCTTGGTCACTAAATCATAAACAATGACGTGATCTGAGTCGTCCACGTAAGCAATCTTATCCCGGAATATTGAAGGAGTATTTCCCTTTAAATTTAATTTGGTAGCTTTCTTAGTCTTGATGTCGTACACGTACATTCCATAATTGTCCCACACTATACGATTTCCGTACACGCTTGGGTAATACTCGTTTGATTTTGTGGATGTTATTCTAGTTTCTTTCTTGGTCTTAATGTCGTACATGTACACGTCATAGTTTCCATTACGGTTATCCTGATAAACTATTTTACCGTAATCAACGCTGGGATACTCCGCTTTACCACTCTTTGTAACTCTTGTTTGAACCTTACTTTTCATGTCAGTCAAGTAGATGTCAGAACCACCATTACGATAGTCCTGCCAAACAATGTAATTTTCATACAAGCTGGGATTAGTTTGCTCAGCTTAGTTAGTTGAAAGCCTTGTCTCTTTTAATGCAGAGCCTATGCCACAGGCCGTCAGCAGAATCAAAAGTATTGAGATAATTATAATGTGTTTTTTATTCATTACCTACATCTCCAAAAGATATTTACTCTTCTATTATAAAATTCATGCCTATGACTAAATGATTAACTAGAGACAGTTAACTCTTGAGAATTAATTAAAAATGCTATTCTTTTCGATCCTGAAGGACATTAGACCATGTGTCTCAAATTATGACCACAGTACCTTCTCACCCAAACCTAAAAGATAAATTGTAGAGTCTCAAGCGAAAAGATGATTGTAAAAAAGAGACGAGAGAATTTAAGTTTCTTCCACACCAGCCATGCAGAGAATTCTGCAAGTTAGACCGCCAGCATGGAAGCGTTTTTTTAGAGTAAAAATGCTCGAAG
>CAZLNG010000351.1:0-2471 GCA_964560735.1 uncultured Methanosarcinales archaeon | reverse complement strand
TCATGAATCAGAGACATTGATATTACTCTGTCCTGGCTTTCCTTGAAAGCTTTAAGAACTTCAGAATACTTAATATCCTCTTTATCGTTGAACTGATCAAGTTGCAGATCAAGAAGAGAGGTAATTACCTGAAGATTATTCTTAATTCGGTGATGAATTTCCTGTTTTCGGGCAATTTCAAGTCTCGCCATAACTTCTTCTGCCATTTTATGCTCTGTGATATCTCTTGTTATTATGACTACTTGATCATTGTCAAAAGATAGAACAGTTGCACTTACAGCTGTCCAAACAACACTGCCATCTTCCTTGATTATCCCTATATCTGCTCTTTGAATGGAACCTTTCTCTTCCCAAACCTTTACACTGGGGAATTCTTCATACAACATTTCCGTACCATTCGATTTGATATATTTTCGAGTTGTATGTTTTCCTCTGAGTAAATCTGATTTCGAGAGACCTAGAATCTTTTCCAAGGCAAGATTTGCATCCAATATATTTCGTTCTTTATCAATAATGGAAACTCCAACAGGTAGCAGTTCAAAAAGAGTTTTCAGTTTGCTCTTGCTCTCTTTTAGCATTTCTTCTGCTTTTTTACGATCAGTAATATCCTGAGTTGTTCCGCTCATTCGAATAGGAGTGTTTTCTTCGTCAAAAATGACTTTTCCATATGAATGGACTGTGCGCTCTCCACTGGGTAAAATGATTCTATAATCAATACTATAGGATTCTCCGTTTAAAGCTTTTTTAACAGCATTATATATGGAGTCTCGATCATCCGGATGTACATGACTAAAATATAAATCAAAAGTCGCCTCTAATTCTTGAGGTTTAAGCCCGAAAACACGATATGTTTCATCAGACCAGCATACTCTATTAGTTACAATATCCCAGTCCCAACTTCCGAGATGAGCAATTTTTTGAGCTTCAGCAAGGTATTTTTCACTTTCCTTCAAAGAATTATAAGCTTTCTCAAGTTCTTCTGTACGTTTTTTTACTTTCTCTTCTGATGTGTTGTGTGCTTTCTTAAGAGCGTCCTCAACCTGCTTGCGCTTGGTAATATCCCGAATGATAATAACTGCTCTCAAAATATCTCTTTTATCTTTGAAGATCGTACTCGACATCTCACCTGGGAAGATAGTCCCATCTTTCCGCCTGTAATTAAATTCTCCTTTGAATCTACTAGTCCTTGCTCTTTCTTCAAGGGCAGGCTTGAGCCTTGGATCGGATATATCTATGATTCCATTCCTTCCATAGCGGATAATTTCTTCCTCTGTCATTCCAAACATTAGGCAAGCTGCTGGATTTGCTGCATAGATAGTACCTTCGGGAAATGCGAAAAGAATAGCGTCAAGACTATTCTCGAATAATGCTTTGTATTTTTCCTCCACCTCTCGCAATGTCTCCTCAACCTTCTGTTTTTCCTGTTCCTCTCTCTTTCTCTGCAATGCCTGCATGACTGCAGGTGCGAACGCTTCAAGATCTTCCTGCTGCTCTAAGCTATAACCATTTTCGCGGTTCGCAACCGCAAGGATGCCTATTATCTTTTCATCTAAGACAAGGGGTACACCAAGAAATGATGTGAGAGGTGGATGGCCTTTTGGCAGGCCGATGCTATGGAGATCTAATTGCGGATTGTTAGTAAAGAAGCTTTTTCCACTGTCAAGAACATAGCCATACAGTCCACGTAGTAAAAAATCGCCGGGTGGTCGGCGATGTCCAGTCTTATTATACATGTAGCATTGGTTCCATCCCATCTCGCTTATTGCAATATCATGTAATAGCCCCTCAGTGCCCACTTCTCCAACGAAACCCATTTGGCTACCTGTGACTTCAAGGGCTACTGATAGACATTTGTTCCCCAACTCTTCTTTTGTTTCAGCCTTAACTATACTACTAAATATCCGGTTGATTCCTTCCAAAACACTATTGTGTCTGTTTATCTTATGCTTCTCTTGCTTACGCTCGATAATCTCATTACGCAGATCTTGATTGACTTTTTCCAGCTCAGCGATCCTTTTTTGTATCTGGATCTTCATTTCATCCCTATCCGGAAGGTCAGAAGCAGTCATATTTCCTCAATGCCGCTTTAAAATTGGGAATAAAATTTCCCAGTAAATTTTTTTATCCTTTCCTGCTGTCCAATAGAATTTATGTAAACTTGATTCTAATCAAATCCCTAATGCCTATCAATTGTTAATTCGTTATCCAACCATATTTATAAAATTATTACATATTTAATTTTAAACTTTCAGCATGAAAGTTATTTGAGAGAAGTTATATTTTATCTATCACAGATAAAAATATCTAAAAATTCAGGTAGAAACGTATTTTTTGGCAAAGGGAGTATTGGAAATCTCTTTCCTGATTTTTAATCATCAAGATACGCTATGATTTAACATAGCCATACATCTTAATATTGTGTATAAAAAGAAGGAAACATAAAAGACAATTTTAGCTCATTCTGCGGGCCT
>CAZLNG010000350.1:0-2485 GCA_964560735.1 uncultured Methanosarcinales archaeon | reverse complement strand
TTCTATTGATGAAACATAGAAATAAAGAGATAGCTATAATTAAGTAACAATACCCCCTATTTTCTTCAAGTCGTAACCTTTGTTTAAAAGTTCATTGAAAATCTTCTGATAAGTACCATGTTCACACAAATATAGATGGAATCTATGTGTACTGTTGACTTAGATCCGTATTGAATGGGAACGTCTTTCCACGTACAACCTGTCATAACTACGTACAAAATACCGTTCATTAGCTTTCGCAGATCTGCACGTGGCCTTCATGTATGTGGTTTCTGTGGAGGTAGATAGATTTCTATGGATTCCCATAGAACATCATCGATTTCATGGAATGAAATAAAAGTAAATTTATAAGTTCAACATAATATTACTTTTGGGATAGGCTCATAGACTATCTGATACGTCATAGGTTATAATTGCAGCAAACAGGATTCTACAATACAAAAACTTCAGGGGATATTTTTCCGGGTGTTGTTCCTCCCAGAAAAATTTGCTGCTCAGTCTTAAAATATATATTATAATAAAGTGAAGATTTAATTCACTTAAGAAAATATGTTGAAAAGGCTGAGATGGCTTTTTTATATTGACTCAAACTTATTGACTCAAACTTATTGACCCAGACTTATTGACTCAAACTTATTGACTCAAACTTATTGACTCAAACTTATTGGCCCAGACTTATTGACTAGGTCATATTTGTTGCAGATACTTTCCAGTGTAGTGTATAGAAATCAAGGCACAGGAACCTGAGAAACAAAAATAATAAAGCAGTGATTGTTTGAATAAAGCAGGTAATTGCTTGAAAGTCATCTTTGAAATATGTAAAAATTCCGGTTTGGTAGGTAGAGGAGTGTTTTTAAAACTGATACGATGTGGGTTGTTATCCCTTATTATAGGTGTCGGTCGAGTTATTGCAAAAACTTTCGATATTTGTGCCTTCCCTGAGCTTATGGATCATCTCTGGAAAAGTGTCAAACTTAATACCCGGAACCTTACCGCAATAGAGGAAAAGGAAGCTCGAGGCATATTTGGAAACAGAATTGATTACAGGAAGGTGCATATCGACGAATCTTCATTTCTCGCATGGTTGGGGACAAAGCTAAAGAGGTGCTCAGGTATGGGGATTGCAACTTTTCACACGATCAACTTCAATAGAAAGCTTAACACAACTGCAGGTAGCTCCGATATGAAGTGGCTTATACATGAATTAACCCACGTCGCACAGATGGAATATACAGGTTCGCAATATCTGATTGAAGCATTTTATGCACAGGCAAGTGAAGGATATGCATATAGGAGTGGGGAAAAAAGACATTTCCGTGAGTATAATCGCGAGCAGCAAGCTTGTATTGTTGCAGATTACTACATTGCACGCTGTTCAGGTGGCTCAACTGCAGCTTATGAGCAGTATATTACAGAACTGAGAGCAGGAGAGTTATAAACCGTTATAGAAAGATATAACAAAGCCTTTAGCTATTCTTGAAGTCTTCCAATTAATTTTCTAGATTAATGCATAATTGTTATGTATTTGTCAATAAAAATATATGCAAAAATTGAATAGTCGGAGACGCTAAAAATATTATGAGGGTATGTACTTATGTACCTAATTTGAGACAAAACGCTGTTTTAATATTTATATATAGTGTTTATAACAAACTGCAGACAGCCAATTCTTGCATTAAAGCTAAAAGAACAGTTAAGAGACAGACGTACTAGTGTTGAGTCAACCACAAAATGTCGTATAAAATCAATTGCAGTTATTTGGAATCATGGAATTCTTGACGGTTGACTCGACACTAGTAAACTCGGAATTAAAATATTAGAGACAAAAATGGCTAAAGTTTTATACCAGACAATATTTGGGACTATTGTACTGATTCTTGGAATCCTTCTCCTGCTTTCAGGATCACTGGAATATACAACAGTATCTATCTGATGATGTCGTTCCTTCTTTATTCATTTTACTTTGGCTCTATGTACTCTGGAAAAGCAAATTTTCCGGTTTTTCGGGGCCTATCATTTTAATATAATTTTTACAATTCTTCAATTACTGACTCTTAATATAAGGGACTCCAGTATTGAGAGCCTACCTACAAAATAAGCAGAGTCTCACTTTTGGGGGTGTTGACTTAAAAGTTCCTGAGGAATGGCAGATAGAAACGGAAGCGAGGGCTATTTTGGGTGGTGTAGAAGGCAAAAGTCCAAGGAGTTCAATACGCAGGAAAAGTAATGAGGAAAGACCTTATCTTATAATCACAGGGTTTGTTGTATTTGGAGGACTTTTGAGAAAGGACTAACTGACAATATAGAATCAACGTTGGTGGAAAAAACGCTAATAGCCTAAAATAACGTGTAAAAAAAGAAATCTGATTTCATATTAGAGAAAAATAGTAGCTATGATCTTCTTATCAAAAAAATAATTTATTAAGAATAGTGTATAGCCCGGCACGGATTCGAACCGAGGTTGCAGGATCCAGAGTCCCGCATG
>CAZLNG010000349.1:0-2488 GCA_964560735.1 uncultured Methanosarcinales archaeon | reverse complement strand
TTTTTTATTTGTTAAGCAGCTTTTTATATAGCACAAACCAGGGATTGTCCAGAAAGCCGATTACATTTTTGCTGATGAGCTGTCCTATAATGAGAGGCATAACAGGCATTATTCCATAAAAAGCGATGAAGACAAATATTACGGAATCTAAGGTAAGATTGATAAGATCACTTGCACTTGAACGGAGCCAGATATATGGATTTAGCATGGTATCGTGCTTGAAGTTCTTTTCCCTTTCTGAAAAACGCATTTTGAGAGCCGCAAAAATCCATGCATCCAGGTTGGAACAGATCAGAAATGAAACCCAGCTTGCAAGTGTAATCCTTATGCTTAACCCGAAAAGGCTGTTCCAGGCATCTTCAAGTTCAAAAAAAGGGGCAGGGCTGAGGCTGCTTACCATGCCTATGAACAGCACGAAGAGCACCTGAGTCGCAAAGGCTATAAGGATGGACAGATGCGTTCTCCTCTCCCCGTAGACCTCATTAATCATATCCACGACCTGTGCGATAAAAGGATATATGAAAACTGCAGCCGGGGCAAAGAAGGAGTAAAAACCAAGATCAAAAGTAATAATGCGGGTAGCCATAACCTGCGAGGCTGCAAGATAAACTACATAAAAAGCCGTAAGCACGGTAAAACCGTTTTCGGGCATTTTTTTGATGACATAGACAGACAAATATGTGGCAATTGTCAGGGTAACAATCCAGTAAAGCCAGACAAACATTTTTCATCACAACCGGGTTATCTAAGCACAGAATCTGTAGATGGGATCACCTGAACTGAAAACTGAATCGGATTAAATAAACTTGAAAGTCCAGGATGGGGAGTATAGTTAAAATCCATTTTATTTATAAGTAAAGAAATGTTCAGACTGCAAGCTTCTTTTGAGAATACCCGAAGGTACTGAAGTGACCCTTGAAATATAATTCATTCTAGAAATAAAATTCATATATGCCTCTTTAATCAATATCACTGACTCAGTGTTCAGCAATTCTGCAATCTAATTATTTTATTAATTTAACTGCAATGACCTTCTTATCTGGAAATAGTGTTTTTCTTTGATAATTTCTCCGAAGATCCACAAAATATAAGTTTGAAGAGACGATTTCTGACATTTATAATCGGAGTACTCTCAATTGAGGGTACCCTTAATCAAGAATTACTGCAATTAAGATTATCGTTATCAAGAATTATCAAAAACTAAATCAGTGATTGATTTAATCACTTTTATTAAGGTCACTGTGGAAACTAAAAACAATAAACGGAGCCGTCCCTGGCATGGAAACTTATACAGGCATTCCCGAAGAACTGAAGCTTGAGGTGCTTAAAAGAATAAAGCCCCGTGAAGCTGAACGGAAAAAACTCCTGGAAATTCAGGATGAACTGGCAGCAGAGGTGAAAGAAGCAGCAGAGAAACTTGGCATATCAGACGTGATTGTGAAAATGGTAGGTTCTGCTGCGCGGGGCACATGGCTTTCAGGCACTCACGACATCGATGTTTTTATGAGCTTTCCCGAAGAAACGCCAAGAAAAGACCTGGAAACTAAGGGTATGGCAATTGCCAGGGAAGTTGCAAAACATGCCGAATATGCCGAAGACCGCCACGCAGAACACCCCTACCTGAATATAGTATTCAAGGGCTTTGACGTTGACCTCGTCCCCTGCTTCGGGGTAAGTTCAGCCTGCTGTATCAAATCTGCAGTTGACAGAACGCCTTTCCATAACGATTTTGTCAAAGCCCGCATAAGAGGGCACGAAGACGACGTCCTGCTTCTGAAGCAGTTTATGCGCGGAAGCGGAGTCTACGGCTCGGAACTGAGGACACAGGGCTTTTCAGGCTACCTGACCGAACTCCTGACTATACACTACGGCTCCTTCGAAAAAGTAATAGAAGCAGCCTGCTCCTGGAAACCCGGAGAAAAAATTGACATAATGCAGCACTGGGAAATAAAGCACGACGAACCCCTTGTCATGGTAGACCCAACCGATCCCCGCCGGAACGTTGCAGCAGCCCTCTCCCTTGATAAATTCTGTATGTTTATTGACGCCTGCCGGGAATTCCTAAAAAGCCCTGAACTCAAATCCTTTTTCCCTCCCCCCCTCTCCCCTCTTGAAGACAGCGAAATCCAGGAACGCCTGGAAAGCCGGAAAAGCACCCAGATAGCAGTCATCTTCAAAACCCCTGACGTGGTCGAAGACGTCCTTTACCCGCAGCTGTACAAAATGGAACAGTCAACAGCCGCCCTTTTGAAAGAATACGATTTTTCCGTAATCAAAACCGGCGTCTGGTCAGGAAAAACCGAAACCGTGATCCTGCTCGAACTTCTCTCAGGCACCCTCCCCAACGTTAAAAAACACATCGGTCCCCCAGTCTGGGTCCAGTCTCACGCCGAAAAGTTCAAGGAAAAATACGAAGGCGCAGAAAACGTTTTTAGCGGCTACATCGAAAACGGAAAATACGTCTTTGAAATCCGGCGCAAATACCCGA
>CAZLNG010000348.1:0-2508 GCA_964560735.1 uncultured Methanosarcinales archaeon | reverse complement strand
TTTTCCTCGTTTCGAGGAAAAATTGTAGTATTTCAAAGAATATCTGAGTAGTTACGCCTAAATTTCAGTTTATGAGAGTAGAACAGTAAAAAGAGATTCAGGTCAATTTTTCAAGCATATCCTCTTTATCATGCAGGAGCAAATAACCCTTGACTTTATTAGTTAATCTTTTTGGCATCTTGGATAATTTGTCAATTTTTACTCCAGTTATCTTCTCAAGGTCTTCTTTCAGTTCAGAGTATGAAATTTCCTGCAAGGGAATAGTAATAGAATGCTGGAATCCAGAGCCTGCAAGTTGAAAACCAGTTGAAATTACTACCTCTTCGCTGATGCCAGGTTTTGAAATGATTATGAGCTCCTCGACTTTTTGATTAACAGAACTCAAACTTGCGTCTATTCTGTTTAAACAACTAATCATATCCAATTGATAGGAGAATTTACTTAAAACATCATTAATTAGAGGAATTTTGTCTTCAATTGAGTGTTCCTCGTGTATTGTCTTAAGCAATTCACATGCTTCACCTTTTTGACCTTCGGGTAATTTGGAACACATAGAATTTAGCTTATTTTCCAAATTTTGAATCTGTTTTTTAAATCCTACCAGATCCCGCACCTGCAAAAGAGATAAACTTTCTTTATTTAATTCGTCACCCAGTTTTTCAAACGGTGTTCCTTTTGTTTGTTCACTAATTACTTCTGTTTTCTTTTGAATCTCTTCTAAAAGCTATCTCAGGTTTCTATCAAGGATAGGAAGCCCTTTTCTCATTGCCATCGTTGCAAAAGGTGCTGTCTCTTCGGTATCTCTCATTAGCTCCGCTGCACGATCACAGTATTTTATATAAAAATTAAGCTCGCATTTTTTTGCCTCTAAGTCCAGATTTTCCAGACTCTGAACCTCTTTTAATGCGTTTGCAAGGTTATTAACTGCTTCAAAAAGCAACTCCTTACTCTCAGATCCAAGAATTGCTTCTTCTGCTTCTTCCAGATATTTGTCTACCTCTTCTTTTGCTTCCTGTTTTTTGAAAATAATCGTATGGAAAGAACGGTAAAAAGGAAGGCAAAATTGAGCTGGATTATACCACTTATCAATTGATTCCTGTTCTGCTTTTTCAAAAAAAGAAATTGCTGTTTCCAATTCCCTTTTGTAATCTTCCTCTTTTTCTGCCTGAGAAGCTCTGAATATGGAAACTTTTCCAAGAGAATGATTTGCGTAGATTCTAACATCTCTGTCTTCATTAGCGGTCAGTCTAATTAAGTCATTCCATGCCTGTTCTTTATCAGGCACTTCCGAAAATGCAAAACCAAGAGCAGAAGCAGCCCCATACCTCACAGAACTGGCTTCATCAATGGTCAGATTATGTAAGTCATTCCACGCATGTTCTTTATCAGGCACTTCAGAAAATGCAAAACCAAGAGCAGAAGCAGCCCCATACCTCACAGAACTGGCTTCATCAATGGTCAGATTATGTAAGTCATTCCACGCATGTTCTTTATCAGGCACTTCAGAAAATGCAAAACCAAGAGCAGAGGCAGCCCCATACCTCACAAAATTACTTTCATCAGTGGTCAGTCTAATTAAGTCATTCCATGCCTGTTGCTTATTGGGCATATCAGAAAACGCAGAACCAAGAGCAGAGGTGGCCTTATACCTCACTAAATTGTCTTTATCATTTGTCAGTCTATGTATGTCATCCCATGCTTGTTGTTTGTCTGGCACATGAGAAAATGCAGAACCAAGAGCGGGAATTGAACTAAGTCTTACGTAAATGTCTTTTTCATTAATTAGTCTATGTAAATCATCCCATGCTTGTTGTTTGTCTGGCACATGAGAAAATACAGAACCAAGAGCAAAAGCAGCTATACACCTCACAGAAATGTCTTCATCAGTGGTCAGATGATGTAAGTCGTTCCACGCCTGTTGCTTATCCGGCACTTCAGATGATACAGAACCAAGAGCGGATGCAGCTTTATGCTTCACAGAACTGGCTTTATCAGTGGTAAGTTTAATTAAGTCATTCCACGCCTGTTGTTTATCTGAAAATAATGAAAAATTACCTTTTAACTCCTCCACTGCCTTAATACGTTCCTCTGGATCTTCACTAATACATTGCTTGTGAATTTTCTCCTAATCTATCAACTGCCCAACACCATAAGTTCTGATAAAACTTAAAGCTTAAAACGGTTTCTTTTTGCGTTAAGAATTGACAAACAAAGAGTAAAAAAGAATTTTTGCGGAAAAAAATCCGCAAGTGTAACCAATCAGTTAATTTGGTACGATTATGTACTCATAATTAACTTTTAAAGCCATTTCCTCAAGAAAACCCTGAAATCAGGATCTTTCAGCCTGCAGATTTCGGCATTTTCTATAATCTCGAAGGCTTCATTAACGCTCTGGCAGACATGTTTTCCGACTGAGCAGTGCATTAGCTGGTTTTCCAGAACGCCTTTTGCCATCGGGTATTTGCGCCGGATTTCAAAGACGTATTTTCCGTTTTCGATGTAGCCGCT
>CAZLNG010000347.1:0-2513 GCA_964560735.1 uncultured Methanosarcinales archaeon | reverse complement strand
AGATATACGGATACTTGCAGGAGCATTGTATTGACATCATTCCCACAGTGTTAAATGATGCACTCAAAAGTCATAGATTCGATCCTTCTGCTGTAAAGGAAAAATGGATTGAATTAGACATTCTGATAACGAATAAGGACCGTAAAGATTTCAAGACCACATGTAAAGATGAAAATGGTAAGACTTTTAGGCCTACAGTCTGTAGAATAGACTTGATCAAAATGCAAGAAATACTCGAAGAAGGAATGAAGTAATTCTCTGTCGCATTGTAGCATTTGTCGCACTGAAAATAACATTAAATTACAATTTATATTTTTTTAAATTTGTGTAATTTTATTTGCGACTAATGCGACATTGAGACATAGCAAGTTATACTACCATGCACAACGAAGTTGTAATTCTGTAGTGTCGTTTTCATGCTAATTAAAGAAATATTAGAATGTTAATAAGAGGTTCTGAGGCAGCTGCATACCCTCATCATGATAATGATAATTTCGTATGCAATTTATTAAGTAACTTAATAAGTATCCACAGACTTTCAATAGAGAATTTAAGGAGCATCTCTGTTGCACCAGAACCTCTTTTATAAAAAAATTAACATGGCTAGTATCTGCAGAAGTGCAATTAGCATTGCAACATGGCAGATACACCCCAGAATAACGCAGAACCTTTCCCCAGCATTACCTGATTCTTTTACACGAATTCCCCAGGATGCCAGAAGTAAACAAGCATACAGCCTCCGACAATAAGCGTACACATTTTCGACAAAATGTTTAATGTATATTTTTGTACATTGATGTACACATTAACAAACTTTTACTTTCTTAAATTTCTTGTTCATTTTAAAAAAACTTTATACACTCCTTACATATCCTTAACTATGTTCACGGGATTCCCAAGATGGCCTATACTCTTATCGCCATTCTTTTGTTTCTCTTCTTCTCAATTTTTTTGTTTTGGCAATAATAATGTGAACAAAGTCTTTACACAATTTGCTTTCTACACTCAAGCACCAGTACCTGTCAAAAGACTAACTAACGACTTTCTGCCTGAGTTTGTCTTTATAAAAGGGATAAAGTAATTTCCACAGAAAAACAGTTATTTCTCAGTTTCCGGCAAAACAAAAACAATGACTTTCCTTCATTCAATACTTTTCAGAAACTTCCTAATAAACAAATGAACTTCGAATACTCTTTATAATACACAAGACATCTGATTTTAATAATATTTAGAAAGGCGAGGAAGTAAGAAGGTGATACCTGTGGATCTATCAATAATACTTTTGTTATTATTGGGAATAATACTATATTTTTGCATGAGACAAAAATTAAAACACAATAAACTATATGAATTTTTTAAAAACATCCTACACATTAATCTATCAACGAATTGTTCTAAAAATGGATTAAGTGCTTCAATACATAAATTTTCAATTATTATTGCTGTGATTTGTTTAACACTCACAGCATTTTCTCCTGTATTATCTGTGAATTCTGCTGCTGCGGGAAATAATGTTTTGTCTGAGAATTCGACTGACCAAACTAACGAAAATAATACAGACACCTTATATTACGCCAGCTCGAAATCTGATGTATATCATGTTGCAGGATGCCATTACGTTTCACGAATTAAACCAGAGAATCTCATAACATTTGACAGTATTCAGGAAGCAGAAGCAGCTGGTTATAGGCCATGCAGTAAGTGTATTGGTGCTACACCAGAACCTACACCAACTCCAACACCAGAACCTACTCCTACTCCTACACCAACGCCAACACCTGTCACTGGAAATTTAACCATTCACTTTATCGATGTGGGCCAAGGAGATTCAATTCTTCTGGAGTACGGCGACAATGATATGCTTATTGACGCTGGAGATACAGGTAAAGGTGATGATGTAGCTGAGTATGTGAAGAGTGAAGGTATCACGTCATTGGATTATGTGGTCGCTACGCATCCTCACGAAGATCATATTGGTGGAATGGACGTAATCCTTAACGATTTTCCAATTGGGAAGTTTATAGACAGCGGATACCCCCATACAACTCAGACTTATGAAAACATGTTGAATATGATTGTCAGTAAAAACATTCCCTTTTCAACAGTAAAACGTGGTGATAAGATCAATTTTGCTTCGGGTATTACTGTACAGGTCCTGAACCCGGGAAGCTCCTATTTCACAGACGATCTCAATCAAAACTCAGTAGTTTTGAAGGTAACTGATAAAAAAGTTTCTTTCCTGCTTATGGGTGACGCTGGTTTGGAGGCAGAAAACGCAATAATGGCAGATGGATACAACGTAAATACCGACATTTTGAAAGTAGGGCACCACGGAAGCAGTACCTCTAGCGGTTATTCGTTCATAAGTTCAGTGAGTCCTAAAGTTAGTGTCATCGAAGTTGGGGCGGGAAATGATTATGGCCATCCTGACGCTGGAATACTTGAAACGCTGAAGACTTCAACGGTTTACAGAACAGATATTGATGGAACAGTTACAGTAACAACCGATGGCT
>CAZLNG010000346.1:0-2515 GCA_964560735.1 uncultured Methanosarcinales archaeon | reverse complement strand
TTGACAAGGAAATTTCCCATATCGAACACGGAACTGTCCTTTATGAGAAAGGCAACTCTTTTGAACTTATAATGGGCTTCCCAAAGATTCGTAGAGCAATGGTACTGTATCCAACCCTTAAAAAGCACTTCAATGGTCTCAGTAAACTGGTAGTAGAAGAAAAAATGAACGGTTATAATGTCAGGGTAGCAGAAGTTAATGGAAGGATCCTTGCAATTACCCGGAGTGGGTATATCTGTCCTTATACGACCGAAAGGGCGAATGTGAAACTGAATTTAAAGTTTTTTGAAGATTTCTCTGAACTTGTACTCTATGGGGAAATGGTAGGCCCTGACAATCCATATGTCCCAAAATCAATCTATGATATTGATTCCGTAGAGTTTTATATCTTCGATATCCGTGAGAAGAATACAGGCAAACCTCTTTCAACGGCCCGAAGAAGGGAAATAATGGAAAAATATGGCTTTTTACAGGTGAGGTCCTTCGGAGAAATTCCCCTAGAAACCGCTCCTGAAAGAATTGTAGATATCATCCGAGAACTTGGGAAAATCGATCATGAAGGCGTAGTTATCAAAGACCCAGAAATGAATCTATCCCCTCTAAAATATACCTCATCTCAGAGTAACTGCTCGGATCTTAGGCACGCATTCAAGTTCTATAATGAAGCCGGAAGAGACTATATGCTCTCAAGAATCGTCAGAGAAGGTTTCCAGACAGTTGAATGGAACGAGGATGAAACTGAGTTCAAAAAACGTTGTATGCAGTTGGGCGAAAGCATCCTGAACCCTCTAAGGGAATCTATCAGGAGTGTTAAGAATGGCCAGAGGCTTAATGAAGAGGTCAGGATAAGGATAAAAGATCTAAAAACTGCATCAGAATTCGAGGACTACTTGAAAAGGCTTGGAGTAGATGCAGTCTTTGAAGAACCACAACCTGCAGGAAACGAGTATACTGTCAATATTAAAAAAATAAATAAAAGCACAAATGACAAAACCCAGGCACTCTTAGAAGGAGAGCTCTGGTAACGGTTTTTGTATTTAGATGAGCTAGTTTAATCTTTTTTCGTGAGTTTCCATGAGATGATATTTACGAGGATAGTATCTTTTAACGGGAACTTTAGTACTTTAGTCTGTTATTGAAAACATTGCAAAAAGAAATATATTGCAGTATATTAAATACCAGTGGCGTATTGCGGTATATTGATATGACTAGCATATTGCTTGCATTAAAAACAATTGCATAGAAGTAGCTACCCGATACTGATCCAGAAAAGGAATTCATCATGACAAACGTTGCAATCATAGGGACTGAAAAAAGCGGAAGGACTTCTCTTGCCGCAAACCTCGGAAAAAAAGGGACTTCTTCCGATATAGCCATGTACAATAATGACAAGGAAAGCAGGAAAATGGTTTTTGTGGATGCCCACAGCTATCCAAAAACCTTAAAATCTCTGGTTACGGCGTTGAATATTACTGACATGGTAATTCTCTGCATCCCTCCGCAGGGCCTGGATGCCCATACCGGAGAATGCATTATTGCCCTTGACCTTCTTGGCTTCAAGTATGGAATTATTGCCCTGACACGATCAGATAGCACTCATATGCATGCAATAGATGAATTAAAGGCAAAAATCAAAGCAATTACTGCAGGCACTGTGCTTCAGGATTGGGAATGCATTTCCATTAACACTAACAAGAGCGCAAAGAATCCCTTTGAGGGAGTGGAAGAACTCAAAGCCAGAATCAACGAAATATCGGAAAAAATAGAAGTTGAACAGACTGAGCTCAACAGCCTGCATGCAAGGATTTTCATAGACCATGCCTTCAATGTTACAGGAAAAGGCTGCGTAGTGCTCGGAATTGTCAAACAGGGGATTTCAAAGGATAAGGATAAGACTAAAATTTTCCCTCTTGACAGAGATATCGAAATCCGTTCAATTCAGAGCCATGATGTAGATATTACTGAAGCTCCAACCGGTACAAGGGTTGGAATGCGCCTGAAAAATGTCCAGGCCAAGGATATAGAGAGGGGTTTTATCATATCAGATAAAGAAATTGTAACTACAGATTACACTCTGGAGTGCACCTTCTCAAAATTCACGAAAAAGATCGAGATCGGAAATGTGCTCCATCTTTTTGTGGGCCTGCAGTCTGAACCAACTCGTGTGGAAAAGATTCTCATTGACGGCCAGGAAGTAAAGGAAGTGAAACCTGGAAGTACATGTGTGATGGAACTTTCAGGCAACAAAAAAGTCGCCTACAGCAAAGATGATCGTTTCCTCTTGGCGAATCTGGATCTTACACAACGCTTCGCAGGTTATGGTTTTGCAAAGTAAGGTAAGAAAGAGAGGGATTCTCCAAGAAAGAAACAATCATTCAGAAAAATCATCATAAATAATTACTTGGAAAGAAATTAGTAAGAAATGCGTCAGCAGGAAAAAACATGACCCAAGAACATGATAAAACTCTCTATGGCAGCGTCTTTCATAGAAATATCTGCTGGCAACGCTCATATG
>CAZLNG010000345.1:0-2522 GCA_964560735.1 uncultured Methanosarcinales archaeon | reverse complement strand
CAGCCGGCGGAAAAACTCTTCTTCACAAACACCACCTGACCGAAGAAATCTATCACGTTACTGAAGGCAGCGGGATAATGACTCTTGGCTCTGAAGAATTCGAGGTCAAAAAAGGGGATACCATTTGTATTTCTCCCGGCACTCCGCACAGAATTCAAAACACAGGAAACACGCCGCTGAAGATCCTCTGTTTCTGTGTGCCGGCTTATTCACATGAGGATACGGAATTGATGGGATGAGTGAATAAAGTCGCAAAATCAGGTTTTTAGGAATTTTTCCTCATCCTGAATCAGCTTGTTCAGGGATTCATTAACTTCATTTTTGAGCTCAATGACATTCCTGAATCTCTTGTACTTGAAGTCGTCAGATTCAATTTCTCTGAGTAAGGCTTTAGTTCCCGATTCACGTTCTATGTTCCTTTCATTTAGTTCAAACATAATTGTGTGTTGCATAGATTATTTTGTTGTGGGCACTAAGCATTGTTATTGGTTCAGGAGCAGATATGATCCTTATAGATTTGAAGAAACTCTTGGAGCAATAAAAATCAGGACGGGAACATACCTACCAGTAACAAGACCAAAAGAAATAGAGCAGATTCTATTTATGATGATGCGCAGGTACGACAGACAGTACCTGCGCAGAAGAATAAAAGTTTCGATTACAGAAAACGGTAATGGGAGTGAGTTATTGAAAACCATAAGCATAAGAATCTCTCTACATTTTTGTCAAATACGCGAGATGTACCTGCTTTTTCGGAATTGATCAATAACTCATGGACACGACCCAGAAAACAAAAGAAACAGAAAGAAGAGAAAAAGAGGAAGACCTAAAAGATTTAGCAAAGAATCGTATCTGAAAAGATACGCAGTAAAAGGGTTCTTTTCAAAAATTAATATGAAACATAAAAGAATTATCCTCAAGTATGAAAGGCTGGATAGAATATTCAGGGTAAATAGCAACATTCTTTATTTATTGGTAAAAGATACAGGAGCCATTTTGAAACGAACTTATTTTAAATCCATTCATCTTCTTTTCGCTTGCTAATGTCCCATGGGAAAAAAATGCGTTTCTCCCAATTACAAAAACCGCAACAAGACTGAGGTTTCAGAGTATAATTAATAATCTCCTTTCCAGTAATGTTTTCATGGATATTGATTCCTTCAATTGGTTTTACATTTGGAGGTGGGGTTATATCAAATGTATTCTCAAGTAGCTTAAACATTGTCATATGGGCACATAAATATATACGTCCATCACGAAGAAATGGACAGTAGAAGTTTCCACGACATATATCTAATGACTTTTTAATATTGCAATCGCCATTGAAATTTTTTGGTATTTTACGGAAACGTGTTGGATAATTAATGGCCAGGTTTATATCATATTTCTTCGCGATAGTTTTTATGGTATCTACTCTTACAGGTACTTTGGGATATACGGTAATATCAATAGAGACTTTTGAGTCTGCTATTGTTTCCCAAAACAAAGGAGTCATTTTCGGAAGCAATACTCCATTGGTTACAATTCGGATATTAGATGCAGGTAATTTCATCCTTGCAAAAGATATAAATTTACTTATTTCTGGATGCAATAAGGGTTCTCCACCTAGTATACGAAATCGATTTATATTTTTAAATAGTTCTGATAATCTAGTGATATCTTTAGAAAATTGGTTATAATCTGCAAAAGCTGGCGAGCTTAGTGGACTAAAGTGACTACAACCTTTGCAGTTTAAATTACAATGATCTACTAAATGAGTTTCGAGCTTGGGAAGAACATTGTTATAATACATTAGTCTTGCCCTATATTTATATAAATTTGACTTTATAAATACTGCTTTGGGATCAGCCAGGTGCTGATATATCATATTGCGGTATGTCATATTGTAATACATACATTTTAACACATATCTTTTTTTTCATATTATTGATCTTTATTTCTCTAATCCTAAATATTGATACAGAGGGATCGAAAGTAGTTTTGAAACAAGATCATTGGTAAATATGAAGATTGGATCTCTCTGAGTAATCATATGCCTTTAGTAGCAGAATTAGAGTGAATTACTCATATCTTGGAATTTTTATATGGAAACCTTTTAGTATCTTCTTTTTCTCTTTTCTCTCTTTTTACATGGAAAAGGTTGCTTTCCTGCATCGAACAACTATTTCAGTATTTTTAATTCAGTCCTCTTGAGCGCAGCGAAAAGGACAGTGCACTGTTACGATTGCACGGGTCATCCTCCCAAAATAGGACTCAGGCGGCAGAGCCACAACTCTGCCACTCTAAAAACAGCTCGGTTTTTAAGATTTCCTCCATTTCAATTCCTTCCAGGATCTCAAAAGCGAGATTTGCCGTAAAATCGTCTTCCGAGTCAAGTAAAGCCTGCAAATATGGTCTATCCTCTTCAGTACATATCTTTTTGAGAGCTTCTGCTGCTTCGGCTTTTACGAAGCGGTTCCAGTCATACAGGCTGTTGATAAGGGGTTCTATGGCTTTTTTCGGCTTTATCCGGCCGAGGGCTT
>CAZLNG010000344.1:0-2528 GCA_964560735.1 uncultured Methanosarcinales archaeon | reverse complement strand
ACCTATTATATCAAAATTGAGATTACCCAAAACCTTCAATCGCTTGAGATCTGCCTTAATAACTTTAAAAAAGTGAAATCGTTTTTAAGAGAAAACACCTTAAATTATTGACAATTTCTACTCTCAATTTATTGGCTCTGGCTCAAACATATCTTTTTTACCCTTGCAGCGCCAATAATGTATATTGCAAAGAATATTCACTGTAAGGAATGCAGTCTGGCTGAAAGGGTGTTTGCTATAAAAATCAAGGAGTAGTAATGATGGATATGAACATGAGCTGGTATCTTAATAGTGATCCAGAATGTGGTCTGAACCCTCTTTTAAAGTTTGTTAATTCAAATAGTGACGAGGAAAACAAAGCAATAATTTCCTGGGCAAACGAAAAAGGCATAAAATTAATTGACCTTAAAAATTATACGGAAGCTGAATTGATTAAGAAAACAGGTGAATACAGGCAGCTATTCGAAAGAGTGTTAGCGGGTACAAATCTTGAAGGAGACGATTGCTGCCTTCGTGGATTCGGGACACTTGCAGAAAACAAGCTTTTCAATGAAATATTTGAGGACCAGATGCGGGGTTATCACAAATTTAGCGCAAATAAAAATGCTTATTGGGAAGCAGTAAAACAGGCTGAATACACAGAATTAGGATTTAATCCTGATTCATCAAGAAGATATGTCATAGAACGGATCTTAAAATCCGACTCTGTCTGACTATTAGAATAAGGGCTAACATTTGACCGAATATCGAATATCCAGAGATTAAGCCTTTATGTGCCTAACACTAGAAAACAACTAAATCAAACTACTAAATCATACTACTAAATCAAACTACTAAATTAAACCATCTTCCTACTGAGTTTGATTACATAAAATTTTGTGCAAGGGGCGCAATTCGAACGTATAAAATCCCACAAGACCAGACTCTCGATTTTCTGCTCTATTTGTTGATTTTCCTAAGTCTCCTGGTTGTCAATTTCTTTCCAAAATTCATCTGAAAACTTCCCTCCAAGCCCGCATGCTCACAAGTGAGCAGATGCCGGGAGGTTACTGGCAAAAAAGAAAAGTCAAGCAAAAGCTTACAAGGTATTATGATGTCAAACAAGATAATTGTAAAAGGTAATTCAAACATCCCTAATATTGCTCTGACCTTTGATGATGGTCCAGGCAGAGTAACCCCCTGCATTCTTGATTTGCTTCGAAAGTACGGAGCTAAAGCTACATTTTTTTGCCTTGGTCACAATATTGACAAAAATATTGTTGCTCAAGATTATACAAGAAAACATATAACGGGAAGCGATATTGTCAAACGTGCAAATGACGAAGGCCATCTCATAGCCATTCACTCTTATGATCATCTAGCTCTTCCTGTACTTACTGATGAAGAAATTCTTAATAATGAATTGTCCAGAACCAAAAATATAATCACTAATTTGATAAGAAAACCTCCTGTGTACTTTCGTCCTCCCTATGGCAGTATTGACGATAGAGTAAATAACATAGCAAAAGCGCTTGACCTCAAAATCGTTTTATGGAGCTGTCGCTCAGCAGATAGTTCCACCGAACCTGCTATTATTCTTGACGGATCTCTTAAGTACAAATACGGACCAGTAGACATTTACAATAACATAATGAGACATACTGAAAACGGATCAATTATTTTATGTCACGATGGACATAGTGGAACCTATGACGCAAATTTTGGGATTATATCAGCTTTAGACAGAGCAATCCCGGAATTACAGCAAAAGGGATTTAATTTTGTAACAGTAGATGACTTGTTGGCGACTGGAAATTACATTACTCAGGATTAAAATTCGGTGACATGCACCGTAAACTTCGCAGATGCTCCAGAGAGACGAAAATCCCGATCCTTTGCCTGCTAATCTGCTCCACAGTCTGGGGATTTGCTCCGAGAACTGATCAATTATGTAATTGACACATTCCCTAGTTTGTTTCAGCAGGAGTTTCGTAATCTCTCCCCTGAGTTTCTAATTAAATTATATTAAGTTGTTAAAGGAAGTTGTTAAAGGGCCTTTTTTCCATCAGGTAGGCTTAAAAATTGTGGCTATTTGAATCATTCATCGTTCCAGACATCTTCTTGAAATTGTCTTTTTGCAATTAAAATGATATCCGATTAGAGGAATCTGCAATAAGTCTGAGATGTCATTCCCTCTTTTCCTAAACTTTATGCTCATCTTGGCAAAAGGAGAGAAAAAATCAGGATTTTGTGATTGGCTGGTTGTAACTGTGGATATCGGAAATTGCAGGCATGGATCCTTAATGGGACAAGAAAAAAGCAATAAAGTGTTAAAAGCACCATAATATCTCAAAATTGAGATATCAAAATTGAGATCTCAAAATTAAGATTTTATCTCTTTTTCTTCTCAGTCACCACAGGTTCTGTTAGAAAGAATCCAAATGTTGCGAAATCCTTAACATCCATGTTGTGAGAACTCTCACCGGAAGAGATAGCAGGAATGATGAACCGGAAAAACTCACTGGTAAATTGCTCGTAGCTGAACCCCT
>CAZLNG010000343.1:0-2537 GCA_964560735.1 uncultured Methanosarcinales archaeon | reverse complement strand
TATATGACTCATATTGGGTGATGAATATCATTTGAGAAACTTCAGGATAATTGTATTTTTTAGATGCAGGAATTTGAAACTTAGGAGGCCAGGTGACTAAAGAATTTCCAACTTTAGCGCGAAGACCCTCAAGCACGCTGCTTGTAGCTAAAAGCCTCATTGAGAGTTCTTTTCTAATCCAGTCAATAGCTTCAACTCTATTACCTTCCCAGGCCATCGAAATTGCATCACTTTTAAGCGCATTGCTGTGCTCAAACCAGAATAAGCTGCTCGGATTAATTTTAAAGTCTAAATTTGGACTCGGCAAAGCTTCCACGACTTCTGGAAGCCTTAGAGAGAAAGGAACAGGTAGACTTACAAGCTTTTGTATTTCATTTGTCAGCACAACTATTGGAAAAGATATTCTGGAAAGAGGATGTTTCTTCTCATTAAACAATGAGGAATCCTGAAGGTAGAATAGCATATCTAATGCAATTGGTGCTAGTTCAATAATTTTTACAGACTCTCTGAGCAGTTCATTAAATAGGTCAAGCTCATAGCTATCATAAGCATATATTTGGAGCGATTTTTGCTCTTTCCATTCAAGGTTTTCATTATATTCGTGGAGTATTTTTAACTCCTTGAACAGGTCTAGCAAGAAACTCCGTTGAGTCTCGTTACTTTTTTCAGAACTCTCAGCTACATAAATTCGTTCATTTACTGTGTTACTGTAAACGGCTTTTCCCTTAAAGCGCCGAAAACCAGCTGCATAGATCTGTCCTGAAACTGGATCTTTTTGAAGAGTTATAGAAATACTTACATCCTCATTTTTAGGTAATGCAAGTGAAGTCCCTTTATTGATAACCACTTCCTTTTCTTTCAGGGCTTTTACCGCATTACGTAAAGAATCCACTTTATTTCTTAAGGATCCACAGTTGCTTAAAACATTTTCAGATTCCTGGCTATTGAGAAAAACTTCCAATTCAGAAAGAGTATTTATCGAAGTTTTGTTCTCCCATTCGGCTTCTCGTAGGTATTTTCGTCCGCTGACCGAAAGGTAGGGCACAAGAGAAATAGAATTACTTTCTTCAGCTTCCTTCCTGCAGTATTGATAAAAATCGCACAATTCGCAACGGCTATAGACATGCCACGGGACACTCTCAATAGGAGCCTCAAGGATTTTAGGTAATCGAGAATTTAAAAACTCTTCAATGATTTTATCATTGAAGTCCAAGTTAAATAGTTCAGGTTCATCCTGTCCATTAAGCCAAATTCCAGCTTGACTTAAGTCCACCTGCATATCAATACAATTTCTTTCCAGCACGTCTTTAAGCATTAAAGCATATAATGTGGCCTGAATTCTATGGCTAGAACTTAATTCTTTACTTGCCTTTACATCAATTATCTGTAAGCATGCATCTCCTCGTTCCTTCTCCACAACCCTTACTAAATCAGGCCTGCAGGCGGAAAACCAGCATATTTTGGGAGATAAATCATATATTTGATAGAAATGAGGTGAAACTGAAATTGTTGGTTGATAAACTGCACCTCCATCTCTTAATTTTCTGAATATTTCCAGACTTGCTTCTATAGAATGTGACCTTTCATGAAGGGCTCCTTCGCCTGTCGGAATTATTACGTTATTTTTTAGTCTGCTCAGAATTACGGTCTCTTCCCACTTGTTTCCTGCCTCTAGTAGAGCTTTTGTAACAGCGTTTTGATTTTGATTAACCGCTGGAACTCCTACTTTACTTCGTACTTGCAAAGGTGTAGAATGGAATCTAAGATAACGTTCACAATTGTGATAAAAGAATCTGGCTATTAACGAAGGACTTAGATTGTGTTTTATCATTAAATCACAAGAGACATAGCATTTACTTGTAAAATACCCACAGGTTACAATAGGAATACATCTATGATTTATAATTTTTAGCATTTATTTCCGGGTTTTCTAGGATAAGAAGCCAGATCTAACTAACTTCAAAGTATTCTCTATTGGATAAACTCGGGTGAAAAATCACACAGTAATTTCGTCAAAACTTAACTCTCCGGCTGCTAAAGGATGCAATAGCAGTTTTGATTCGTGGAACTTTTTCATAACTATATCGATCTTTCTTGAAACTTCTGGGGTGTAATATGCTTCTCCACAGTTTTCGCAGACATAGACGGAAACATCCTTAATGGCGATAATCTGCTCTCCGACTTTTGCTACGAACTCGGTTTTTCCTTCGATGAGTTTGTTTTTACAAAAACCGCACCTGTCAGGTTTCATTTTTGATCTCTCCTGAGTACATAGTCTATATGGATTTAATCTATTATTGGCACTAGTTCTTTCAGCACGTTCTCTTTCATCATCGGGCGAAGACCTCTTTCTGAAACAACATCTACTGGAACTCCAAAAAGATCTTCAAGAAAATATCCAAGTCCTACAAGGTCAAAAAGAGATGCCCCTTCTCCGAATCTCACCAGGACATCAATATCACTTTCTTCTTTTTCCTCGCCGCGTGCGTATGAGCCGAAAATTCCTATTACTTCAGCTTTGAATTTTTCTCTTATTT
>CAZLNG010000342.1:0-2549 GCA_964560735.1 uncultured Methanosarcinales archaeon | reverse complement strand
GCAACTGGGGAAAGTTCGAGCATATAATCCGTTTTGACAAGGAAATTTCCCATATAGAACATGGAACTGTGCTTTACGAAAAAGGAAACTCTTTTGAACTTATAATGGGCTTCCCGAAGATTCGGAGAGCAATGGTTCTGTATCCAACCCTTAAAAAACACTTCAACGGCCTCAGTAAACTGGTAGTAGAAGAAAAAATGAACGGATATAATGTCAGGGTAGCAGGAGTTAATGGAAAAATCCTTGCAATCACCCGTAGTGGGTATATCTGTCCCTATACAACCGAAAGGGCAAATGCGAAATTGAATCTAAAGTTTTTTGAGGATTTCCCTGAACTTGTACTCTATGGAGAAATGGTAGGTCCTGACAATCCGTATGTCCCAAAATCAATCTATGATATTGATTCCGTAGAGTTTTATATCTTCGATATCCGTGAGAAGAATACAGGCAAACCTCTTTCAACGGCCCGAAGAAGGGAAATAATGGAAAAATATGGCTTTTTACAGGTGAGGTCCTTCGGAGAAATTCCCCTAGAAACCGCTCCTGAAAGAATTGTAGATATCATCCGAGAACTTGGGAAAATCGATCATGAAGGCGTAGTTATCAAAGACCCAGAAATGAATCTATCCCCTCTAAAATATACCTCATCTCAGAGTAACTGCTCGGATCTTAGGCACGCATTCAAGTTCTATAATGAAGCCGGAAGAGACTATATGCTCTCAAGAATCGTCAGAGAAGGTTTCCAGACAGTTGAATGGAACGAGGATGAAACTGAGTTCAAAAAACGTTGTATGCAGTTGGGCGAAAGCATCCTGAACCCTCTAAGGGAATCTATCAGGAGTGTTAAGAATGGCCAGAGGCTTAATGAAGAGGTCAGGATAAGGATAAAAGATCTAAAAACTGCATCAGAATTCGAGGACTACTTGAAAAGGCTTGGAGTAGATGCAGTCTTTGAAGAACCACAACCTGCAGGAAACGAGTATACTGTCAATATTAAAAAAATAAATAAAAGCACAAATGACAAAACCCAGGCACTCTTAGAAGGAGAGCTCTGGTAACGGTTTTTGTATTTAGATGAGCTAGTTTAATCTTTTTTCGTGAGTTTCCATGAGATGATATTTACGAGGATAGTATCTTTTAACGGGAACTTTAGTACTTTAGTCTGTTATTGAAAACATTGCAAAAAGAAATATATTGCAGTATATTAAATACCAGTGGCGTATTGCGGTATATTGATATGACTAGCATATTGCTTGCATTAAAAACAATTGCATAGAAGTAGCTACCCGATACTGATCCAGAAAAGGAATTCATCATGACAAACGTTGCAATCATAGGGACTGAAAAAAGCGGAAGGACTTCTCTTGCCGCAAACCTCGGAAAAAAAGGGACTTCTTCCGATATAGCCATGTACAATAATGACAAGGAAAGCAGGAAAATGGTTTTTGTGGATGCCCACAGCTATCCAAAAACCTTAAAATCTCTGGTTACGGCGTTGAATATTACTGACATGGTAATTCTCTGCATCCCTCCGCAGGGCCTGGATGCCCATACCGGAGAATGCATTATTGCCCTTGACCTTCTTGGCTTCAAGTATGGAATTATTGCCCTGACACGATCAGATAGCACTCATATGCATGCAATAGATGAATTAAAGGCAAAAATCAAAGCAATTACTGCAGGCACTGTGCTTCAGGATTGGGAATGCATTTCCATTAACACTAACAAGAGCGCAAAGAATCCCTTTGAGGGAGTGGAAGAACTCAAAGCCAGAATCAACGAAATATCGGAAAAAATAGAAGTTGAACAGACTGAGCTCAACAGCCTGCATGCAAGGATTTTCATAGACCATGCCTTCAATGTTACAGGAAAAGGCTGCGTAGTGCTCGGAATTGTCAAACAGGGGATTTCAAAGGATAAGGATAAGACTAAAATTTTCCCTCTTGACAGAGATATCGAAATCCGTTCAATTCAGAGCCATGATGTAGATATTACTGAAGCTCCAACCGGTACAAGGGTTGGAATGCGCCTGAAAAATGTCCAGGCCAAGGATATAGAGAGGGGTTTTATCATATCAGATAAAGAAATTGTAACTACAGATTACACTCTGGAGTGCACCTTCTCAAAATTCACGAAAAAGATCGAGATCGGAAATGTGCTCCATCTTTTTGTGGGCTTGCAGTCTGAACCAACTCGTGTGGAAAAGATTTTCATTGACGGCCAGGAAGTAAAGGAAATGAAACCTGGAAGTACATGTGTGATAGAACTTTCAGGCAACAAAAAGGTCGCCTACAGCAAAGATGATCGTTTCCTCTTGGCGAATTTGGATCTTACACAACGCTTCGCAGGTTATGGTTTTGCAAAGTAAAGTAAGAAAGAAAGGGATTCTCCAAAAAAGAAATAATCATCCAGAAAAATCATAATAAACAGTTACTCAGGAAAGAAATTGGTAAGAAATATGTCAGCAGGGAAAAAAATGGCCCAAGAACATGACAAAACTCTCTATGGCAGCGTCTTTCATAGAAATATCTGCTGGCAACGCTCATATG
>CAZLNG010000341.1:0-2572 GCA_964560735.1 uncultured Methanosarcinales archaeon | reverse complement strand
GGGATTTTTGATGAAGTCACTAAAATTATCAAGAATTAAAGGAGGAAACCTTCCTACGAATAGAAAGAACTGAAACTTCTAAAAACCAGGAGAGGTCGAAATAAATTTTAGTTACATGTCCGAAAGCAGATAAAGTCTGAAAATTCGTATGAATTGAGTATAAATTCACAAAAAAGATAGAGGCAGAGGATATGGGAAATATAAAAAAAATAAAGTGCAGCACATCCAGGTCCAGCCTAAATTCGTTTCTGCGATCGGAATCGGCTGCATCGGGTGCTATAGCATTTATTTTGCTTTTTGGGATACTATTTTCGATTTATTCAGTTATCCATCTGGGATATGTGCCGGAATGGAAAAGTGAAACTGAAGATGCCCATATGACCAATATATGGAAAGACATGAACGAAATAAAATCAAAAATAGACAGGAATACTATACTCCTTATGTCAATCCCCACACAAGATACAAAATCTTCTCTCCCAAACGTTAAAACAACTTTATCCTTTCATACTGGAAGTCCGAAAATTCCTCTGATAAACTCTGCCAAATTCAGCGGAACTGTTTCAGTAAACACAGATCAATGCAATATGACCTTATTCCCGGCAAATGACAACGAAGTACCCATCAGTTGCGGTACAATATCTTACCGATCTAACAATATGTATTATGTGGATCAGACATTCAGGTACGAAAGCGGAGCATTAATTCTTGCACAGAAAGAGAAGGCAGTTATGAAATCTTTCCCGACAATTAGGGTTTTTGAAGAATCTCCAGGAAATTACACCTTTTTAATTAATGCCGTGGAAATTCTGGGACCTCGGGAGACCCTTTCATCAAGTTCAAACTGTGCCATCTGTTTAAGGAATTATTCTTTTAAGTCAGTGTATGATGAAGATGCGAACAACTTCACCTTGAAAATAAAGACTGACTATCCTGATGCCTGGGAAGCTTATTTTAGAGAAATGATGGAAGGTGCAGGACTGAAAAAAGAAGACTATATTCTTTACACTGATAAAGTAGAGAACCCTGATGAAATAGAGAAACTTCTTATATTTTCATTTCCCGCAGCAAGTAGCACCAATAGCCTGAAAAGGCTTTACGTCAGCAAGACCACAGTTACTGCAGAACTTGGAGTTGGTTTAAGCTGAATTTTTAAATCGTGACTACCTGTAAACATAATAACACGATGTTCCGCCATGAAAACCAGAAAGAATAAAAGCAGGGAAAAGGCTATAAATGGCCTCTTCAATTCGGAATTTGCAGGAGCCACAGTAATAGCGGTAGTACTGCTTTTGTGTATTATAATTGGGGTACTTGCAGTAGTACGAATTGAGCATGTTCCCGAATGGAAAACTGATGCTGAAGAGTCACATATGATAGAAGTTCAGAGTGATATGGCGGAACTAAAATCAACGATAGACTTAATTACTCTTCTTACTTCAGATACAAATTCCTTAGCCTATGGATTTTCTGTAACTGTACCTTTTAGCGCGGGAGGGGGAGCAATTCCTGTCCTGGAACCTTCAAAATCAAGCGGGACACTTTCAGTGAATGCAGAACCCTGCAACATAAACATAACTATTCGAAAATCTACAGGCTCAACTCAAGTTCTGAGCGATCAACCCCTTGAATGCGGTGGTATTACCTATCATTCAAACAACAGGCAATATATAGACCAGACCCTGAGGTATGAAAACGGAGCTCTAATTATTTCGCAGAGTAATAGGTCTTTGATGAAGCAGTTTCCATCCTTCAGTATAGCAAGTAACCAGAGTAACGAAAACAACTATACTGTTTCGATCCACACAATAAATATCTCAGGAGATAGTGACACTATTTCTTCGGATACAGACGCTTCTTTGAGAGTGACCGGACTTAATTACACATCTGACAGTAGAGGTCCAGAAGAGATTGATTCATTTAACTTTACAGTTATCACAAAATATCCGGATGCCTGGTACTTTTATCTTAATCAAGTAGCAGAAGATGCAAAATTGGGGCATGATGATTACAACCTGTTTTATAGAAGTAATGGTTCAAAAAGTGGTTTATACTCCGTGCATTTTGAGTTTCCCACCAGCGACAAAAAAATTGAGAGATTCTACATAAGTAACTCGGTCATACAAGCAGAGTTGGGAGCTGGAAGCAGTTTCAAGGATACCAGTCGTGTCCCCAGCAGTGGCACTATTAAGAAGCTCCCCATAGCGGGATTCAGATTTGATCCCCAGAGTGGCTGTGCTCCGGTAGATATTCAAATAATCGACAAATCGCAATATGCAACCAACTATAACTACAATTTTGGAGACGAAACAAATTCAACAGAAGCAGCTCCAAAGCACACATACGCAAAATCAGGAACATTCACCATAAATCAGACAGTTACAAACGCTTATGGCATAGATACCGCAACTTATACAATAACAGTCAGACAGCAGCCTGTAGCAGATTTCATTAGTGATGTCAGCGAAGGAGAAATCCCTCTCACAATTAAATTCACTGATACTTCTCAGTATGCAACCGGTGGTGTTACCTGGGATTTCGGCGACGGCAGTGCAAATGAAACCGGCTCAAT
>CAZLNG010000340.1:0-2572 GCA_964560735.1 uncultured Methanosarcinales archaeon | reverse complement strand
CAATCTAATTCGTGATATTTATCACAGACTAATTATGAGAAAAGAAATGAAAAAAAGTATTATATGACTTTTACAAAAGCTTTTGTTGATATTAATTCGATATCTCATCAATAATCTTTACATCAATTAAATTTCCCAAGCCTTAAGTCTTTTCAAAACGTGGCTGTTTAAGGAGAAAGGCTTGCCGCTATTGGCGTTTTGCTTCAGGTAATTCAGAGTACCCTTAGAAAACCCTAACCTTTTCCAATCAGAGTACGAAATCTTGAGAATTTTTTGCCTAATTTCCAGAGAATCTACTCTCTGAACCCCATAACCAGGGCTAAAAAAATCTAAATTTTTGGTCTTCCCTACGAGGTAATGGGCTAACTCTTTAGTCTTAAACAGCAGGATAGATCCCCAAGTTGTCTGTTTATCCCCGTAACTTACAGCCTGGCTCATCATACTAGAGAACTCATTAGCTACTTTCTTTGCCCCAGAACCCCGTAATCTCAGGTTATAATTCTCGGTTACAATGAAATCTTTCTTATCCATCATCTCATTTTCAACTAAACTGATAACCGCTAAATCCACAAGAAACCTGAAGGTTCCTGAAGATCATATGCCAAACTATTCTTGCTTGGGTTCATTTCGTGTAGAAACCCTACATGAGGATCTAACCCAACAGTATTTATGGCTCTCAAACACTCAGCTTCAAGCAAAGCATACCCATAATTCAGCATGGTATTTACCATATCTCCGGAGCCCATAGGCCGCCTGTACTGATCTATCCTTGAGCAAAACTCATACTTTTCTAGAATTGCTTTTGAAAACCCGTTCCAATACTTCCATGCCAAACCCCCTTCAACTCCCATAACCTCTTTGATAGTTTTGGTTTTTTCTAACCCTCTGAGCTCACCCAAAATATCAAATTCAATTTCTGGATACCTTAATTTCAGATAATCAATAACCACCTGAGACTTGTTGAATTTGGCTTCAATAAACTTCTTTGCGACTTCAACTCTTTTTTCCTGGTCTTCAAAAGCATGGTACTGAGCAAACTTCGTTTTTACATTGGTACTCTCAGGAGGAAGCATTGTTGTCAAAAGCTTACCATCCCAATTAAGAATAGAGATCTGGACATTATGTTTAATCAGCCACCGGATAGCATCTAAAGTAAGGTTCCCCTTCCTGCCATAAATGACAATGCTGTCAATATCTACTCTTTTTGGAAGGAAAACATATTCTTTAGGCTCTTCATCTGTCGAGGATCTGCCTTCTTTAATGTGAAGTTTGCCCCCATCAACACGCATATCTATACCATACCCATCCAATAACAGAAGCTTCATTTTTAACCCCCCCCACACCTTTGTATTTGGCTGAATCTTTTTTAAGCTATTTTAGTTTTGGAGCAAATTAAAATAGTTTGGGTATCTTCCTAAATTTGATTTTTCGCCGGCTTCACAAGCTCCAGACTTCAAATGTTCATCCGTTTCTTTCTGCGTTTCAAGGATCTCTTCCGCTTTATCTCTAAGTTTAGCAAGAGCATCTGCGGTTACCGTATCTCCTTTTCTTCTTAGCCTGTTTTCTAAGTCAAATAATTTTTTCCTTGCTTTTTTAATAGCCTTAGCTGTAGTCCAGCCATAGTAGTCTTCTTTAAACTTTGATAACCTTCCTTCATTACAATCTTTTGTTAACTGTTCAATAACAGCCTTATCTTCATAATGCCCAAGTAGAATGATAGCATGAGATCTTATTTCATTATGGGTCTCATGTCCTTCTGGATATCTTTCTAATACTTTCTTTAATTTCTCCACTAACTCTTTTTTATTTTTTGGCTTAATTTCCTTTTTCGTAATATACTGATGGAGAATATTCAAAAAACCTCCAGTTAATTCAGCATCGTCGATATCCAAATTCGATACTAAAGAATCAAGTTGACTTGGAAGCAAGGCATATCTTTTGCAACGGTTTATTTCACGTAAAACCATTTTTTTATCGAGATTATCCTTTTTAATGTGACGATTAATTATATCATCTAAGTCTTTATCTCTCTCAATAGTCTCTGCTAGAGTCAGGTATTTGACTCGGCCATCTTTTTTCTTTATTCCATACCTTTTGAGTTGCTCGTCGGTTGGTTCAACAATTTTACCCTCTTCTTCCATCTTCGCGAGTCTTCTCTGAATTGTTCTTTTACTTTTCTTGTTCTCTTCACTCGTCTTGAAATCTTCTGCCTTACTCTCAATTTCCTTAGATTCTTCCTTCACAGTTTCCTTAGTATCTTCATTTACAATTCCGCTATTTTCAGCATTTATCTTATCATCAATCTTTTCATCTTCTTTAATCTCGCGCTTCTTTTTTCCCTCTCTTGCAAAGTTGGCAATAATATCCATATATAATGCGATACCCTTTGCTGCTATGTAATTTATGATTTGAATGTCAATATCTATTCCATTTTCATTACTATGCATGCTATCTATATAAGCCAATGATGTCATAATTGATGCAATATTAGACGCCATCGTATATATAACATTCTGTTTTTTTGGCTCTGTAGAAATCCTTATATTTATAAAGTCATTTCTGTAATTTTTTT
>CAZLNG010000339.1:0-2588 GCA_964560735.1 uncultured Methanosarcinales archaeon | reverse complement strand
GATATTAAAAGCTTTTTGAGCTTCGGGCAGGAGTGAAGAGTTGTTCAGAACTCGAAGAAACAAGCTTAAAAATGAAGTAATTTGCTTGAAATATCTGCATATTGAGCAGGGATTGGGCATTCCATTCTAGTTTCTATCTATTTTTGTGAAGTCCTTCTAATGGAAGCTTAGTCTCTTCACAAGGCTTGAAACTTGATCTTGGATAATTTGGGATCAGCCTTTGAACGGGATATTATAAAAGTAGTAGCTTGAGGGTATTTTAATCAAAATAAGAGAATAAGTAGGAGATTTAGGGTCATAAAACCCCTACTTTGTATCATGAAGTTATTTCTTTGGTTTTGGTTTTGCGCCGCTGTCCTTTGGTTTACAAGCCATGTGTTCACCTCTCAACAGTCCATCAATAGAATTAGAACTTATTTACTTGTTATAGAATCTAAGACAATAAGTTTTGTGGTCTCATTATATCAAAACAATGTTCTTTGCCTGCTGCTTTTAACTGGCTCAATAACTTCAGGATAATCATTTATCGAATTTCTCACTGCGGCTCCAACTTGCCATTCTTCCATTTTGTTATTAGGGAAAGGCTTCAATAATGAGTGAAGCTGACTCGCTTCATCAATCTCAGGATTCAGCCATATGTCTTCTTCCTCTTTTTCTAAAATAACAGGCATCCTGTCATGATATTTGCCAACAATTGTGTTCGGAACTGTAGTAATGATAGTATAGCTACGGATTTCTTTCCCATTGTTTTTATCTTTCCAAACATCATACAATCCAGCAAAGGAAAAAATTGAATTGTCTTTCATCTTGAAATAGTGCCAGGGAAAGGGTTGTTTTGAAAAATTAATCTTATCTGGCTCGTAGAATCCGGTAGCAGGGACAAGACAACGTTTTCTAGCAAACGAATGACGGAATGTAGGTAAGGTATCAACTGTTTCAGCTTTAGCGTTGATTGTTTTGTATTTATATTGTTCATCAGTGGCAAAGTGAGGTATTAGTCCCCAAATCATTAACTCTATTTCTCTGTTTCCTTGTTTTACAATAACAGGGTTTGATTGTCCTGGTCTGATGTTCCACCTTGGTTTGAAATTATCTAAAAAATTTACAATATCATATCTATCAATGAGATTTTGTATGTTTCGTACTGAAAGTCCATACGCTCCACACATGGTACTAACCTCTTTCTAGATATTAAGTGCTTATGTAAGATATACTTTTAAGGCAGTCCCTTTGTGGAATAGTGAGTCTATTAAATTAATACTTTCACATAGCTTTCTAAAGCCTTTTAATATTTTTCATCTATCTTTGCCTTGATGCTCGCTCACACTCAACCTACAAATAAAATTGAAAGGCAGATTGTTCTCCATGTAGATATGGATAGTTTTTTTGCGTCAGTTGAAGTGAGAGAGCATCCTGAACTTAAAGGTCTACCCGTTGTAGTGGGCTCAGACCCGAAGGAAGGGAAAGGGAGAGGGGTTGTTTGCACTTGTTCATATGAGGCGAGGAAATACGGACTACACTCTGCAATGCCTGTTTCACAGGCTTATAAACTATGTCCAGACGCTGCCTTTGTGCCTGTGAATATGAAACTCTATGCACAGGTTTCAGCGAATGTAATGGAGATAATGAAAGGATTTGCTGAGAGATTCCAGCAGTATAGTGTTGACGAAGCCTTTCTAGTGCCAGTTGCTATAAGTGGTTTTGAAGAAGCTGCAATAATTGCTTTAAGGATCAAGGATGAGATTCATAAACAGGAGAGGATTACCTGTTCAGTGGGAGTCGCACCGAATAAATTAGTGGCAAAGATAGCTTCAAAGTTTCAGAAACCTGATGGGTTGACCGTCATAAGACCTGAAGATGTCCAAGAGTTTCTTTATCCTCTAGACGTCTCAAAAATCCCTGGTATAGGTGAAAAAACAACTGAAGCTCTTAAACTGATGGGGATAAACAAAGTGGAAGAGCTCGCAAACTGCGATATTCAGCGGCTTTCTGAAAGGTTCGGAAAAATGGGCCTATGGTTGAAACAGGCGGCACATGGTCTGGACTTCAGTGAAGTAAAAGAGTGGGAAGAAGCAATAAAGTCAATCAGCCGGAGCGGAACATTTGCGGAAGATACGAATGATCCTATGAAAATTGCAGGCTTTCTTGAATTGCTTGCTGAGAGTGTTCATAGAGCTCTCCTGAAAGATGGCTTCCTTTTCAAAGTAGTAACCTTAAAGGTTCGCTATGATGACTTTTCCGCATATACACGCTCAAAGACAGTTCCTGTCTGGACTTCTGATATTTTCGTGATTAAAAGGACAGCTATGCAGCTCCTTGCCGAGTTTATAGGAAGGCAAAAAATAAGGCTTGTAGGTGTAGGGGTCTCAAGACTAAGGGAGAGAGATGAAAGGCAGACTCTGATTACGGATTTTTCATAACATGTTCAAAATAACCACAAGTGTACTTTGAACTGAAAAATAAGCTACGTATGGCAAAGAAAATTCGATTAAAGATAGTTTTTTTCTGTTGGAATATAAGATATGCAATGCTGTTTTTTGTTAAGCAAGGCTGATAAAATAACAAAACTTATATTATAATTTATGGCA
>CAZLNG010000338.1:0-2589 GCA_964560735.1 uncultured Methanosarcinales archaeon | reverse complement strand
TTCAATATTACTTTGAGGTTCGGGCGAGCTATCTACACCGGCACTCCCACCACTGCTTCCACTGCTAGTGTAGCTACTTTTTCCATTTTGCACAGTTATTGTAGCAGTTTTTGAGACATTTCCGTTTTCATTGCTTGCTGAGAGGGAGACATTATAGTTTCCTTCCTTGGTGTAAACATGAGTTGGGTTTGTTTCGTTTGAAGATTCTCCATCTCCGAAGTACCAGATTCTCCATTTTGCGTCCTTTGAAAGGTCAGTAAACTGAACAAACAGGGGAGCACGGCCACTTGTTACATTGGTATTGAAGTCAGCAACAGGAAGTAAATTTTCCACAGTAAAAGGAAGCAAATTCGAATCAAACACATATATCATTTTGGTTACTGGATAACTGATGCCGTTTGCATTGCTAACTAAAAGGCTAGCCCTGTAGTTTCCTGGTTTAGAATATGAGCTCATCCCAAAAACTGTTTTATTCTTACATCGGCAACAGTTTCAGAATAGTTTCATGAGTTAAGTTTTGGGATGAGCTCTATATATGTTTAGGATTCTGCTCATTTGAGGTAACTTCATCTCCGAAATTCCAGTTACATCCATTTGTATTTCCAGATCTGTCTGTGAACTGGACTAAAAGAGGAGCACCGCCGTAAGGTGGATAAATCAAATACATTAGACATCATAGTTAAAATTCCCACTTTAGACATTTAATGGCTTAATGTACCGATTTTCAGTTCAAATGCATAATTCCTGTTCCAATTGTAGAATCAATTTTAATTTTAAGACAGCCTCCTACTGATTTTCTAAAAACGGTGATGGACATGAAAACTAATTTTTAAAAAGCAGAATTGGCTGTCTCATGTATTAGAGGCAGCCTTGAAGAAAGCTTACGGGATATGGTATCATCGAGGTGTTATCTTCCCGTAAGGTGGTTTAAATGTTTGGTATGGTATTCTGCAAGCAACCCAGAAAGACAATTTATTATTTCATCGGCTCGTATATAAAGGGGGTTGATGCGGGTTTTTGTTCGATAGTTTGTGGATTCGAATCCTTCCTCGCATGATTTTATTCTCCAAATATAGAAGCTTATACTTGTTTTTCTTTTGTATTCTCTATTTTTATTTAGCCGGTGAGACTTATTCTTATTTCAAATCTTGAAACTCATAATATAGATAGAGATTTATTATTGGGTAAAAACATATCTAAAAAGCTGAATAACAGCTGAATCTCCCATTAAACTTCTCGATATTTGTTATATAGACAAAGAACTGATTAAAATTATTTTATGGATCATCGAGGAATTCAGTATCTTTACCTGCACTTTCTTAATAGTAATATTTATTATTTCATGAAGAATAGAATCGAGTTAGAACTCCAAGCGGAAAATTTTGATATGAATTGGCTTATTTATGCATTTTCCGGGCCCATTCTGTGGGCACTCTCCACACACATCGATAAGTATCTGGTGGAACGGTATTTCAAACAGGGAAGCGTGGCAGTGCTAATGGTCTTTACTGCGATCATCGGTGCTCTTACATTGCCCTTTGTCTGGTTTCTTCAGCCTGACGTAGTTGCATTGGACCTTGAATCTATAGTATTAATAGCAATCTCTGGAACTCTTTACATGAGTGCGATCTATTTCTACCTTCAGGCACTGCAAACAGAGGAAGCGTCAACGATCTCACCATTCTTCCAAGCAGCAGGAGTCTTTGGGCTTATCTTTGGATACGCCATCCTTGGAGAACAGATTTCATATTCACAAATAATCGGTGCTTTACTAATCATTGCAGGATCGGTTATACTTTCTTTAAATTTTGGGCAAAATACCAACCATGTTAAAAAACAGCTTGTTATTTTGATGCTCTTTTGTGCCCTAGCGATTTCGTTGAGTTCGCTTATTTTTAAATTCTTTGCTTCACATGATGAATTCTGGACCACAACTTTCTGGAACTTCTTTGGCCAAGCATTGTTTGGAGTGATTTTAATGTTGGCTCCCAAAAACCGCAAACAATTTTCAGAGATGATTCATGCCAATGCAGGAGCTTTGCTTTCTGTAACTATGACGAATGAATTAATTAACCTGGGTGGCAACCTAGGTGTACGCTATACACTTATTCTAGCGCCCCTAGGAGTCGTGCAGGCAATTTCCAGTACAACTTCGTTTTTCGTTCTCTTCTTCGGGGTCATCCTCTCGCTCTTTCTCCCGAATCTCTCAAGAGAGAAGATCACTATTGGCAGCCTCATGCAGAAAATCATAGCTACCACCCTTGTTTTTGCAGGAATTTTATTAATTAACATGCAATAATGGCAGATTACTCAAGTGGATACTCAGGATATGCCATATACAGTTTCAGGTGATTTTAGGTCTACTAGCCTTCTATTGCATCGTAAAATCTACCTTGTGCAAATAACATATCTGGAATCTACTGTCTACATAAGGCCCAACCTACTAAGGGCATAGAATAGAAAGAAAGCTAAGAAGCCTGCTTGCAAAGAAGCAATAAATAGCTTAGAGTAATCAAAAATTACGAAGCACATAGTAATTAAAACTCTTGTTTTATTAAGCAAAGAAAGTACTAGCAGGCGCTGCCAAAA
>CAZLNG010000337.1:0-2606 GCA_964560735.1 uncultured Methanosarcinales archaeon | reverse complement strand
ATAGGTATAGTGAGATCGGAATAGAAGCCAATTACCAGAAAACAGGTGAGTAAATTAACAGTAGAAACTAATCCAAAAACACCGCTCGAAATATAATAATAGGGATTTTTTTGAATGAGCGGAGAGATGTACCAAGTATACGAAGTACGTAAGTTGATACGGTATAACGCACGTAAACAATACGTTTAAAAGGGCACAAATTTAACAAAAACATTAGCCTTCTCTTCTATCCATATCCTCTTTATTCGGCTCTTTGAGCCTCGTCGCCAGCTTCAAGACCAAGCTCTAATACTCCTTGTTTTGTAATGCCAGAATAAGATTCTACGCGCTCAGGGAACCGTCTATGAAGGTTGAGATCGAAGCCATTTTCAATTCGACGCTTGTATTGAAGATAAGCTACAATGCCTTTCTTGTCGATTTTGTACCTGTATTTTCCGCTTTTAGACTTCTTATTTAGTCTTTTGACATATGAGTAGTTGCCTGCAATATAGTGATTTAAAGCGTCAGCCACTTTTTTTAACTCTATATCCCCTTTGTCTGCAATCTCTTTGCAGTTGAGGGTATAAGGGTATGCTTTAACCAATACCTCTAATATCCTGAACTTCAAAAAATTAAACTTGTGGTAAGTGCCTGTAGCCATAGTTTTTTCCTTTAACTTTAATTTTAAAATAGTTACAATTTAATATCCAAGTCGGTCTACATGTAAGTTAAGAAAGAAAAAATGTACTGGCCATCCAAAAAATTTAATCCGTCTTTTACGCGTTATAGAGTTCCTGTTTGCTAACCCACGAAAATGATCAAACAAAGTAAACTTAATTATAATAAACTAATATTAAATGGGTGAAATAATGAGAAAAGAGCTGATTATATTATTAGTACTGTTCAGTGTATTCTTAGCTATCGGTTGTGCAGAGACTAAAAAGCCAAATGAAACAACAAATCCAGCTAAAGAGGCAACTCCAGTTACTATGGGTAATAAGACAGGAATGATGGAAAACAGAACTGGAATGATGAACAATACAACCGGGATGATGGAAAACAGAACTGGAGTGATGGAAAATAGAACAGGGATGATGGAAAATAGAACAGGGATGATGGAAAATAGAACAGGGATGATGGAAAATAGAACAGGGTTGATGAATAATGCAACCGGAATGATGGGAAATAGGAACATATAACCTGTCAAATCTTGAAGGGAGTCTACTTGCACCACTAACGACTCCAAAAAATACATAATGGTTGCACCCGAATGTAATTAATAGGCTTTTGGCTTGTGGTTGCCCTTGTCTAACTCCATACGTTTGACCACTTTAACAACTTAAAGCTTGATACCATAATAAAAGGCAACCACTCTCATCTCCTTATCCTGTCTCTTATTACTCCAAAAACAAGCCCGAAAAACCTTCTAATATCCTCTTAGCCAAGGCTTGAGCCAGTTCAGGAATATTTATTCTTCTTCACCTATCTTTTGCCACAGGCCCAGTGAAAATGTGGTGTTTGCATCTTCTACAGGCATTTTAACCTTCTTTTTGTCCTCTTGCAAGTAGTAATCAGACTGGATCATGAATTGCTTATGTTCCCCAGCTTCTTCCCTGAAAAGCTGGCTATTGCATTTTACCGCCATTTCGTCACAAGCATTTGAAACCAGGTTGTAGATCCTGTACGACATCCTTTGTGTGAATAGTTTGGTCACCTTATCCTGAAAACCGTTGTCTTCGCCTTTCTCAGCGTAATATTTCTCGGCACTAGCCATGACCTTATTGCAATACCTTCCCAGCAAGAAAAAAGCCTTTTTTGCATTTGCATCGCCATCACCAAAGAATTCCTTATTTTTCGCAAAATAGTCATCTATTGAACTGTACTTGTTTTCCATTTTACTGCTCCACTATATCAATTTTTTAATCAAACTCATTAATACTGTGGCACCTTTATGGAATTTTTGTTCAAAAACGCAAGCAAGTGACACGGGATATGGTTGTAAAGCGAGAACTAGATATTTCAGCCTTATTTTTTGACTTTGGGATGGTAGTAAGGGTTTATTTTGTTCCAGAATTCAGCAGACATCTTGTAGTAGCGTCCGATTTTTAATTTTGTCATTACAAGGTATCACACTATATCGTGATTCCCATACTTTTCGATAATCATTAAATAGATTAATTTGTTAATCTGTTAGCGGTGAGATCTTGACTGACAATATCAAAGCTAGTGAAGAAAGGATTTCCAACGCTGTTCTGGATAATATTTACCAGCGCCGATCCGTGCGTAATTATTCCAATAAGGAGATTCCCGACGAAGTTATTAAAGAAATTATCAAAGCGGGGACATATGCCCCTACTGCCGTGAATAAGCAACCGTGGCGGTTTGTGGTCTTGAAAAATAGGTCTCTCATAGAGAAATACGATGACCGCGCTAAGAAAGCTTTCCTCACTGCATACAAAGATACAGAAAACCCTGACCTGGTTAGATATGTACAGCATTTATCAAAACCGACAACCCGACTCTTCTATGGGGCACCTGTGCTCATATTGGTATTTGCGTCTCCCGATGTTATCAACGATCATGACTGTGCTCTAGCGGCAGAGAACATGATGCTTGCAGCTCAATCT
>CAZLNG010000336.1:0-2611 GCA_964560735.1 uncultured Methanosarcinales archaeon | reverse complement strand
CAAATCTTCTAAATCCTGCGTTTTTAACCGTAATATCTTATCAGTGTATAAAAGGTTATAACAAAACAGCTGAAAAGAATGCACCATATGCTCTTCCATTTCTTGTAACTTCACTAGTGTTACACAAAAAAACTAGGGAATCATTTCCAAGAGGAACTAGTACTCATTTTTCAACATGGATTCAAAATGAAGGAGCTCAAGCAAAAATTGGATACGCAGAACGTACTCGATCAACCGTTCCTTGTGTAAAAGAAGCCTTGACCTTTGGACTTGCTAATAAATTAATCACAATTAGTAACGGTTCTTTTACAATTAATCAAAATATAAACGTTCCCTTACATTCGAATAATGAAATAACTGAAGAAGTGGTGGATTGCTTTAAGAAAGCTCATTTTTGTGGTCGATGGCTTGGAAGGGCAGGGAAGATAGAAACTGTAATGGCACTACTAGGAGTTAAACCATGAGTTTTCAGATTAAAAGAATTGTACTTTATAGCAAAAAGGGTACAACTAGAGTTCTACCACTTAGACTTAATTCTGTGAACATTATAACTGGAGCTTCAAATACAGGCAAATCCGCCCTAATTCATATAATCGATTACTGTTTAGGAAGAAAAGAAAGTCGGATTCCTGGAATTGTCAAAAAAAACGTTTCATGGTTTGGTGTCCATCTAGTAAGAGGGGAAGAAGAGCTGTTTGTTGTCCGTCGTAATCCTTATCCGGGATTATCCTCAGAAGACATTTATATTGAGAAAGGTATCGACCTTAAGATTCCAGAATATAATGAGCTTATAGAGAATGTGAATCGAAAAGGCTTAATTTCACTGTTAAATGACTTTGTAGGAATTAATGAGTATTCTTATGATACTAAACCTGAGGATATTCGTAAAGTAGGAAAAGCTGATGTCAGAAAAGCTCTTAGATATTGTTTTCAAGAACAGAGCGAAGTTGCGAATCAGTATTTACTCTTTCATCGACAAGGTGAACAGTATATTCCTCAAAGCATTAAAGACTACATGCCATTTTTTCTTGGTACAGTAAACAAAGATTATCTTCTTCAAAAAGAAGAATTAAATCGATTAAAGCAGAAACTCAAAAAGCTAGAGAAACATATTTCAGAGACAGACAGACTTAAAGGAGAAGCCTTTGAGAGGGCTCATTCACTTATTGCGGAAGCTATTTCTGTAGGTCTGATTCCTTCTTTACAACAAATGCCTAATTCGTGGACTTCTGTGAAGGAGATATTACATCTCTCTCTGAACTCTGAGGCAGAGCTAGACATTCCTGAAACTCAATATAGTCAGGAAATAAATAGTCTCTTTGAAACTAAGAAAGAACTCAGTAACAAATATAGAGTTGTCAATGAGGAAATTATTGCATTAAGGGCTTTAAGATCTGGCGGAGAGGGTTTTTCACAAGAAGCTACTGAACAACGGGCTAGATTGAGTAGCATTGGATTATTATCTTTAAATGTGAAGGAAAATTGCCACATTTGCCCATTCTGTAATTCGTTAATGGATAATCCAACACCGGACTCCCAGGCTATTTTTACGAATCTAAAAAGCATATCAGAGCAACTTAGAGGTGTGACAAACGATCTCCCTCATATAGAGAAAATGATTGTTACTGCCGAAGAAAAACTAGTAGAAATTAATTTACACCTTAGAAATATAAATAGTCAGATTCAAGCAATTCAGCAAGCTAATAAACTTATTGAGTCAATATATGATTCCAATGCGAAACGAACGCTTATTCAAGGAAGACTTAGCCTTTACTTGGAAACAATACTAGAAGTAGAAGATGATGTTGTTGACAACAGAGAGATTCAAGACATCACAGATCGTATTTCATACCTTGAAAGATCAATAGACATCAATGAAATAGAAGATCGGCTTAGTTCCATTCTTTCACTAATTTCTCAAGAAATGACAGAAATGGCAAGGGTACTTAATTTGGAATATTCCAACTATCCAATTCGCTTGGATACAAAAAGGCTAACAGTTGTGGCAGATACCCAAAACGGGCCCCTCCCATTAGAAATGATGGGCGGTGGAGAAAACTGGGTATCGCTTCATCTAATCACCCATCTGGTTCTTCATCGTTGGTTCTCTAAGAAAAAACTACCTGTCCCTAGTTTTGTTTTTTTCGACCAGCCAACACAAGCATATTTTCCACCAGAAGTCACTGAGGAAACTGTCAAAAATACAGATAAGGAATCAGTTGAGCGGATGTTTCTTTTAATAAGAGACAAAGTTAAAGATAGGGAGTTCCAAGTGATAATTACAGATCATGCCGATATCCAAAAAGAATGGTATCAGAATATGGTTGCTGAGAAATGGTGGGATGGAGTCAAGAAACTTGTTCCACTGGATTGGATTGAAAAGACATAAATTTCCCAAAACCAATAGGACACTTTCCTACATTTACGATAGTTACAACTTAGTTTTTTTGTTGCGTCAATTCCAGAAACAACATCAGTCCCCCAATTCACTCTCAATGGTGGAACTCTGTTTTTAAGTGTATGGATTTGTCTCTAGCAGGTTGCAGGTTGCAGGATTTGCAGGGATTGCAGGTTGTGAGACTGTAATCCCGGTAATTGACAGATTATTAGG
>CAZLNG010000335.1:0-2628 GCA_964560735.1 uncultured Methanosarcinales archaeon | reverse complement strand
ATATAATACCAACATTAAGAAATGTTCAAACAATTAAAGTCAGGTAGATAATATAGACATTCCTTATTTCGTGGGGCTTCCTAATGCTGGGAAGGATGTAACAATTATTGAGCTGATCCCAAAACTCAAAATTGCTTTTCTAAATCCTATCTTCCAAATAATCAATCGAGTTTCAGATCATGAAAATATTCTAAAAATTTAATGATTTGATAATAAAATTAGTTTTGGGACGAGCTCATCTTATAATGACAAGTTAGGAATCATAATTGAAATTCTCTAAAGCCTCAATCAGTAACTAACTATGTCTATGAATGCCTTAATCTATATAGCGATCTTCCTGGATCTGCAATTTCCCAGTCTGGCTCGTTTGTAGAGTGTGGTTGTTCTATTTCCCCCGCTACTGCATTAGTACACCGTAAAGCAGTATTTAATAGTCTCTGAATTTCTCCAAGAATTTCTATCACGTTTGCATTTGTAATTTGAGGTATGTTGAAACTTGCCAAATGGATCAAGGAATTAGGCCAAATATTGACATTATCCCAATCTTGTTGAGGAAACGAGATAGGTTTTATTGGTTCATTTACACCATCGGCTGGATTATCCGCTCGGTTTTCAAGGTTTATTCCAGAAAACACGTTGCCTGGACGCCACAAATAGTTTTTTGCATTAAAATCAAATTGGATTGCAGTAAAAAAATGATTTATGCTTGCATAAGTGTCTATTACGGCTTGCTGAATTGCTTGGAAATTTTCTTCATCTTCGTAATTTTCTGGATTTATCGCATCCTTAAGGTTAACGTTGATCCAACCAAATCTCTTCAAATATTGTAAAAGTGTTTCTTTGCATATAATGTGGTGAAAAGTAGCTCTTTTAGGAACAATAAAAGGGTTACGCACAATCCACGCCTTGGGTGCTGATCCTCTACCAAATGCAGGGTAGTAATTATTTTTTTGCTCATATGCAGCATTTACTTGTCTTGTAAGCTCGTCGATCGCGGAACACTGTATAATGTTATTATTTTGTAACTGCACAATGTTGTGAGGCACATTAATATAATTTGTTCTTGATTCTGGGTGATATATAACAGCAGCCCTTTTCCCCATCACATCTGATTCTCTCTCCAGCTCTGCATCATCATTCCCTGACTCTCCATTCATAAGCTGTATCGTTGGTCGCACACGCCCCTGCTTTTGCTGAACAACATGCCATGCCTCGTGGGGTAAATGTTGCTCTTGGCCTGGAGACACATGAATATTCGTCCCCTGAGTATACGCCAAAGCACCTACCTCCGCAGGTCTTGATGAATTAAAATGTATTCTCACATCACTCATATCAATTCCAGATAGGCTCTCTATACCATCTTTTAAATTGTCAGGCATACCTGTGCGGTTTTCTTCCTGCTTCTGGATAAGGGGAATAGAGTATGAAGAACAAGCTTCTGTCTCAGACTTTTCAAACTTGCCTTGTAAAGGTTTCTCTTCTTCTAGTATCTCTTGTCGCTGAATGATTCCAATCATCTTAGCTTGTAAAAGTTCTTCTTCCTCTGGCTTCTCTTGAAGTTGGATAGCTTCAGCCATCTTGCCTTGTAAAGGCTCTTCCTCCTCTTCAAATATTTTCTGCATCTGAACTGGCAGTGTCTGTTTATCTTTGGAAGGAATCAGCCCAATTTCTGATAGTAACTTACCAACTGCTCTATTTCCAACAGTGCGTTGTAATTGTATCACATCAGCATGAGTAAGGGATTTTGAATTAATTCTTGCGCTCTGAATGATAGCCATCGGGTTTGAAATGGGAGTCTGTTTTGCGAGAGTTATTTGCTTTTGAAAAGTAGTTTTTGTTCCGATGGATTTCTGAGTCTGCTGATGCTCTGGCATGATAGACACCCTATGGAAGTCGACTGTATAATATTCCAAAAAAGTTTTTAATATTGATGCGCGTCATAATATAAAATACTCTTTGTTTTGAATTTATTCTAATGGATAACGGAGCAAATATTTTCAGAAATCTCAAGAAAAACAATAAATCAGATGGTCTGCCATGATTACATCGTGTATTTCCTATCTCTCACATAGCGGAGATCCTGAGTTCTAATCTCAGCGGGACCATTTTACTTCTGGTTGTACAACCTTAAACAGAATTCAAAGGTTCATATTTAATTTACATTCCTAAAATTGAAACTCGATATTTGGGGTTCCATAAGGATGATGAACTCAATTCTTTTCTACTAGCAAGCATATTGACATTTAGAAAAAGTTAGAGTAAGAAAGAGACAACAAATGATTGTTGATATGGCACTTCAAATCAAATAATAAATTTTCTATTTTCAGTAATTAATTTTAAAACTTCTCTTTTAACTTAATAATTAACAAGCCAGCAAACATAAAAAATAGTAAAGAGTATATTACTAGGAAAAAGGTTGGGTGGTAAGTATGAAAACTAGAAATCTCTTTACTGCTTTGATTTTACTCATATGTTTTTTTTCAACAAATTGTTTTGCTGCAATTATCAATGTCGGGCCAGGAACTTCCTTTAATCCTGAAGGCTCAGACGACCAGACTGTTATTAACGCTGCCATACAATCAGCGAAATCCGGTGACACCGTACAGCTTGCATCAACCACGTTTCACA
>CAZLNG010000334.1:0-2675 GCA_964560735.1 uncultured Methanosarcinales archaeon | reverse complement strand
GAAATGTTTAATATTACCTTTAATACTTTTAATTAAGAGCCTATCCTAAAAGTGGTTATCTTTGTAACTTTTACAATAGGCAGCATACCTAACTGGAGCGGATATTCGGATATTATAAATCTATAGTAACTTTCAACGTGCATTATTGTCTTTTCGGATGGTTCTAAATAACCCGAATTCCCGTAACTAGTCATGGAGTTAATCCATATATCATCTCTAGCCCAGAGTGCAGGAGATCTGCATTTTTACCACAGAGGCTTTCCTTTCTGAATGTTATCTTCCAGATGGACTAAAAATCTAGTTTTGAAGGTTTTTTAAGTCCTGGCCACTGTTCAATATCTTTAATCTTCTCTGAGTCTCAAAAACAGATATCTTAAAGAAAAGATTAATATACATATAGATATCGTGAATTTAGCAAGTCAGATCCAGTGGAAAGTTAAATAGAATAAATTTAGCTGGATCATAAACTGGACATTCCCTCTCTATTAAACATAAACTCTTTAATGATATTTGGCTACAGTTCCTGAAAGCAAATGTTTGTATGTTTGATTGAATAAAGCCATTTTTGGTTGAATAAAATAATCTATATAAACAACTATTTATATTTTTATAAATAAGTTTTATGATATTTTGATTAGAACACTGAAGGTGTCTTTTATTTCTGAATGATCTTAAATATCCGGTTTCAACTGTTATGGATCTTCTTCAATATCCATGCCATATTCTGGCCAAGATTTTTCATATTATCAATGCCTTCCTGATCCTGTTCTACTTCTCCGACAGCATTTCCATAAACCATATTCCAGTAGCTTGAACCTACCAGAAACATTTCTTTGCTGTGTAAAAAGTGGGTCAGGGTATCAAAGGCACTTATGGCTCCTCCCCGGCGGGCTGCCACTACTGAAGCTCCTACTTTATATTTAAAAAGCCCTCTATTTCCCGCCAGGACCATGCTTGCCCTGTCAATTAAGGCTTTCATTTGAGAAGTTACATCTGCTGAATAAACCGGAGAACCAAGAATAATTCCATCCGAAGCCGCCATTTTTGCAAAACATTCATTGAAAAAATCATCTGTAATAATACATTGCTTATTTTTGTTTTTATGGCAAGCCCGGCAGGCTTTGCAGCCTTCTATCTTTTTTCCTGACAGCTGGATAAGTTCGGTTTCGATTTCCTGTTTATTCAGTTCGTCAAACACCTTTTGAATCAGGATTGCAGTATTACCATCTTTTCGCGGGCTTCCATTGATACCGATGACTTTCATGATCTTCAACTATTTTTCTTGAAACTGTTTTTACCTTACAAAATTTTCCTATCTAACTTTTCTTATCTAACAAATCCCTCATCTTTGAGACTCACGTACCTGCCGTCCCCGATAATGATATGATCCAGCACATCGATTCCCAGGAGTTTTCCTCCTTCTACCAGTTTCTCGGTAACCATTATGTCTTCTCTACTCGGACTCGGGTCTCCTGAGGGGTGGTTGTGAACCATGATTACTGATGCCGAAGACTCCATAAGGGCAGATTTGAAAACCTCGCGCGGATGGACGATGCTTGCATTCAGGCTGCCGACAGATACTACTTCTTCCTTCAGAATCTGGTTTTTTGTATCAAGATAAAGTGTTATAAACCTTTCTTTTTTCTGCTCGCGCATTTTAGGGTACATGAGAACATACACGTCCTTTGGGGAACAGACTTTTCTTTTCGGCTCCTCAACGAAAGTCTCAAGCCTGCGGGCTAGTTCGAAAACCGCAGCTATCTGAGCAGCTTTTGCCTTTCCAACCCCGTGCTCCTGCATAAGCCTTGAGACATTTGCAAGGCTCAACTGTTTGATGCTGTATTTAGACAGTATCCGGCTGCACAGGTTGATAACGTTTTCATTCTTTGATCCTGTCCTGAGAATTATTCCAAGAAGTTCCGCATTCGAAAGAGATTCCGGTCCATTTCGAATAAGCCTCTCCCTGGGACGTTCTTCTTCAGGAATGTCATGAATCCTTATTTTGTTTATTTCCATAATTTTCCCCCTCTTCTTTCCCTCTGCTTCTATTGACAGATTACTTCCACAAGAAGCGCATCCGTCAATATCCCACAATCTTAAAAATGCGATTAATCTTTTAGTAGATATTATCAAAGTTTCAATATTTGAATCTTCACAAAAATAGTAATTCAGTTATTTCCTTTGAAATGTGAAATTAAACCTGACATATTAAACCTGATATATGAAAAATTAGTTTTTAAAGTAAGGGCAAAAGGTGCCGGCCCTTACTTATACCGGAAAGTCCATATCGACTTTAATGAAGGTCATTTCAGTTGTTGGGTATAAAAAATCGGGTAAGACCGCTCTTGTAACATCTCTTGTCCTGAAACTCTCCGAGTTCGGAAAAGTGGGCACTGTAAAACATATGGGAGAACAGCGCCTCAATCCCGCAGAAACAGATACAGGCAGACATTTTGACGCGGGCGCTGACATGGTCATAGGAATAACGGGCACAGAGACTGCAGGCACAGAACTTGTCAGTTTCTCAAGAGACCTTTACCTTGAAGACGCCCTTGACATGCTCTGTGACCAGGGATTTGACTTTGCCGTGGTAGAAGGATTCAAGGAAAGCAATCTTCCAAAAATCGTGCTTGGGGATCTCCACGGGGTTTCGAATGTGGTATTCAGGATGCCGG
>CAZLNG010000333.1:0-2706 GCA_964560735.1 uncultured Methanosarcinales archaeon | reverse complement strand
GAAGCTCCTAAATATCTCGAATAAAGTTATTGCTGGTCGATCATACCAGCTACTATTTTTAATAAATCTTCTTCTGTAAGCCCCAATACCTCTACACCATATTTCGTTAGCCCTAGATAGTCTGCAAGCCTTTCTTTTGGGACAGAGGAAATTAGCACATCTTCTAATGTTAGTGTTTTTGGCTTTTTATATTCAAACATATAATGGGTGGGCATAAGTTTTGCATGCTTACACCTGTTGAGGTCTAATCCTCTCTTTATTCGCGCAAAATAAGCCCACCATGCTTCTACACCTGACTTTGTGACTTTCCACCTGATTAGCCCATTAGGATCTTTCTTTGGGAGCCGTCTAAAATAGGGAACACCTACTTTCTTGTAGTGCCAAAGGGCATTGCCGACTTTCTTACGATGAATCCCGATTTGGTTTTCAACATCAACACTTGTAAAGATACAATCTGGCATGGAAAGACCGACATTGGCAATAAGAAACTTTAGGAAATTTTGTTTGCAATAATATCCCGACTGATATTCATGTGGTTTTTCACTTGCGGTTTTCATAAATGAAAAATATATAGTGCCAGGGATATGTAAGTTATTACCGTTATTCAAAATTAATTTATTCTCCTGAAGGCTCTGTAAAGTCCTCGTCGGATAATACTATAAAAATCATCATTCCATCTTTTTTCGGTGAATCAAATTCAGAAAATTATGTGCGATTGTACAACACATATGCCGTACTTCGAAATGACAATCTTGCAAATTGAATTTGAGTTGTCTATTAATTACTGGACGTCAATTCAATTTTCATGACTCCCATTTTTGCGAGAAACAAGTCGCATATGGTATCAATACCCTCTTCGATTTTCAGGTCGGCTATGTTATCCGACAGACCAGGTATTTTAGTATTGTCACACCGAATAGGCAGTATGTATGGTGCGCCTTTTTCGCGCAGTGCCCGTTCTTGTGCTGCTTGACGTTCGTGAGTTGGCCATCTCTTGTCTGCGTATGATTTAGAAGCGAACAAAATACAGTAGCGTGCTTTCTCGCTATACATCTCATGTAAGTAAGTATAGAGATCACAACCCCACAAGTCTGCCTTTTCAGAATCGTCGTAAAACACCGATACCCCATGCGTCTTCAGCTGGGCTGCAATAGCCTCCGCATATTTTCGCTCTTCACCTGCGAACGACAGTGCAACGTCAAATTGATAAGCAGAACGCAAATTGCGATCCAGTTCAATTTGGCACGCTTGGATCATCTTGTCTACTAAGGGGGTAGGAATAGAGTTAACTTGAGTATAGTCGAGCTGGAAATAGTGCTTAAATCGATCGCCCGTTGCAGCAATAAACTCATTAATATTGTCTGTAGTGGAACAGAGTACAAAAACAATATCTGGATATTTGCTGCGGACTAATTCAATCAGCTGACGTACTTGATCAAAGGGGTATACACTTGGGTCAAGAAATACCGTATTTACGCGGTCAATCGGATTTGTGGCGTAACGCTCCTTGAATATATGACGAACTGCTCGATTATTATGCAGGGCCGCCAGTAATGGCGTTTCTTCATAGTAGTGATCGTTCGATAAAACGAATACATCGAGATATCGCCAAAGTATGTTTTGAGGATTAATAATCTCATCCATAATCGTCATATTTGAAACTTTCTGAGAAACATATGTTTGAAAAATCAGCATTGTTAACTAAATATAGCTAGCTCATTATTTCTGTATTTCATTAAGAGAAGAACTGAGTACTTTAGCATTTGGGTTTGGTCTGCATTTGATGTTATTGCATATCCACAATTGTAGCATAATACTTCCTCTATTGGGATAAGTTTATGGCACCTGGGACACTTTCCAACCTCAACATCGTTTTTGTTCTTCTCTATCTCTAAAAGCCCATGCATATCATACATGTCTTCTACGAGATCGTCCACCCCTAAATGTATATATAAACCGGGGACATTACTACAATCAGCCCACCCCAGATATATTTTTACCTTCGATTCTGGACAACCCTTTTTAATTAATTGCGTGGCTCTGGTATGCCTAAAAAGATGTGGATGGATTCTTTTGCTAATTCCAGCTTTCTTAGCCACTCTTTGGACTATTCCATAAATTGTATGACGGTCGAGTTTTCGATATCCTTTCCCATCTTGTGCTATCCATAATGGCTCATCTGGCTTATCGTGTTTTGGATGTGTCCTAATCCAGTGATCAATATAACTCGAAGCTCGAATAAGTATCACCTTTCTTGGTCCAGTTTTTCCTTCAGGGAATGTGAACTTACACCCACCATCTGGAAGAGGTTGAAAACTTTTAATCGTGCAGGAAGCCAGTTCCCCAAGACGACAACCTGATTCAGCAAGAGTAACAATAATTGCCCGATCACGAAGGTTACCAGCAACGGAAATCATTTCATTAATTTCTTCCTTTGTGAGCAAATCATCTGATTGTATAGATTCTCTCTTAACCGTCATCTTGAGCTTTTTTGCCAACTTTTCATATTTTTGATCTTCATACCTATCAGCATACCAAGCAATAAACCTTCTAAACCCTATTGTGTATTGCTTTTTAGTTACATCGGAGATCTCTTTTCCTTCAAGATACCCACCTTTCCTCTTCCAGCTACTTATTGCCAAATTAAACGCATCAATATCATCAATTGTTAGCTTGTCTAAATCATTATGAATATGATCCAGAATA
>CAZLNG010000332.1:0-2719 GCA_964560735.1 uncultured Methanosarcinales archaeon | reverse complement strand
CCAGACCTTATGAAGCTTCGGAAAATGGATGATATTTGAGGCAAACAAAAGCCGAGATGTTTTTTACATCCCTTTGTTTTTATTTCTGATTTTTTTTTTCCTGTTAAACCTCAAGGTAGAGTTCAATTGTCTCGTTATTCTGTTGAAATCCAGAGTTGAGAGTATAAATATCAAAACAATAATTGATCTCCATGCGATTTACGATTAAACTTGAAGCATCTGAAGAAGGAGGCTACACCGCTCAATGCCTTGAACTTCCAGCTGCAATCAGTGAAGGAAACACCAGAGAAGAAGCTCTTGAGAACATTAAGGAAGCAATCCAGCTTGTAATGGAAGTTACTGGAAGAGAAGCAAGTGTAAGATGAGGTTATAATACTCAGAGCCTCCCAAGTATGAAATTGTCACATCTCAAAGTAACTCTTATTGATCGTTAAGCTACAACCTCAAGATAGAGTTCAATTGCTTCTTTTATTCTACTGTTTAATTCATCAAGCGTCTCCGCCTGGGTGTGGCATCCCGGAAGTTCAGGTACAGAAGCTACGTAAATTCCATCTTCGTCCTGCTCAATGATGACAGTTAACTCTCCCATGTAAGATGCCTCCTCCAGTGGTCTTCCAGTGGTCTCATTTTAAAGATATAACAATCTCGATCCTGTGTTCAGTTTGTTCCCTCATATACTTTCTCTCTGCGGGGATTACTCGCACTATTGGTGCGAGATTTAATAGTCAATACCTTTTCTCTTTGTTCCTCATTTGCCTTCCTAAAGCTTAAACATTTACGACTTAAAAAGCAGCCTGAGTATTACTAAATATTACAATAGAGCGGATGGTTCCAATGATAGAAAAGAAATTAACGATAAGCAGTAGACGAAGAAAGGAACTTTTTAGATTTGAAGTAGCGATATTCAAGTAACCCGCATCTTTTATAAGATCTCAACTTTATCTTAGAACTCACGATTATCTTGAAGGTCTTTTCTATGAGTTCTTACTTCCAATTGAAAGAGTCTGAAAACCTTGAACTGAAGAAATCTACTGCTCAGTTAAAGCCAGCAGTTATTTCAATAGCAGCAATGCTTAACAAGCACCAGGAGGGGAAATTATATTTTGGAATTAAGGACGACGGAACAGTTGTGGGGCAAGAAATCGGGGCAGATACTTTAAGAACTATTTCTCAAGCTATCTCAGCACATATAGAGCCAAGGATCTATCCTACTATCCGGCAGGTGACACTCCAGGGAAAAACCTGCATAGAAATTGAGTTTCTGGGAAATGATGTTCCGTATTTTGCATATGGAATAGCTTATATTCGCACTTCTGACGAGGACAAGCCTCTAAGTGTAAAAGAACTTGAAAATCTAATTTTAAGGAAAAACAAGAACCATTTAAAGTGGGATCGGGCAGTTTGCAAGGATGCGAGCCTGGAAGATATCAGCGAAGAAAAAGTCAAGTTCTTTGTGAGAGAAGCAGGAAAGGAATATCAGGGGCTGGAAAATTCCCTGAAGAAACTAAAACTTGCAGAAGATGGAAAATTAACAAACGCTGCAGTAATTCTTTTTGGAAAAAATCCAGAGAACTTTTTCCCCAATGCGAAATTAAGGTGCGCAGTTTTTGCTACTGGCGATACTTCCTATATCATTGATATGCAGGATTTTACAGGTGATCTATTTTACCTGATAGAAGAAGCAGAAAAATACATTCTCAAAAATATACACATTGGAATGAAAATCGAAGGCCTGAAGAGAATCGATGTGCCTGAGATTGATAAAGAAGCAATAAGGGAAGCCATCATAAATGCCTTTTGCCATCGGGACTATTACGAGTATGATTCAGTAAATATTGCTATCTTCAAAAACAGGGTAGAAATCAGAAACAAAGGTCTACTTTACGGCGGACTAACAATCGAACAGATAAAAACTGAAATGGTTTCCGAAAGAAGAAACGAACTTATCGCCGAAATTTTCCATGAAATCCACTGGATAGAAAAATGGGGACGAGGAATAAGCCTGATTCTCTCAAAAGAACCTGATACCGATTTCAAAGAGGTAGGGACTCAATTCATTGTCACGTTTATGAGAAAATACCTTGAAGAAGTCAAGGAAGGAGAAGGGGAAAAGGTCGGAGAAAAGGTCGGAGAAAAGGTCGGAGAAACTCTGACTCAAAATCAAGAAAAGATACTTAGTTTGATTGGAGAAAATCCAAGAATTTCAGCCAGGGAACTTTCTGATAAAGTAGGCATTTCCGCAAGAAAAGTTGAAGGAAATATCTCTAAATTGAAGAAAAAAGGTTTACTCCGGAGGATCGGTCCAGCTAAAGGAGGTCATTGGGAAGTTCTTGACAAGTGAATTTCTTAAGAAATATATTTTCCAAGCCATAGATCTCCCTGCAGTCATGGACCTCTTCGAGCAGGGAAATACGATTTCAACGACCTCCTTTTCGCCCAGATCTGCCGCGCAAAAAACATGGTCTTCGTAACCCATGACAAAGACTTCAGCGAACTGGGAGTCGAAATCCTGACCTCAAACGAAAAACTGACAGGCGAAAAACTGACAGGCAAGGGAAAAGGATAAATTTTAATTATTTATTTTTTAGCTTCAACCTCAAGGTAGAGTTCAATTGCCTCTTTTATTCTCCTGTTTAACTCGTCAAGCGTCTTTGCCTGGTATGCCATCCCGGAAGTTCAGGTACAGAAGCTACGTAAATTCCATCTTCGTCCTGTTCAA
>CAZLNG010000331.1:0-2720 GCA_964560735.1 uncultured Methanosarcinales archaeon | reverse complement strand
GATATTAAAGGTGTTATGAAAGACAGAGTAGATAATAGAAAATCTAAAATTAAGGATACGAATATTATTTAAATTAACACTCAAATGAACATCTTTTCTACAACAGATGACGTTTATATAGGCTCATGAATCTCAAGTGTTTCAGGCATAAATCTGCCTGTTCTTCTCTTATACAGATGATAATTTGGATACGTTTTAATTAGCAGTTTTTCTTCATATCTGGATTTGAAATCATAGAAAATTAAGGATGCAAAAGCTACTGCTATGCTTCCTAAATTTCCTATAAGGAATGCAATTCCAAAGGATATCTGAATAAAACTGCTGTATATGGGATGGCGAACATATGCATAAACCCCATGTGTTACCAGTTTGGCAGAATTATTCGGCTTGGGAGAAGCGTTCAATTTTAATTTATTGGTAGAACCGTGCGCTTTATTGGCTAAAATAAATAACATGAATCCAAAAATTAACAATAAATATCCGTAAGGTCTTAAAAAAGTGTATTTAATTTGTTCTACAAAAGTGCTGAGGGGAAACAACCACCATAAACCCCATTGAATAGTCATAATTATTTTTTCTTCTTTTGAGTCTTCCATTTCAGATCAATTCCAATTGCACAGTAGAGTTTATGATCTCATATTTTCAATTGAGACCTATTAAATATCCATTTTGCGCTTTATGAAGAGGTTATATGCCCTACATAGCGAGGAGAGAAGTTTTTCTACACCCAATTAAGACAGCTTTCTTATCTTCTTATCCTGAAAATAGCACTGACTTTACAGGTTCTTCTTTTGAAATCCTGAAAATTACTAATTCGAAAACTATATCTCTTCTTATTCGAATCTACTCTTAATTATTTTCACTAGTTTCAATAAAATTCAGAGAAGAAGGGTGGATATGAACAAGCCTGATATGAAAGTTTTAATTTTCTTGTTCTATGTATTTACAATTTTTTCAATTTTTTCCCTTGTTGAGGAAAGAGGAATTTTAGCTATAAGTTCTTCTTCTTTTGTAGATGAGGGTAAATCTTTTTCCATTGCTAATGAAGAAGAATCGCAGTCCAAAAATTCTCTTTACGATAATGAACCGGTTTATGAGAATCAGAATTCAGGTGTACCAACTTCCGGCTTAATTGATCCCGAAAAAGGTAAGGATGTTCCAGGCCCCAGTTATGTAATATCTTTGGCCTTTTTCGGACTTGCTTATTGCCTGAAAATATACAAAAACAAAAGTAACTATTAACGTCGATGTGCCAGATATGGCATAACAAGGAAATATAGTCAAGAGGCTTAAAGAAAAGCAAAAACTACAATTGCCATAAAAAGAGGATGTGTCAACACAGATCTTGTTAGCTGCAGGGAAGAGATGCCTGCAGCGTAGGTGTTGCAGCTGTTCGAGGGTACTGGATAACCTCTAATATAAAGATAGATAGTACTTGATATATACTTTTTGCATATGTGCTATATACCTATATCTTTAGATAAATAGTATATTTAGTTTAGCTAGTCCCATGCTACTTGACTGCGTCAGACTCTCTTCTACACCCACCTTCACACATAAAATCGTCCAGAAAGTAAACCGCTAACTTCCTCCTCTTTTTATTTAAGTATCCCATTTCAACCCCTCTTTTTTCAGTCAAACACTCGAATCAGGTTAGTGCACAAGAGCCGGATCTTTAACATAACCTTTGAAGCATACAAGGTTATTACAGATAATATTGTAATCAGGATAAAGGCAGTTCAGCCTTAGCAGGCTAGGAAATAAAATTGAAGGGTGTTCGGACCCTCCATACTTCCAATGTAATTAAAAAGAATATTAAGTTGCTATTTTGTACAAATTTCCGTATTTGTTATCCCAGAATCTATTTCCTGAAACTGTAATTTTATGCCTTCCAGACAAATCTGCAAGTGCATAGCCTGAAGATGTCCCAGGATAATTACCTTTTCTCGTGTTTGCAAAAACGTTGTTGTTCACTTCAACCTTATAGCCTGATCCTGATGCATTGGCACTTACCCAATCACCAAACATTACTGAGTGTTCCCAGCAACCAAAGAACTCATTATTTTCTATCTTACCGGATGCTCCATTCCAGACAATTCCTCCTTCTCCTGGAATCTTGTTTTCTTTAGGCATCTGGCCGCAAGAGACGAATTTGTTTTTCGAGATTACGAGGTTGTTGAAATTATCAGGAGAAGCATTGTCACGTCCTATGATCCATGCACCAGGACCGAAGGTCCCAGTTATTGTGTTGTCATGAATGTAAGTGTTGAGTGCAGCTCCACCGCCGTTATCTTTCTGGATAATTATACCAGGGGAGTAAGCATCTCTGTCTTCCGGGAGGGCAATTCCAGTATTGTTGTAAATCTCCCCTTCTGAAACATTTCTGAACCTGATAACAGAATTAGTTCGAATAATGCCACAATTATTATAAGCCTTGACATTTTTAGCATTTTGGGCATAGAGTCCATCATGACCACACTTGAAGATCCTGTTATTGTAGAACAGGATATCATTTGTGTTCATAGTCCTTAGCCCATCACCCTGAGAATGTTTGATAGTACTGCCCATAACTTCTACTTTGGTACAGTTCTCAAGGTAGATGGCATTATGATATCCTTTTCCCCATTTAACTGACTGCTTGTCTTTGTTTCCATCAATGTTGACAGAAAACTTAAGATTTGATAGCCCCTTGGCATGGATAATGGGAACATTAGCTTTGA
>CAZLNG010000330.1:0-2749 GCA_964560735.1 uncultured Methanosarcinales archaeon | reverse complement strand
TTGATGCGAGAGGTGCGATTCGAACGCACGAATTCCTACGAAACTGGACTCTGAACCTGGCGTTTATGGTCTGGCTGGGCAAGAAGTTGGATGATTGCCCTTTTAACAACAAAATATTTAATGTCCAAATGGGGATAGTCTTTGAGCGTGTTTAAGTGGAAAAGTCCTCAAAAATTCACAGTAACAATTTCATAGTTTTATTGTGTTGATGGAAAGTAAAAATGCATTACTATTTTGGTTGATAAATATATTGAAGTAGAGAATCAGTATATTCGATTTTGTGACTAAGTCCAATGCTTTAGACAGTTAACAATTTAATGCTATTGATCTTTTAGTTCAGCTACGTAAGTCCTACTATGTTTGTATTTTATGTTAGCTACAGATTTACGGTCGCCATCATAAACCCAGCTCGTGAGGCTATTCCAGAGTTTGATTTCATCGTCGAGAGTATCAGGAAGCGATTGATGTAGTGTTTCCAATAGATTAAAGCGATATAAATCTATTGAAGTTCGAATTTTTACTCCATATATCTTAGCCTGGGTCACTGCGGCCCAGTAAGAAGTCACTGCTAGAATGATGCCTATTAATAGTACTAACAAAGCTTGCCAACCAAAACCCTCTAGTATGAGATATCCTGACCCCAAAAGAGTCACAATTACAGTCAATGAGGAGAAATTTAGCATTGCGACTATAGGAACGAAAGACTCATCAATCTCATTTCTTACCCTGTCTGGAAGCAAGAACCAAAGACGTGGCCACCAAAAGATACTGTCCATACCATAAACGTTATATGAATAATCCTCAGCTGCCCTTAAAGCATTACCCAGGCTTGTAGGCATAATGCGATCTTCATCTCGAGGAAAATTGTAGAATAGCTCCATCTGCAGTTGATTGCAATTCTGCTGGTCATCATTATTTGCAGCTGTTTCTAGTTGACCTAGAATGTTTGTATATCTGTTCTTCTCATGCATGCTGGGCGAACCTTTAAACAGCCTCTGCAATTTTAAAGGCCAATAACCTTCATAAAAACGAATCATTGGTCGAGTAAAAGGCTTCAGAAGATAGGCTAAGATGGTGACTGTGATCAGCGCCGTTATTATACACCACGCCTGACCATAAAAGTTCCCTTCATAGCCCTTTAACATCAAGTCTTGCTGCCACCAGATGATGGCTTCCTCCCATCCATAAACATAAACCTTCATAAGAATGGCTATAGCCGATACTATAAAGGTAGGAAACCAATATGCTATCAAGAATTGCCGATCAAGTATGCCTGTGGCCTTATCTAGGAAAGTTCCGAGCAAAATCTCACTCTACTTGGGTATTACAGACTTTAAGTGGTATATGGCACTTTGGGCAATGTGGCTTTCTATCTTCCCAGTCTATTCTTGGAGTAAGGATTTTTCCATGGTCTTTGCAACAGTATCCTTCTGGCACTTCAAGCGGTTCACCACAATCTCGACAATAGGGCTTTGTACCTTCCCACTTTATCTTTTGAGTGAGAATTTTTCCATGATTCTCACAATAATATTCTGTTGGCTTTCTGAACGGAGGGTTTCCAAAGAGATCTGATCCAAATGAAATATTATAAATTACTGGATCCTCCGGTAGGGGAGAAATCAGAGGTCGTCCCCTTAATATGGCATAAAGAGTATCCCCTTCTTGAAACTTAGCTCTTTGGATACTATAACCTATGGGGTAGAATCTATCAGTCCCTGATTTATTAACTCGAATCTCATCTTTTCTCAGCTTTAAATTGATTTTTATTTCGGTCGAAACTTTCTGTATGTCTTCTCTGCTTAATTCAGAATCTATGATATTATCATCTAACCTATACAAGACATCATTTAAAATCCGTCCAATTGTATAGTCATTTGAAGGAACTACTAAAGGAATTGACAAATTTGTAAAAATTGGTTTTCCTGAAAAGCCTGTAAAACCAATTGATAAGTTTACGTTTATATGCCCTTCATCCATGTATATATCCTACCTGCAAAGTCACTATAATTTTAAAAATAGATTGTCCAGTTGTCGTTAGTTACTCCAGTAATTACTACATATGGTATAATGGATGCAACTATTTAAATTAGTTTCTATTGTGGTTTATTAAGATAACAAATCAAAGAGCCCATCGGAGAAGTGGTTACCTGTTATAACTTTTACAATATGCTAGATACAAAACTGAACGAATACTCTGATATTATAACATGTTTAGAAAAACATGAGCGAAAACGGAACTTAAAATTAAGTGAAAAATTATAGCAAGTTTAATTTGGGAGAAGGGATTCGAACCCCCCGAACACCTGAGCGATAAGATATCGAGTTGTTCACTATTGACCACTTATTATCCTCTCATAAGTTACCAAATTATCTTCTTAGTCTAAATATTATCTAGTCTTTCTGATTAAGTATGAGTCATTTGCCTTAGAGGTACATCTTGCTGCAACTCCATAAAAAGCAAATGAATTTGAATAATTGAGCAAAAAAGTAACTACAAGAAAATTGATTAATTTAAAAAAGTTTAGTGCGAGAGGTGCGATTCGAACGCACGAACTCCTACGAGAATAGGCTCTGAACCTATCGCCTTTGGCCTGGCTGGGCAACTCTCGCATATTGAAAGATACTTTTTTGTATTCGTCTATTCTTTATTAAAATGGTGTATTACTACTAAATTTCGTGGCTTTTTTCTTAGATCTTCTAATAACATTTAGTCCTGTATGTTAGACTCTGAAATTACCTTCGAATTCCA
>CAZLNG010000329.1:0-2781 GCA_964560735.1 uncultured Methanosarcinales archaeon | reverse complement strand
ATAAATACAAATAAAGAAATAATTACTCCATCGGGTTGCGGCTTCAAAGGCATTTTCTCCCGTAGAATATTTACTCTTTTTTACACCAGCCTACATGGGGTTTCAAGGTCTGTGCTGTTCGGGAAATTCCGGACATTCAAGTAATGCAGGCAAGCTTTTCTGAGATTTTACATACTGCTGTAGCTCGTTTTTATCTTTGTGTTTTTTCGCTGTTGAATACATCCTTAAATTCTTGAGTCCCCAACAGTTTGATTCCAAATATGATAGAAACAAGTATCAACAGCTATGGCAATTGTTTATGAACTTGTCAGGATATCCTCAATCTTTCCGTTGCGTATTTCTGTTGATGGTTGATACTGGAGATAAGATGTAAAGCATCCCGAAGGATGTTTTCAATAGATGTTTACTCGCGTCTGCTATTGCTTCTATCATTTCAATAGATTCTTTTTATCGGGAATGGAAATCAGGATTCTTTTCACGATTCCACTCCTGATGGATCACTGTCAACCGGTTTAGATGTCCATATAGCATCCTTCTTCGCTTTTTTGAGTCTAGCTTTTTTCTCCCACCTTACCAGCATCCTTTGGTAGCGGGCCTGCCTCTCTCCCGTGGTTAGCACTGCTGTAACGCTCCCTGTATGAGATGGATATTCATCAAATCCATCGGGTGCGTCCATGTGTCTTCCCATTCACAAATGGGATAAATATGCCTCTCAATATAATCATCGTCAACGCTCACGAAAATATATCCTCGCTTATTTGAAAATTTTTCATCGACTTTACGATACTCAGGTTTCACCGGCTCCCCGCCATATCCAACATACCTGTAAAGGATCATCCTGATGGCATCCTGTATGGTACATCCTTTATCATCTGCGAGCTTGTGTATTTTTGACATCACGATGCCGCCGACTTGCCAAGAATGAAAATAATTACAACTTTGCATAATTGCGGATAATCCTACATGATATTTATTTTTATTCAGATGTTTATTCAACCAGCAAATATGGAACCGGAGCTAAAATCTGAAGTCATGGCATCAGGATTGAGGAAGCTTGTTGTGGTGTTGTACTACAATGAAACACAGCACACCATAAAGTGGGTCTCACCTCCCATAGTGGGCCAAAAAAGTTCAGAAATCCGGGACGGTTCCGAGATCAAGATTTTGATTTTTCTCGGCTCCGCCTGCCGCTATAATTAAGGAGTTTTTTCCCGCATGAGAAAACAAATTCAAGATTGTAAAGTTAGTTTATCTTATTTCCAATGTTACGGAGTCCAGCCACCTCTAATTTGGACTCCTCAACAATCCCCATTTCTTCGGCTCCGCGTTTCGAAATTCCGATATATGGAGCCAATTCAGCGGGTGAAACAAAGTTTTCTGCTTCCTTTAACACATTTAATTTTCTTAATCCTTTGAATGTGGACATTCGAGCTGGTGTTCTTTTTTGTAAGGAAAGGTCGAAACCTAACTTGATCCTCTTGAGATATTGCGTATACGAGAGCCTGCCTCTTTTAGCAAGCTTATATTGATATGCATGACCTTTTCGCTTTTTCAATCGGATGAAGTATCCATATCCTCTTTCATGGTAGTGAGACATAAGCCGGGATATGTTTATTGCCGGCATCCCGGTAATTTCTGCAATCTCAGGACAGGTGAGTGTACTGAATCCACGCTGGACAAAAGCTTCCTCTATTCTAAATTTTGCTGCATTTGTAATGTGATAAATCCCAGGCATAAATTCCCGTATTTCCAATGTGCTATATAGACATTTGTACTAGTTGTAAAGTTTGCTGAATCTATGTACAAACATTGGATACTATAGATAAACCCATCTTAAAGTACATCCCTGTAGGCTCATAGAAAGCTCTCCATTGAGAGATCGGGACATATTTAGAACTAACGTACCCAAAAAGTATGTGATAGCCTCAAAAAGCCTCAAAATAAGTCCAAAAATAGCTGATTTCGAAATTAGGAAACCAATAGGTTTTTAAACCTATCTGAAGCACTTTTTCTGAAAATATTATTCTGGAAATCAATTTCATGCGAGCGCGTGTGTATTGATGTACGTCTAGGTAACTGGTTAAAAATAGATACTTTAGTTCATACTGGAGAGATTGAAATATAACAAATGGAAGAATTAGAGCCTTCTCTTCCATTCTAATTTTTATACTTATCACGTGAACTTTTAGTCAGCGCTACTGAATAGAATCTCATAATACTCATTATTCACTTTTACGGAGTTATTTCCTTCCAATTTTTTCATAAATTCCGACGACTCTTCATAGCGATCAGAAGGTATTTTGATATCGTTTCCTGGATTCATTATTGCTTGTTTAACATAAGGGTACTTCTCAAGATATGTTAAATTGAACTCCACATATTTTTCGGGCACATATTGAAGTTTGTTTGCCATAACATACTCACCTGACCCCGGCGGATGAAAAAGAGTTAAAAAGTAAACAAGACATATTGCAAGTATCGCAAGAGAAAAGCCAATTAGGAGTTTTGTTCCTGTCTTCATTTTAATACCTTCTTCCGGGTAGTTCTTACCTTTTTAATACTATTCGCAGGCGCATTAATTTGTGCGTGTGTATAAAAGAATATCAGATAACAAATAAATTGCCGGAGGGTAATTCCATGAGTTATAGAATTACCCTCTTAGACTATGCTTGTTTTGTGGAAAAGTAGCTATGTCAATTATACTCATTCTTTAATCTTGCTCAGCAACTCGTCCTGACTAATAGTCTCATAGTCTCCTATAGCTTGCCCATCATCAGTTAA
>CAZLNG010000328.1:0-2788 GCA_964560735.1 uncultured Methanosarcinales archaeon | reverse complement strand
ATTTAGGTTGTAGATTTAGGTTGTAGATTTAGGTTGTAGATTTAGGTTGTAGATTCTTGTTTAGTATTTCTCTTAAATTGATGCTTATTTGCAGTATCTGGAAAAAGGATGGGAAAATGTATTTTAATATCATCTCCTTTCTAACTTCCCATCTCTTTTCCTTATTAATTTCCCAACTCACTTTATCAAGCTTTCAAATTTTTCAAAGCTTAAGCTTCAGTGCTGTTATCTGTGCTGTTTTCAGGCATCTTTCCAGGGCCCATAGGACAGTCACAACCACCATGCATTGGACCGGGGCTCATTCCAGGCATTCCCTTTGAAGAAGACATTATTTCTTTAAGATCTCCAAGGGATTCAGCTGCGTTGATATCATCTATCAGAGAGGTAAGTTCTGTGATTCTGTCGTTGAGTTCTGTGGCATTCTCATTGGTATCATCGGTTGCGTTTTCACTCTCATTTACTTTAGTCTCAATGTGTTCAATTTCCTTTTCAATTGAATCAACAGCCTGAGTCTGCATGTAGGTTAATATGACTTCTTGCAGCTCTGCTGCACTGGAAGCTTCACTCACGCTGGTGGATAAGCTTTCGAGCTCAGTTACCTGTTCATTGAGCATTTCGGTCATGTTTTCATCAGTAGTGTTTTCCAGCTGCTCGTTAAGCATTTCAGTCATATTTCCTATGGAACTAACTATTTCTATCTGGACGTCAGTGTAATTGTCATCAGTTACGTTTTCAAGCTGCTCAAGTTTGAATAATCCGGAAATCCCGCAGGGCCCCTGGTTCATTCCGTCGGGACCTTTCATGCCATACGGTCTGCATCCATGTGCTGGTGCCTGATTGGCCAGGACTTCCTGAAGTTCGGATGCATCGGTTGTTTCACTTACATTAGTATAGAAACTTTGAAGCTCAGTAATTTGTTCAGTGATTGAATCAAGTATATCTGCCTGAACATCAGTGAAATTTTCTTCAGTTATATTCTGTGGAGGGGCGAATTTTTGATTATTTCCTGCTGCAAAAGCTCCTGAAGGAATAATACATAATACCATTAGCACCGTTGCAAAACGGGAAATTGAATTTAATACTTTTTTCATTTTCATGTTATCATCCATTCTTAACTTATTCATTGTTCCGTTTTTCTTGCAGGTTATCTACCTGCTGACAACCCTGAAGTTAGCCGGCTTAAATATAAGCTTACTTTCCAGTATAAAGAGGTTAAAGGTTATAAATTGAAAAAAGAAGCTTTATTGGATGCTTAATTCCTGAAAAACCCTTAAAACTCGAGTTTAAGGCTTATTGAGTTCCTCAAAAACTGTATATGTAAAGTAAAATAGATATTGGTTTATTTCATGAGCCTTTAGAGAACAGATATTTTAAGTTTTTTTTGACCAAGAAACTTGTGTTAGAAGTACCTGCTCCCATGCGATACTCTACCTGAACCGCCCGTAAAAAGTTACAAAAAATCTACCGGCTTCAGGGCGGAGGGCATATCGTTAATACAGTTTCCATTGCAGGATTGATTCCGTTTCCTTTCCAGGCTCTCTATTGCGCCACCAAGTACGCGGTGGTTTGAGTGAAAGCATGCGGTATGAGTTTGCAGAAGAAGGCATTCACTTCTCCGTGATATGTCCCAGTGCTGTTGTTTCACGCATCTGGAAAAAGCCGATACTGGACCCGGTTCATGAAGAGGTAAAAGCTCCTGAAGATGCGATTCCAGCGGAAGGAGCCACGAAGATGATCTTTGCGGGCGTTGTAGATAAGAAGGGGATAATTGTGGTGCCAGAATAGCCGGGCAGCTGGCACTGGAGTGAATACTGTAAGTCTTCTGAAGCCGCAGAGAGCTTTCTGTTAAACATGGCTCATGATCGACTGATAGAATGGTTAAAAATGCAAAAAGGTGTGAAGAAACAGAAGTAGCCTGGAAGACTGTACCAATCCAGTGAGAGCAATTTGTTTCTGGGTATTGACGTGGTTATTAAGATAGCAAATCTTTGAAGATTCCATATAATATACCCGAAAATGAATTGTATTAACTTTCAGTTCATTAACTGAAAGTTTTTCTGAGCAACTCCTTATTCACAATTTATGATTTCATTATCGTGAATACTTACGTTAGTTTCTGTTGTACTTACGTGTGCTATTGCAGGAGCATCTAAATCATGGAAGTAGTTTCCGTAAACTTCTATATTTTTTACGGTTCCTTCTAATTCCAGGCCCGTATATCCACCACCAGATGTAGTACATTCGTTATTTGCGAATACTCCATTGATAACAGTATAGAATCTACAGGATGAATTTGTACGGTTAATGAATTTACAGTTCTTAACTGTAATATCCTTTACATTATATGCATATACACCGTCATGCCCACATTTATTCACTGTAATTCCATCTGTGAGAATATTAGAACATTTATTCAATGAGCCTATCCCAAAACCCATTTTTTTGCATATCCATAGGAATTTCATAACTACTTTCCTGATCAGTAGCTCAATTAATGTTTTTTAAGTTGAGATTCAAAGAGGTAGTTTTTGAGTTTTGGGATCAGCTTAATAGGATAGCATCGTTACATCCATTCTTGAATGTAACATTCTGAATTGTTAGCCCGTTAACACCTATCAAAGTTGCCATGTTATAGCAGGAAGTTCCAAGCTCAACACCAGAATAATAATCACTTTGACTACCATCCACAGTTATGTTTTCTATTGTAACGTTGGTTGCGGAATTGTCTTTAATCATAAGCATGGCTTTTTCGTTTGCAATGCTGCTATCACTTCCATCCCATATTGAT
>CAZLNG010000327.1:0-2802 GCA_964560735.1 uncultured Methanosarcinales archaeon | reverse complement strand
CGCGGTCCTTTTCGCTGCGCTCAAGAGGACTAACGAATGGGCAAATAACAGTGATTTTTTTGCAGTAGTATTTATAGCAGGTTTGCAGGAGTATTTATAGCAGGTAAGGTTTTCTTTTCACTAGCCAGAAGGATAGTCAGGATTAAAGACGTTCTTGGCTGAAAAAAATATGTGGGATAAGCTGCTACATTGCCTTCCTGATGTTTCAGGTTCCGATCTGGATGGGGCTCAGGATTTTTTTGAGGGTGGAAATTGCAGAAAGGGCGGCAAGGTAGCTGGTTCTGGGGTTGTCAGGGGAGGGTAGATTTTCAACTTTTGTGGTAAATTTGCCGAATTCTCCTTCTACAGTAATTTCATGCACGTTTCTGGAAAGGGCAGGGTTGGCGATGACTCTTACCTTTGTTCTCTCAAAGCCTATACCTGCAAGGCTTATTGTGGCTGCCACGTTCACGTTTGCAGGGAAGGCTTTTACGGCTTCTGAGGCAGAGCCTTCGAAGAGAAGGGTTTCTTTTTCAATTTTTTCGAGTTCAATTCCCATGTCTGCAATATATGGAGCTCCAGCAAGGCCTGAAGGAGGTTTGCTGGTAGTCAGGGTAACTGAGAAAATCCCGGCTGCAGATGCGGAATTTATTCCATCGATGCCTGCAACGGCTCCTGAGGGGAAATAGAGCTTGCAATTGTTCTGTTTTGCAAGTTTGAAGAGCTTTTCTCTGAGTTCTTTATCTGCAAGAGCCCCTACACTGAGCACCATAACATCACAGCCAGCTTCGAGAGCCTGAGGCACGATAAACCTGACAGCTTTTTGAGAGGCACATTCTATAACAAGATCCACACTGTGCAGCAAATCCTCAACCTTCATATAGGCAGGGCTACACCTTTTCAGGGAGGCTGCAAGTTCGAGAACTTTGCTTTCAGACGAGTCACAAAGAGCATACAGCTCCGCATTAACAGTTCCTTCATCAATAGTCCTGCAAATCTGTCCACCAATAAATCCGCAACCAATAATTCCTATTTTCAGCATTCCAGACTCCTGAGAAATAGCCAATAAACTTGACCTTTATAATTTAGTACCTGATTCTATAAATTCGAGACTGGGTACTGTATTCATTTCCTCCTCTTAAAATCTTCTGTTCAATGTTTCTTAAATAGAAAAGCGCATCTAATATTTTTAAATTAATTTTAATATTTCAGGTTTTCTGCTACTTCACAGGTCACGGTTTATTATTTTTTTAATCGCTGGTACATTATACACGTCCATTTAAATCAATAAAATAATATACTTTTATAAAAATGAATGCCGATAAATTTGGAAACCTATTTATGAAATGTCATTAGTTTAAGTTCAAAAAGGAGATTGAGTAGCTATGTTTGAATTAAAAATTGTTACCCATTTTGCAGCAGCCCATCAGCTTAAGATGGTAGCCAAGAAATGTGAAAATCTTCACGGGCATAACTGGAAGATCGAAGTTTGTGTGGCTGGAGAAAAGCTCAATGATGCAGGAATACTGATGGACTTTGGAGAATTAAAACAGAATGTATCTGAAATCATGACAAGATTAGATCATAATTTTTTAAATGAACTCGATTATTTTGATGACAACACTCCGCCGTCTTCAGAAAATATAGCCGTATATATCGCAAAGTCCCTTCAAACTATGCTCAAAGATCCTCAAGTTAGGGTAACCAGTGTTACAGCCTGGGAGTCAGAGAATGCCTGTGCATCATATTTAATGGCTGACCCGTTTTCCTCACTTTAAAAGGTTACCATCATTTTTAATTTGAGCCAGTATTAATTTGAGCCAGTGACATCATTAAAGCGTGATTTTGCCCCGTTTTTCGATATGCAGATGTGTATACTTGAAGTACGGTACGCCAACTGAACAGAAATAGAAAAAACCAAAGTCGCCCGTATCTCTTATAAATCCGGGCAACATAAAGTAGCGAGGTAAAAATCATGCTCATAAAAGAGGTCGAAAGCTTTATAGAAGAAGATCTGGGGTACGATGACGTTTCGTGCACTATTGTGCCTGACAGGCCTGCAGAAGCCGTTATTTTCACAAAAGAAGACTGTATTGTTGCCGGAATAAAAGAAGCAGGTGCAATTTTTAGTTATCTTGGAGTTCAGGCAGAAACCACTCTTAAAGATGGAGACAGCCTCAAAGAAGGAGATATAATTTTCAGGCTAAAAGGAGGAGCAGTTTCTATCCTGAGGGCAGAAAGACTTACTCTGAACTTCCTCGGGCACCTGAGCGGGATTGCAACTCTTACCCGGGCCTGTGTGGGTATTGTTAGGAGGCATGCGGAAAGTACAAGGGTAGCATGTACAAGGAAGACCACCCCAGGGATAAGGAAGTTTGAAAAACTGGCTGTAGTTGCAGGAGGGGGAGACTCTCACAGGTTCAACCTTTCGGATTCGGTTATGATAAAAGATAACCATATTAAACTGATGGGAATCGAAGCAGCTCTTGAAGCAGCTAAAAAAACCAGCTTTACCCGAAAAGTAGAAGTTGAAGTTGAATCAGCAGAAAACGCTGTACTTGCTGCAAAACTCGGAGCCGACATTGTTATGCTGGATAATATGCAGCCTGAAAAAGTAACAGACACCCTTGGAATACTTAAAGAAAAAGGACTTCGAGATTCAGTTATTATTGAAGTGTCCGGTGGAATCTCTCAGACAAATCTTGAAGCTTATGCAAAAACAGGAGTGGATGTCATATCCATGGGTTCCCTCATTCATAAATCGAGATGGATAGACATGAGCCTGGAAATAATCAATTAAACTTCAAACGAGGAAATTGAAAA
>CAZLNG010000326.1:0-2826 GCA_964560735.1 uncultured Methanosarcinales archaeon | reverse complement strand
TAGCTATCGAGTAACCCTATATTTTTAAGACCATATTTTTCCTATCGATAACTCCCATATCAAATGCAGAAAAACTATGAGAAACACATAGGCACTTTTCTTAGCGTCTCTTGATATCTGTTTTAACTGCAAAAAAGTAACACAAAAAAAGAAACAACAACATCTTTTACAAAGTTCAAATGTTGTTTCACTCTATACATTAGGAAACTAAAGGAAATACACAAAAGGTTACTCAAGTATACTTTCAGTAGGCTAGTATATTTGAATGCACATTAAATATATATGAATTACCTTCTATAAAATAGTTTGATTATATTTAATATTAAGTTTGCTTGAGGAGTAGAAAATGGAAGAACAAACAGAAGAACCGAATGTGGAAAAACATACCAATAAATCCAAGATGGAAAAACTAACTGAAGAACTCAAAGAGATGGCTTTGACCCTTGGAGCCTTTAAAGTGGGCATTGCGACTACTGAAACTCTTGCGGGTGGCCCTCCTTCTGCCGATCTTACATACGTTCTGCCAGGAGCAAAATCGGCAATCGTTTTTGCTCTGGCTTTTGACCAGAACCTTATTGAACCTTACTTTAGAAAAGAGGACCATAAAACCCTCGACACTAATAAGGTGCGGACCACCACCCTTGCCAACGGGGTAGCCCTTGAAATGGCAGGATTCTTACAGCAGTATGGTTACAAAGCTGTTCCCCAGATTGCAAATTTCGTTTACCGTCAAGACTCTGAAAACTGGTTGTTGGATATGCACCCCCCTATTTCCCATAGATACCTTGCTGTTCGCTCTGGAATAGGGCATTTCGGGTATTCCGGGAACATTATCACCAAGGAATATGGGTCAGCAATTGTACTGGCGTCGGTAGTTACAGATGCGGAGCTTATCCCAACAGAACCCCTGCCGGAAGAAGAAAACTATTGTGACGAATGCAAGATCTGCCTTGCAGTCTGTTCATCCGGATATGTGGACCCACTTGAGAAAGTTACAGTAACTCTTGGGGGAAAGGAGTTTAGCTACGGGAAGAGAAGGAGCAATAGCCGTTGCTTCCTTGTCTGCGGAGGACTTACAGGTCTGAATGCCTCGGGAAAATGGTCCACCTGGTCTCCTGCGCGCTTTGAAATTCCCAAAAAAGATGAAGATTTTATTGCTGCGCTGCCCAGTACCATAGAAGCGTACCTAGATAGACCTAAAATCAAAGGCGGATTTTTTATATGCCTTATCCCGGGGAATAGAATGGAATATACATGTTCCAGCTGTCATTTCGTTTGTCACCCCGACAAGGAAGTCAGAAAGGCACGTTATAAAATGCTCACGGAAAGTGGAGTGGTCATACAGGAATCTGATGGGACCCTTAAAGCGGTATCTCCAGAGGAGGCAAAAAAATACATCGAGTCCATGCCACCAGAGAGGAGAAAACTGTACGAATCAATTCCGGAGGAGCAATCTGTATAACCAAAACCTTGTTCTAAATAAAAGGAAAACAAAAGTTCCATCAAAAATGTAATGAAAAAAATGATCTCATTCGCAGTAGGAAAGGAAAGACAATCTTTACTTTGCTTTTGCAAAGTAAATGATTGCTTCAGATTTTCAATTTTTATGATTTTATGTTATAAGGTAATTATCTAATTTATTTCACTCTTTCTTCTCTTTTTTCTGCAAACAATCACCAGCAAGCATAACTTTCTTACCGCAAAGATCGCATGTTCCTTCATCCGTAATACCTGGTTGCCTTGGAGCCTCTCCACCACAAATTCCACATTTTACCATGAAATCACCTCCTTTATTTCAATGATGGGCGCCACTTGTCTGTTAATAATTGTTCAGTTATGATTATATACTTAATCGGCATTAAAATATACTAAATACGTTAAAATGACCTTAAGAGTTAAAAGAAGATACAAAAACAGTGTTAAGGCTCTAAAAATGAATGAAAAAATCGGTGGAATTCAAGTATGAAAGTCAGAAGTGAGATAAGGGAAAAATCTTCTGCAAGCCCAGTAATATCGGAGGATCATGATATGGAGGAAATAAAGTCTATTAAGGAAAAACTTTCCGAGATCCATAACGATATCAAGAAAATAATTGAATCTTCGAACAAACTTTGCTTTGAAGCTGCCCTCGAAACCTCAAGACACGAGTATACGAATACTCTTCTTAATCACCTCTTCGAAGATATAGAGACTGGACTTGAACGTAATATGGTAAAAAAGTGCCCTGAAAAGATAAATTGTGCTTCTGCATTTACATCTCTCCTGCAGCAGAATGCAGAACTCATTAAACATGGCAAAGTTGATGATACTCTAATTTCAAATAATAGAAAAAAGCTGGATGAATTGAGATGTGGAACTCCTTTCAGCAAATGCGAGCAATGTTTTTCCGAAGTTTCGAGCCTCTTCATTAAACAGGTCAACCTTATGCGTTCTATGCGGATTTACTCAGATAACCAGGAGTGCAAATCCAATATTTCATCCATTAAAACTGACACTATTATGAGAGAGATCTTGGAGCCTGTCTCAAATAACCATCGTCTGGAAATTCTAAGGGCAGTTGCATTCGATATGAAAAGTTTCTCTGCTTTTTCCGAACTGACAAGCCTTAGAGGAGGAAACTTGCTTTTTCACTTACAGAAACTTTTAGATAGCGGTTTGATTCTGCAAATCCATGAAAGGGGTGATTACATGATTACTGATAAAGGATTAAAAATTCTACAGGGCTTACAAGAAATCTATTCTTCACTCCAATATTCACCACTGCAGAATCATGCAGAAAATATTCTCCAGGAAGAAAAAAAAATCAAGATTTGAATTTGATTCTGA
>CAZLNG010000325.1:0-2852 GCA_964560735.1 uncultured Methanosarcinales archaeon | reverse complement strand
CGGGGAACTTCTGCTCTCAGTAGGAGAAACCTTAAGTCTTGAAGGAGATTGATTTTCCTGTTTTCTTACAGCAGACTCTTTTTTATAGATATCCTCAGAAAATTTAAAGGACATACCAGTCCGTATTTTATATCCTAATTGAAGAATTTGGTACGAATGAATCAAAGACTTTCAAAGAAACAAACCCTGGCATGAAAAATATAAGAAAAGAAGAAAAACTATCGGGTTGCCACATATCTGTAAAAATGCCCCTGCACATCCCTTAAAGTTAGGTTAAATTTCTCTTTGGGTTTATTTTTCCTTCTTCTTGTAATCTGGAGGTCCTGGAACCTTACTAATCTCTCAAGCCACGGAGCTCTCAAGAGCTCAGGCACCTATCCTGAAGAGAACCAAATATTCTCATTGCCCTATAAAATATCATTGCCTATTATCTTTAAAGCTTAACAAAATTTTTATAAGTAATAGACAGTTAAATTTAACATCTAATTATATATTTATACAAATTTAAATATTATACTTTATTTATAATTGATCACACCTTAACAAGGGATCTTAGCAGAGGTAAAATGAAAAAAATGGAGCAATTTCCAGCAAAAAACCCAAATCCTGTGCTTAGTGTTTCAAAGGATGGTACTGTTCTTTACTCAAATGGGGCGGGTGAGCCCTTATTGCATGAATGGGGCGTGGAAGTAGGAGAAAAATTATCTTCAAATATCGGAGATATTGTGCGAAGGGTAATTTCCCGGAACATTCCGGAAAAAACCGAGGTTAAAGCAGGAAAAAGAGTATACTTTGTCGCGTTTCATCCCTTACCAGAAGAAGAATGTGTAAACCTCTATGGGTTCGATATAACTGACCAGAAAGAGCTTGAAGGGAAACTTCGTGAGAGTGAAGAAATGTTGAACTTTGTACTCGAAACCAGCCATACCGGCGCGTGGGATCTTGATCTGGTGGATCGCACAGCTTATCGATCTCTTGAGCATGACCGCATTTTCGGTTACGAACAACTACTCCCGCAGTGGACTTACGAGATGTTTCTCGACCACGTACTACCTGAGGATCGCGCATTAGTGGACGCAAAGTTCCAAGAAGCTACAACTGCGGGCAAAGACTGGAATTTCGAGTGCCGTATCCGGCGAGTGGATGATGAGGTTAGGTGGATTTGGGCGGCTGGGCGGCATCGTGTGGATTCTAACGGAAAAGTAAGCCGGATGTCAGGAATCGTTCAGGATATCACTGAAAGTAAGCAAGCAGAGGAAGTGTTAAAACATAGTGAAAAGCAGTACAGAACTCTTGGTGATACGATCCCCTACGGAGTTTGGGTGACAGATGCAGCCGGTTACTGTACCTTTGTAAGTAATTCTTTCCTTGAACTGGTGGACATGTCAATGGAGCAGGTTCAAAAGTTTGGCTGGCTGCATCTACTCCCGCCTGAGGACGTGCAGCCAACTATAAATCACTGGCTTCGTTGTATCAAGACTGGTGAGGACTTCGAGAAAGAGCACCGTTTCCGGGCAAAAGACGGAAGCTACCGGAGCATATTAGCGATAGGCAGACCGATCAAGGATAAAGAGGGGAAAATCACTGAATGGGTAGGCTTCAATCTTGACATTACAGAGCGAAAACAAATGGAAGAATATCTTAAAACAGCATATCAGGATTTAGAGGAAAAGGTTAGAGAACGGACAATAGAACTTGAGAGAGCTTACAATTCGTTGAAGGAAAGCGAAAGAAGTCTTGCTGAAGCTCAAAAGATGGCTCATCTTGGAAATTGGGACTGGAATCTTGTAACTGGCGAAGTATGTTGGTCTGATGAGTTATATAGCATTTTTAGACGTTCTCCTCATGAATCAGGCGCAACTTATGACGAATTTCTAAATTATGTACATCCTGATGATCGAGACTATGTGAATAATACCTTAAAAAAGGGTTTAAATGGAGAATCTATTGCAGGTGATTATAGGATTATTCTAGCTAATGGAGAAGAACGCATAGTCCACTCTCAAATTAGAGTTACTTTTGATGAGACAAATTCTCCTGTTCGATTGAGAGGAATAGTTCAGGATATTACAGAGCGTAAAAAAGCTGAAGAAACTCTGGCAAACATTGAAATTATCCGTAAAAAGGAAATCCATCATAGAATAAAAAATAACCTGCAGGTTATCTCTTCTCTCTTAGATCTTCAGGCTGAAAAGTTTAACAACAGAGAATGTATTAATGATTCTGAAGTTCTGGAGGCTTTTAGGGAAAGCCAGGACAGAGTAATATCTATTGCCTTAATCCATGAGGAATTGCATGAAGGTAGGGAAGACGACGCACTTAACTTTTCACTGTATCTGCAAAGACTTCTTCATAATCTATTTCAGACATACAGATTTGGAGACATTGAGATTTGCCTAGATCTAGATCTTGAAAAGAACATTTTCTTCGACATGGATATTGCAGTCCCATTAGGGATGATTATCAACGAACTTATTTCCAATTCTTTCAAGTATGCATTTCCCAACAGACACAAAGGGACAATTAGAATTAAACTCTTAAGTAAAGAGACTAGAGATAAACCAAATAATGATGAAGAGCTTGCTGGAAAAAGTACTAAATACACTCTCTCAGTCTCGGATGATGGGATTGGTATTTCCGAAGAAATTGATTTTGAGAATTCAGACACTCTTGGTCTGCAGTTAGTAAATACCCTAGTAAGCCAGTTAGATGGGGAGCTTGAACTGAAGAAAGGCAATGGGACTGAATTCACTATCAGATTTAGTGTAACAGAGAAAATGATCAGCCGATAATGAAGATCTAACTGGCAGCTAACCTGCAGAATCATTAACAATTTCAATCATCAATCTAAG
>CAZLNG010000324.1:904-2864 GCA_964560735.1 uncultured Methanosarcinales archaeon | reverse complement strand
TTAAGACGCTAATAATGTTGCTATGGTTCAAAAAAGTTCACTTATCTAAAGGATTGAGCTACAGAAAAACAAAAATAAAGTTATGTAACTTTGTCAAAAATTAGTCCTCTTGAGCGAAGCGAAGCTGAGCGAAAAGGACCTCGTGCTCCCGAAGCGAAACTCGGGTGCCGAAGCGAAACTCGGGCTTCAGAACAGCAAATCAAAATAACAATTTTTTTAACAAATTAGGAAGTATTTTCAGGAGAGTAGGTACAATTGGTGTAACAGAAGGCGTTTTGAATTGTATGATCAGGCTAAACCCGGTAGAGAACATTCATTAGAAGAAGTGAAGATAGGAATATCAGACTTCGATCCAATCTCTGAAACGCACACCTTCACAAGTGGATGGGAAACTAAAGAATATCATTTTAAATGGATCTCAAAAAATTTAATTAATTTTTTTGAGGAAGATTCTATTGAAAAAGCAAGAGATCTTCTAGCCATTACTGCGGGAATTAGTATTATCTACCTAATCTTTGGACCTTCAGAGAATTCAATAGTTCAAGAAGAGTCTGAATCGTTGTCAAATTTTAATTTAATACTGCTCATTCTATCCGGTATATTACTTTATGTGACCGATAGTGCCGCAAGATATGCTAGGAACACTTCTTGTACACACTGTGGAAAAAAATTTACATGCAGTGAGATTAAAGAACCTGTGATGAAAGAAATAAGCACTTTCACCGAATACAAAGTGACAGTAATAAGGTATTGGGAATGTAATAACTGTGGGTACGTAGACAGACGAGAATGTACGGAAGGAATTACTGCAAGAAAAGGCGATAAAGAATCTGAAAAATCTCTTAAAAGCATTAAATGCAAAAATTGTGGAAAAAGTAATTCAATGGAAGAATTTAAGAGATGTGATGTAAAGGAAATAGGAGATAAAAGTATAACAAGGAGTTACTATAGGTGCAGACTTTGTGGTTATAAGGATTTTAGAGTAACAGTCTTAACTAGCAGTGGTGGTTCAGCCTGAATATTTCATTGGCACATCAAAAAGATTTTTTAAATAAATTATTGTGAAAAGTTTATGGGAGCAGCTATAATCTATTTAGGACTTACGCGGTTGAGGTTCTAAATCAGGAGCAATAGATATTGCTGTTTAATCCATGGTTTTGACAGTTGAAGGTTTCATGCAGTTGGTTTTTCAGTTCAACCGCGTAAGTCCTACTATCCTACATTCGGCAGGTCGACGTTTAATTTTTGATAATTTATTCTGATGGCGATTTTGGAAATAATGCTCCTATTTGTGTGTAACTGAAAGGTTTACATCTGACCAATTATTAATTTCTCATACTAAACTTTAATGAAAAATGATTTAGTATTTATATATGATGTGGGAGTAGAGCCACGTGTTAAGCAACTTTAAACCTAATCTATAGTTAGTGGGTGTTCAAAAACGATATCAGGAAAAATATTCTACGTCTTAATGTCGACCTGCCGAAAGTAAGTACTATTATTAGAAGAGACAATTATCTAAAAAGTTTTAACCTCTCCTGAAAACCTTATTCACCTTCCAGAGCCTGTTTACTACCAAGCAAACGCTTGGATCAGTCCTAAAAAGAGCAAAAAACGAAAAGAAATTTTTTTACAGGCAAAAATCAGCGAATATTTCATTTTTTTGAAAAACAAAGCGTTGAAACTACTTTTTTTGTTTATTCTTTATGGTAAAGCCACACTGCGTGAGTGGAAAGTTCCGTTAAGACACTAATAATGTTGCTCCTGTTCAAAAAAGTTCACTTATCTAAAGGCTTACATTAGAGGAAAACAAAAATAAAGCTATATAATCTTCGCCAAAAATTAGTCCTCTTGAGCGAGCGCAGCGAGTGAAAAGGACGCCGTGCTCCCGAAGCGGAACTCGGGGTGAAAAGGACGCCGTGCTCCCGAAGCGGAACTCGGGGTGAAAAGGACGCCGTGC
>CAZLNG010000324.1:0-804 GCA_964560735.1 uncultured Methanosarcinales archaeon | reverse complement strand
TCCCGAGGCGCAATTCGGGCTGGGAAGGTTTAAATTTAAATAAACGAGATATATCAACATGCAAACTGTGGAAGAAAGAGAGGAGTTATTTCGCAAAATTTCTTCTTTTCTGAAAAAGTACGGGGCAACTAAAGTATCCGTTTTTGGATCTTACGTGAGGGGGGAAGAGAAGCCGGAAAGTGACATTGATGTCCTGGTTGAGTTTGCAGAACGAAAAAGCTTGCTAACTCTCGTAAACATCGAACTGGAGCTTTCGGATTACCTGGGGATAAAAGTTGATCTCTTAACTGAAAAATCAATAAGTCCTTTTCTCATAGACGGAATAAAAAAAGAAGCTAGAGTGATCTCTGAATGAAAAAGGATGACAGAGTATATCTCAGCCATATCCTCCAGTCTATCTCCTTGATTGAAAAATATACGGAAGATCTTACTGAAGAAGAGTTTCTCTCAAATAACCTTGTTCAGGACGGCGCGATCAGGCAAATTGAGATAATTGGCGAGGCAACAAAAAACCTATCAAACTCTCTGAGAGAAAACTATCCGCAGGTCCACTGGAGAGGAATAGCAGGCATGAGAGATAAACTGATTCATAATTACTTTGGTGTGGATATTAATGCTGTATGGGATACTGTAAAGGAGGATATCCCTGCCCTCAAAAAAGTAGTCCTGAAAATTATTAGGGATCTTACCGAAAACGCCTGATATTTTTTAAATTCTCATTCGAAAAGAATTGTTGGTAGAAATAAAACTATGAATCTTCACCAAAAATTAGTCCTCTTGAGCGAGCGAAGCGAGCGAAAAGGA
>CAZLNG010000323.1:0-2879 GCA_964560735.1 uncultured Methanosarcinales archaeon | reverse complement strand
TAAGTAAAGTCTGAGGAGAATAGAGCTTCTTTAGTTAGCTCAAAACTAAACAACAGAATCTTGTTATTATAAGCCCTTAGACTATAGACTATATCAACACCCGAAGCCTCAATGCCATTGTTTTTTTAGCAGGACAAACAGTTCAATCTCATTTTTACTTTATCCTCGTATTTACTACTCCAAAATCAAACTCGAAAAAAACTCTACTATCCTCTTAGCCAAGGCTTGAACCAGTTCAGGAGTAATTATTCCTCTTCCCCTATCTTTTGCCATAGGCCCGGTGAAAATGCGGTGTTTACATCTTCTACAGGCATTTTAACTTTCTTTTTATCTTCTTGCAGGTAGTAATCAGACTGGATCTTGAATTGCTTGTGTCCCTCGCTTTCTTCTCTAAATAGCTGGCTATTGCATTTTACTGCTATTTCATCACAAGCATTTGAAACCAGGTTATAGGTCTTATATGTCATCCTTTGTATGAACAACTTCGTAATTTTATCCTGAAAGCTATTCTCCTCACCTTTCATTTTCTGAATAAATGAAATATGGAAACTGTTTGCATACTGCAGATTGAAAAAGCTATAGTAGGTAACCGCTTTTCGGGTAGGCTCTAATACAATTGTTCAATTCGAACTTTTAATCAATTTATTACAACGGGAGCGCAGAGGGTCACGAATACCCCACCCTTTAGGTTGGGGATGAAGTGAACCCTCGCCTCTTCGTTTTTCACTTTAATTATCTAAATCATAGCTTCCTTGTATAGAGAAGTAACTGAGATCGGAAACCGATATCAAATTTCAGTCACTTATATTAAAGAAACCTTGTTAAATGACACTTAATCTATTTACAAGTAACCGGGCGGACGGCCCGAAGCATACCCCATCCTTTAGGTTGGGGTGGCCGCCCGCAATTTGATTTTAATCAATAACTTTTTTAGTTATGTTTTTCTGTGCATTCTTACACCTTCGCATGAGCCATGGAAAAAGCGTACTATTCCTGCGGCGAAGAGCACAGCCAATATTCCTGTTAAGAATATGCCATCAAATACACCTGCTCCTCCTATGGATAGGACTAACGGCTTTGAAGTCTGCAATCCCACTGGTGAGAGAGCAGGGAGTACTCCTGGAGTTATAATATTCATAATATCTGCACCCAGGAGGGTTCCTATCGAGCCGCTTATATATGCAAGCGATGGTGCACCACAATAACCTCGTGATAAGACTAGACTGCAAATTACCGCTAATATGGGAGACACCCAGAAGGGAAGAACTATTCCCTTACCTGCCACAGGCTGTGCCAAAATATAAGTTATTAATGCTACAACCAGAATCCCTACACCCGCCTTGGGAGCTGATACCTTGCGAGTCAAAATGAGGTGGGCAGATATAATAAGAGGTACTATTGCCCCTCCCATATTTATGGCTAAATAGATGGGATGGAAGGTGGTCGGAACCCCCGGAGCAAAGGTACTGGCAAGTGTTGTGTACCATCCGGGATAGGAGCTTATAATGCCTGCATAAAGCGGTATATTAATAAGGCTTCCTATGAAAGAGCCGAAGACAGCGAGAGTTGCATGCCAGTGATCAAAGCCTATCTGCTCAAAGGCCGCTTCTGTAAGCCTTAGAAATAAGTAGATAACGATTAGAGGAATTGTAATAATAAGAAGCAGAAGGATTATGGCTAAGGGCAATTCAAGTATCGGAGGATAAAGGAAGTCGAGCAATCTAAACACCTCATAGAATTTTGGCTGAATTATTTATATATCTTTTTAAAATAGACAGTTATTTATGGTCTAGGTTGAACTTGGATAATACTGATCAGGGCGTCATACTCTCTCCCGAATAAATGTACTTGATTTTATTTTGATATTTTGCTCACCATTCATAAAAATAAGAGCAGTTGTCCGTTTATTTTGTTGATTAGTTAATACAATATGCTCCTTAAAATAGTATAAATCAAAGTTGCGCTGGAGAAATCTGCTGCAAACAACGAGGTATATCCGCTCCACATTCTCGTTTCTATCCCATACACTTAACTGCGCACACATATCTAGAAGCCACGTGCAAAGGTCAGGGCTACCGCTTGAGATATGGGGAGGTATCTGGGCCTTACTTATCGAAATTTAATGTTTCCAGACACTTTTCTAAAAGAAGGTATATTCTTCAGGCCTGCTCGTTTTCTTGGGAATCGAGATAAAGTGGTACTTCTGTTTTTCTATGAGCCTATCCCAAAACCAATATAATGCCAAAATGAGAGTTGCGATGCTAGCAGCGATAATGAGATAAGATGAGGTTTTGGGATAGGCTCTATGAATATTAATCACTCCATAAAAGTTATCACTTACAAATCAAGGTGATAAAAAACCTGGATACTGATGGTTTTATAGAAACCTTAAAGGATTGAATAGATCAACGAATTCATTTTCTTGACCGTTAATAAGATCCGAAATTACCATCGCAGCCGTTGTGCCATTTGTCATTCCCCAAAACCCAAACCCAGCTGCTACATATATTCCTTCTTGAGATGTCATGCCTATAAAGGGTAGACTATCGTCAGTAGCGTTGTCTTTACAGGACCACCGATATTCAATAGACTTAACATTAAGATGTTGGCGTGCATAATTTTCAAGCCTACTATAGTAAACATTTTTGTCAGGTACATCTACTGGACTGTGATTTCCAGCAACAATTATCATATTGCCTTTGTCTGTAGGGGTAGTCCTATAAGTGTGTACAGGATTGAAGTCTATAAACATCCCTTCCGGGAAATTTCCTTCAGCATATAATGCTACTACATATGATCTTCCGGAGTTCAAATGTTTGTAAAGCTGATCTGGATCATATACTGGTGTATTTGTTGCAACTATCACTTTATTGGCCATT
>CAZLNG010000322.1:0-2883 GCA_964560735.1 uncultured Methanosarcinales archaeon | reverse complement strand
AGGAGCTTTTCGAGTCCACAGAATGGGACAGGCGGGTCAAGAATATTATCAGGCAGAAATGATCTGACGGTTCCTGATCGGTCAATTAATGTTATTCAGAGCATTCGAGGCTGAAATTTTTATTTTTCTCTCTGCGTTTTGAGGACTGAAATCGGCTTGCCAGCCAGATAAACACTTTGCCAGATAAACACTTTATTTGATCCCGGAAACTGCTTCATAATCCACAGATAGCAGGCGCCTCCGCCAGCTTGTCTGGCGGTCCTGCACAAAATAAGAAAGGAAATATTTGAAAAACGGAAGGAACTGCGGAAATGTTCTGAGATCCTCAAGTACTATATCTACAAAAATTTCGATAACCAATAGCAGAATTTATGCATCGTAAATTAGAATTTACAGAACATTTACCACGCTGCCGTTTAATTTTGCTTTGGTGAAGTTTTTTCATATTCTTATTGTTTTCAGTTATTATTTTTTCAAGTATCTGTGAGAGTTGCAGTCACTTTCGTATCTTTTTCCATCTCCTTGTTTTTGTCTTTAACCTCTTTTTGTTTCCCTTCTTTTTAGGATATACTGCTTTCCTGCGTCGAGCGGTACAAGAACGGTGTGATACAGTGAATTATGTAGTAAGGGTTAGGAGTACTTGTAATCTAGTTCTCTTGAGCGCAACATCCCGTTAAGTGCAGATCACCACTATAACCACATTATATTTCTACTGAACTTTTTTCTACTCATTTTTTACCGATTCTTTAACGTATTCAAATTTCCGGAGCGGAATTCCTTTTATTTCTCCTTTCTCAAGATTTTCAAGCTCATGAGCTGCACTATACGCCGGCGTACTTCTCAGTTGTATGCGTTTTTCTCTTTAGCTCCCTGATTGCTATTCTCCTGAGTTCCGGGTTATCACTTAAATTCGGCATCAAGGAAGGAATGGTAGAGTCTTTTCTTGTGGAGAGAGGCTTTTCCAGAGTTAAGGACGTGGCTGCTGAGGAGTATAAGAAAATGCACTTCCATGGGGTAAACAAAGATAGGAAAGTAAACAGTCTCTTATTCTTTGCCCATGCAGTGATCGAATAATTTGGTTAGGATATAAAAAATCAAAAGAGAGGTTGTAATGCAATGCAGGTAGATTTTCTATATCTTGCAAATCCCGATTACACATAGAAAAAAGGTGATTCTGACTACCTCAATCTTTAATCGATCGAACGTGCGAGCTAGAAGTCGCAAAAAATATTCGAAACAGCGAGGAAAAGGCAGGAGAGCCATTCAGTTTGATATCGAAAACAGTGGGATATTCTGACCTAGAGGGAATTCTCTCAGTCTGAAATGTAATCATTGAGGACTATAAAAAGGCATATTTCCATGGGGTAAATAAAGACAGGGAAGTGTGCAACCTGATGTCGTTCGTCCACTCAATCCTGATGTCGTTCGTCCACGCAATTGTTCAATAGGTTATTATAGCTGCTAAACCTAGACAATATATTGAAATAACAAAAGTAAATCAAAGAATCAATGAAGGAGATGATCAATATGGAAACATCGATGTTGCTAGAGAAAAAAGTTCCTTCATGGCAGTACGATGAATTCAAACATCCTGGAGAGAACTTCGATATTGAAGCAGAGTTTTACGATGAAAGATTCCAAACAGTCATTGATACTCAGGGAGAGATCAAGAGAATACTTAAACTTCTGAACCTGCAGCCGGACCAGACAGTTCTGGAAATTGGCGCTGGCACAGGAAATTTAACTGTAGCCGTTGCAGAGAATTGCTCTAAGGTGCTGGCGGTAGACCTTTCTCAAAGCATGTTGAGACTCGCGGAGATGAAAGCCGTATCTAGAGGCCTGAAAAACATAGAGTTCATCCAGGGAGGATTTCTAACCTATGAACACAACAGAGAACCAGTGGATGTTGTGATATCCCAGCGCTCCCTGCATTACCTTCCCGATTTCTGGAAGCAGATTGCTCTCCTCCGCCTTTCAAAGATGATGAAACCTGGAGGCAAACTTTTATTGCACGACTCCGTATATTCCTTCGATATAGAGAACTACCAAGAATATTTCAATGGAATTATATCTTACCTAAATGGCATCGCAAGAAAGGATACTGTTGATAATATTACTACCCATATAAGAGAGGAATATACTACAAATGACTGGATTATGGAAGGCTTAATAAGAAAAGCAGGATTCAAAATAGACATAGCTGAATACGAAAATTTGAGCTTTTTTGCCGTCTATCTGTGCACCAAGACTGTTTGATTGAGCAAAAATGGGACTTATGCGTTAATGCACAAGATAAAACACGAGTAAGTTTTCCATAAATATGGCTATATAGGACTTTGAAGTCTTAAGGCTCGTTGCAGAATACCTATACAACTTTGCATTTAAAATAATTTAGATTCGTGACAACAAATTGTTAAATCCAAAATATGCAAGTTTGTTCTACAATGTGTCCTTGGCAACTGTTCTTTCTGTTTAACTACATGAGTCCTAGATAATTAAAAATTTTTGAGGCAGACCATCCAACCACACAAACAGTAAAAAAGAAAAAATAAAAACGATCTTTGGCAGTTTGCCGGGTCATGTTGTGTATATTTCTTGCAATTTAGGAATTGGAAATTTTGGTCAAAAGCCGCTGGACGTTGGATAAGACCGACATAAAAAGACTCTCTTCTTAATGGAAGAGGTCTCAATGTACCTTCAGCCAAAGGTAGTAGACGAGATTCTATTCTTTGTCGTAAAGAACTCAGGTAAGAATAGTAGCATTCTCTTCGATTATTTACCCCATTCTGTAGCTGATGAAAGTTCTAAGCTTGAGACGGGAATGAATCTCAGGAATCAAATGTCACAGCTGGGAGAGTCATTTAAGTTCGGTATCAAGGAAGA
>CAZLNG010000321.1:0-2887 GCA_964560735.1 uncultured Methanosarcinales archaeon | reverse complement strand
CTATGCTTTCTACCGGGATTTGTCCTGAAATTAAACCTTTGATCCAACATCAGAAGCCCACCATTGCAAGCAAATTGACTGGTAGGATGATCCTTTGGTCTTTCAGCCAAGGGCCTCAAAATTGTTCCTCTTTTGACAGTTTAGGCATTTACCAAGTCTCGCAGGAACTATACTTATCATTTCGGGCTCAGGAACCAAAGAGACTGAGTCTTGCAATCCAAAATAGATTCTTAAGAACTGTTCTTCCTGAATAGAAAAGAAGTCTCCAGTCAATTCCCGATATTCTGTAGGCATCCCGAATGCCTAAAAACTTCACAATTCACAGATATCATGGATATAAACAGCTGCAGATCATTTTACGCAAAGACAATAATGGAGTATTTGCAGGCTTTACAGGCCCCATGCGAACCGGAAATCATGTTCTGCCATTGATTATGATCCTTTTGCTGCACCCAGAAATAGCAGGTTTTGATTTTGCTGCTCTATCAGAAATGAGATGCGAGTTGTGATAGGCCCCCATTGATGGGCCTTAAAAACAAGAAGCGGAAACGATTATTGTTAATACATATAAAAATTATTTGGATTCAAGAGAAAACAGGATCGGACGCAATTATTGCTTATACTTATATAAACCGTTTGGATTCAGACAACAAAAAAAATTGTTCTTCTGTCGGTTCCAATACTGTTTACTGAGATGCGGATTTCCCTGTAGCAATTTCTCGTACGAGTTCAGCACACGATCTCTCAAATTTGTTGTTGCTGAACGTAATTACATGTTCGATTGATTGCTGTTTCTCAGTATACAGTTGTGTCATTTTAACAACTGTAGTCTGTGCAAACATGCACACAATATACTGATTTCAACCTTAAAAAAGGTATCGGGCGGATACCTATATAAACTGCTTGGTTTCAGATAACTGGTTGCTTATACTTATATAAACTGGTTGTTTAAACTTGATTGTGTGATTATCTTCTTAAAACGCTCTGCAACTTGAGGGTCTGTCTCCATCGCCTGAAACAGTGTGGCTATCATTGTAGACACGGTGTCGCCCAAATCTTGTTCTGCCATTTGATTAAGCGGCATCCCACATAAATAACAAAACTGTGCATCTTCCTTAGTGAGTAGTTCTTTGCATCTGGGGCAACGCTTTTCTTTTTGTTTTTCCGCCTTTTTTTCCGCCTCTTCGGTTTCAATACCATGCATCGACAGTATGGCGTTATCGATATCTCTACCACTCAAATGTACGTATGTCGCTGCCATAGTACTACCAGCAGTCCAACCCAAATATCCTTTCAGCTGTTGTTCGGTGAGGTGTTGTGCAAGATGGGTGGCCCGTGCGTGCCGGAAAGCATGTGGATTTACTTTTTTCGTTATGCCTGCCTTCTTCGCTGTTGTTCTGAGTATCCACGAAAACGATGACTGCTCATATCTTGTATGTGGTTGCTTTATCCTGCACCAGAGGGGTGCATCTTTTTCGTCTTTTCTGGGATGATTATTTAAAACCCATAGTCTAAGATAAGGTTGTGATTCAACAAGCCTTATTCTTCGTGCGCCTGTCTTTCCTGAAGGAAAGACCAATACACAGCCATTTTTATCAAAAGATACATGATTGAGATTACAACTTAGCATTTCACCGAGTCTTGCTCCTGATTCGTATAAAGTCGCAATAAGAGCTTTGTCCCTTGGGTGATCGGCGTGGGCAATTAATTTGTCAACTTCCTCTTTGGTTAGCAAGTCTTCAGGCAGCCTACACTGCTGCGTTCTGCCTGCAACAAGCGCGCCCGCTAAATCATCTTTTTTTAGATATTGTAAAAAGGCTCGAAACATCACTTTGTTTGAGCGTTTGGTGGATTCCGCATAGTGTTTGATGGTACCATTTTGGGTCACATAAGTGTAGTCATCCAAGTAATCTATATAATCATATATATCCGCTTTCGATAACTCATCAAAATCTGTTTTTACCGCACGGCTAAACACAATAAATGTGTTGATGTAATTTGTTTGGGATGTTATGGATAATCTCTTATTTTTGATTTCTCTCAAAAAATCTAGATACTTTTCTTTGTTACCAACTGACATTGGAATTTCAAATAGTGTTTTCTTTTGAATGGCAAAAATTTCTGTTTTTTCCATGCACGACATATCGTGATAACTCATATAAAATCATGGTGGTAAAATGGAGTAATACCCCAGTTTAGTACTGGTAAATTATTGTGTTATTTTCCAGTAACCAATCGGAATCACTCAGGTTTCCGTTACACTCGGGATCCGGGTCAACTCCGAAACTTATGTACCTGATTGAAGCAGGTAGAGAAAATTTAAGAGTACACATACTCCCTTCAGGACTGAATTCTTCAGCAGGGTTTCGGGCATATCCTGCCTGGATTGAGCGGATCGACAGGGCAGCAGTCTCGACCTGGTCTTCAATTTCCGCATCCTCCAGAAAAGGAACTGCCATACTCCAGCCCTGAGCCAATAAAATTAAGATTGCTGAAAGTAATCCCAGATATACAACGAGCTTGAGCGGGATCGTATCAGCTGCTACAGTATCAGAAAAGAACTGCTTCATATACTACTAAGAAGCAACACATAATAAAAAATTTTACGTTCAGTGGACCCCAAAGAATTTTGTTCAGTGAATACAAACGACCCTTGAGAATTAAAAACTAAAAAGGAAAACTTGAAGCATAAAGAACAGACTAAAGATAAATGAGAGAAACTAAAGGGCAAATTAGATTAAAATTAAATTTAAAAATTAGATTAAAAATTAAAGATGAACTCGAAAAAAGAGCAGATAAGAAAAAATTGAGGCTTAATAATTGAAGCTTAATAATTGAGGCTTAATAATTGAGGCTTAATAATTGAGGCTTAATAATTGAGGCTTAA
>CAZLNG010000320.1:0-2887 GCA_964560735.1 uncultured Methanosarcinales archaeon | reverse complement strand
CTACTCTGGAAAGTGTAAAGGCTGTTGTCCTTGAGACTGATGGCAGTTTCTCAATAATAAGTCAATCGGAGAAAAAAGGTAAAGAACTTGATATTTCTGGACTGAGAGTTTAAATAACTGGTTTATTTGAAAGCGTATATCCTATGTTACAGATTTCAAATGAGACTAGTGTCAAAGCAACTTAATTATGGGGCGTTAATGCATAGACAACCCCTCATCCATGTCCCTTTCTTAATTATAATGACTCATAACTAAATTTCCTAGACCCTAGATAAGTTTAAAATCCGGAATTTCTCTGGGAATCTATATTAGATTCGGAATCTTTTTTGGTCCTTTTGTCTGACCTGACGTTTCCTCGAATATCTGATTCATGTTCTTCCTCTATGGTGGGAATATTCAGAACATGGAGCTGGGGAGCCCTGATCCCATTCTTTTGGAGTTCGATCCAGGCCCTTGTGTGTACGTCGGATTCAAACTCAAATTCATCTCTTAGATCATTAACGTAAGCTTTGGCCCTCAATCTAGTGTAAAATGGAAGGGATTTGTGTAGCAGGATAACAGGGCTTTTCCTAGAGATATAAACATATTTTGAGCTCACAACGGCTTCTCTTAAAATTCTCATTGAAGTTTTTATATCTGACTCCGACGCGATATAGATGTCTATTACAACCATCATTTCCGAAGCCCCATAGTTTCCACTGGCAACGGTCTCATCAAAAATAAGGCTGTTTGGGGCCGTAACAGTATTATCATCCGGTGTGACGAGTTTTGTTGCCCTTAGCCCTATATCAGTAACCTCACCATAATAGTCTCCAATGGCAATTTTGTCTCCTACCTGGTAAGGCTTTTCAAATGTAATTACAACTCCTCCGGCAAAGTCTGCAAAAAGGTCTTTTAGCCCAAAACCAATGCCTGCACCAATAAGTCCTGTCAAGAGAAACAGTTCTGGCCCGAATATTTTTAATATTTCCTTAAGAAAGTAATAAAAAGCAATAATATAAATTCCAAACTTTACTGCAGGAATAACCATTTTTACTTTTACCCTACCGCTACGGCTCATTTTTTCAGAAGCTTTTGATAGTATGGTTGCGATAATTCTAGCAAGTATGTATGCGAGGAAAAAAACCAGAAGTATATTTATAATTGTTTGTGTCTCTATGGATCTGAGATTCTCCAGAAGTTGCTCCCTGCTTGTGTCTACAGTGTTTCCATCTACCATTTACCATACCAGCCTTAGCTTTTCCAGATATGCAATCACACTCCGCAGGGCTTCAGGTCTGACGCGGAAGGAATTGTCTTCATCCTGAAAAATAAGTTCCTGATTCAGAAGCCTGAAAAGAATTTCGTCTGTTCTTAACACAGAGTCTATCATTTCAATTATCTCACTTTTCTTCAGGCCCTGGTATGAGAGAATAAGACTTAAGACAAAAGCTTCTTCGTATTCAAGTTCTATATCGTACGAAAAGTTGCCTATACTTTCCGGGTTTATATGAGGATAATCAAGTCCAAGCTCCCAAACTTTTAGTGCAATACCAGGGTTACCTTTTGATTCTAGGTGAGTTTTTTCAAACACTCTGTGTTCAGCATTTTTTTCTTTCTCTTCTTTTTCATTCAGAAAGCGTTTCTTAAGATAATGAAAGTTTATTCTCAAAATCGGAATTGAAATTTTTCTGCCCACCAAGGACAGTTCAAGCGGATATTCTGTTATATATATAAAAGGTTCCTCTTCCGACTCTCCACCGTTATTGAATATAATTTCCCCTTCTTCATACCTTTCGAGAATAAGGTGTTTAATATCTTCTTTTTCGAAAGCAGGGATGAAGACTTGTACTGGAAAGTATTTTCCCAGCTCAAAGGCTTCGTTCAAGTATTTCCAGGAGTAAAGGTTCCATGTAGTTATGAATATCCTGTTTTGGGAACTAATCAGATCAAGAAAATCATAAAGTATGTCAAAACCACTGGCTTTTCTTATGTATAGAAAGTGACAGTTATCCAGAAGTACTACTCTTTTTGTATCATCCGGTAGAAAAATTTCATTTTTATTCCGGACAATTTCAGAGAATGCAATCTTTGTCGCCTTGTTTAAGTTTAGTTTTTCAATTTCGTTAATTAGAGTGGTTTTTCCGCCAAAGAGTCCAGCTATAATGGCTACATTGAGTTTTTTCCCAACCTCAAAGTCAGCAATTGCTGCCTGGATTTTTCCTATTTCATCATTTAGTCCGATAACCTCACCAAACTCTTTCTTATCGGTTTTGTTACTGTAAGACCCCACAGTGCATCCCCTATCTTATATTTTGTATTATACTTAATAGATGATTCTATAAGATAGAAGATTAGAAGATTGTTACTCTCAGACTAAGCTCACTATACTCATTATTCTTATTCTAAGTCGATAAAATTGAATGGAATATTGTTCGTATCAAAAGACGAAACAGTGTAACAACATAGGCAGGTTGAAGTCTTGAACTACTTTCAAAACGGATACTACTCATTTCCTGACTTTTCTGAATTATGCCTTCCGTAAAATTTTGTAAAATAGGTTGCAGTTATTCCGTGAAGCACAATTGACATACATATCACTAGGCTAACAATCGACTAGAGTTTTTCAGTTCCGGTTTATCTCACTGAAAATGTTGCGTAATAAAAAGCTGCTACTCCAATAGGACCAAACCATCCCACAAAAAGGATATCCAAATTACTTTTTAAATTGGGCACAAGGTGTTTAGTAGGAAACGCCCACAGTAAATCTACAAGAGGTTCTGAGAGGTTCTCGTTTTCTAGTACGCCTAGAAATGACTCCAAGAAATAAGACCAGCCCAACTATGATTACAAGTAGGAGTTACGCAGTTGTCTCTTAGCACATCGTTTTTGGCAACTTCACAAACAT
>CAZLNG010000319.1:0-2928 GCA_964560735.1 uncultured Methanosarcinales archaeon | reverse complement strand
ACGGCTGTTTCGGAACAGAAGTAGATTATCAGAAAGTTCTGAATACTTTTGAAATTTTTAAAAATTTACCAGACTGAGAACTGGACAAATATCAGTATATTTATTTCTTTTTGATATTTTTTCTTCTCAAGTTTCCTATCTCTCCTCATCCTATCGAAATTTTGAATTAATATCAACTTTAATTAGCTCCTGATCAAATAGATGTAAAATTCAGGTAATCAGGATATTTTTAGGGTGCTATATGCATGTATGACGTAATCATAATAGGTGGTGGCCCTTCCGGAGCTTCGGCCGGAAGAAAAGCAGGAAAGCTTGGCCTTAATACTCTGTTGCTCGAGAAAGAAGAATTTCCTAGATACAAGCCCTGCGGAGGAGGGCTTTCGGAACATGCGATTTCTTATCTTGATTTTGAACTCCCTCAGGATGTTATTGAATGGGAAGTTACGGGAGCTAAAATTGTTTTCAAAGATCAGTTGATCCAAGCAAATAAAGATTATCGCCTATCCGTGCTTGTTTCTCGGGATATATTCGATAATCTCCTGCTTGAAAAAGCAAGGGAAACAGGTATTGAGATCCATACAGGTGAAAAGGCTCTTTGCTGCAGAGAAATGTCTGACTGTGTAGAAGTGGAAACTGAACAGGGAATATACAGAGCAAAGTTTGCGGTTGTTGCCGAAGGGGCCCATGGACTGGTCAAAACATGTGTTAGGCCTGCAGATACCAAGGATGAATATGGGATATGCGTAGTTACTGAAGTCCCTGCAGAAGAACGAGAAATTGAAGAACGTCTTGGAAAAGCCGTGGAGCTCCATTTTGGAGTTGCCGGCGGTGGATATGGCTGGATTTTCCCACACAAAACCTATTACTCCGTTGGAATTGGCGGAGTTATCAAGGACTTACCACATCCAAAAGAGTCGATGCTTGATTTCCTCGAAAATAATGGTTTTTTAGGGGAATACAAACTTCACGGGCACAAGATTCCATGGGGAGGGTTTAAGCGAAAAATTACAGGTTCAAGGGTTCTCCTAAGTGGGGATGCCGCAGGTTTCGTAGATTCTTTCTCTGGCGAAGGGCTGGCTTATGCTATCAGTTCAGGGCAGTTTGCTGCAGAAGTAATTGCAGGAGCGTGTTGTTGTGGGGGGAATCTCAAAGATCTAGCTAGATATGAGGCCCTCTGCCAGGCGGAATTCGGGACCCACCTCAAATACTCATTGATGTTTTCCAGAATAATGCATCGTTTCCCGGACCGCACATTTAAGATCTTTACGTCAAGCGATAAAATGATTGATAAATACCTTGAGCTTATCGATTTCAGGATGAATTATAAAGATTATCTGCGCTGGTCCCTTCTGAACTTCAAACTAAGGTAGTTATGTATCTGACTTACGCAGTCGAGCTGAAAAATCTATGATAGCACTAAACTCCTAACTGTATCTATAAACGACAGTGTTTTTTGTACTTGATTTTTGGCTTGAAGTGCGTAAATCTACTATAATCAGAACCTTTTATCAGAAACTTTATAAAATATTCTATCCCTATTTCCTCTACCTTTTTATTGTTTCAGCTTTAATATATTTTAGAGGGCAGGACACTCAATCAGGTGTATCCAGTAACTGCCTTCTGTCCGCGAGAGGTGTCCTAGTATGTATGATCTGGTTATAATAGGAGGAGGACCTTCAGGAGCATCGGCGGGAAGGACAGCAGGAACAAAGGGACTTTCAACTCTCTTGCTCGAAAAAGAAAATTTTCCCAGGTATAAGCCCTGCAGTGGGGCTCTCTCTCCTTATGCTGTATCTTGCCTGGATTTTAAGCTTCCTGAATCTGTAATTGAGCGGAAGATCTCAAATGTAAGGATTCATTTCAGGGATAACTTTGTAGAAAGAAAGAAAGAAGAAAACTTAGCCTTTCTGATTTCCAGAAAAGTCTTTGACAATCTTTTGCTTGAAAAAGCCCGAGAAACGGGAATTGAGATTCATACCGGGGAAAAAGTTCTGGATTGTATTGAAAAAGATGATTGTGTTGAAGTAAGGACCACTGACAACACTTATCTGGGAAGATTTGTTCTTATTGCAGAAGGCTCGGGGGGAGTTCTTAAATACAAAGTCAGGTCAAGAGACCGAAGAACAGATTATGGTCTGGGTTTTGTGTTAGAAATACCTGATAAGGATGAGGTAATAAAGGCTAGATTTCCACCAAATACTATGGATATCCATTTTGGGATTACACAGGGAGGATATGGCTGGATTTTCCCTCATTTAGGATATTATTCTGTAGGTATTGTGGGAACAGCAAAGTATCTCAAGCAGCCGAAAAAGATAATGTCTGATTTTCTGCAGGAAAATGGTTTTTCTGGTAGTTTTCCTATCCATTCCCATATTATCCCTGCAGGTGGGATTAAAAGAGAAATAATAAAATCGAGAATTTTTCTGAGCGGGGACGCTGCAGGTTTTGTAGACGCTTTTTCCGGGGAAGGTATTGCTTATGCCATCCGATCAGGGCAACTGGCAGCGGATGCTGTTGCTGATGTTGTGATGTACAACAGAAAATTAAGTACCATTAAAAAGTATGAATCAAATTGCAGAAAGGAGTTTGGGCACCACTTGGCAAGTTCCCTTAAATTGGAGAAAATAATGCACCGTTTTCCGGAAATTTCTTTCAAAATGGCTGTCAACAACAGAGAAATTCTTGATAAATATCTGGATGAAGCAATAATCAATAGAAACCACAAAGAATACATCCATTGGTTGTTGCTGAATTTTTGTCTGGCTGAGCCTGCCTCCAGAATAAAGTCTCTTACAAAGGAAACGATCAACAAAAAATAAAGGAATGAAGATAGGAATACGGCGTTAGTAAACATAATGAAAACAAGACAAGTTATGCGAGTGAGGCACGTAAGCTCCCTTCTGTTCCTGCAAAAATCTCCTATCA
>CAZLNG010000318.1:0-2959 GCA_964560735.1 uncultured Methanosarcinales archaeon | reverse complement strand
GAACTGCAAATAGCACAGAAAAGAATCCGATTCATACCTATACAAGCCAAAACAGTTACACAGTGGCTTTAACTGCAACCTACAGTAATGGAAATCAGAGTACAGTAACTAAAACTATTGAGGCAGGTTCCACAAGCGATTCAAGTGGGAAGAGGATCTGGCAAACTGGAATGCCCACAACTTATACATGGGATGCTCAGAGTTATTCAGGCTTCTACTATGACCTTGATACCGGAGTCTCCTCAGAAAATATGACCATTACAGATATAGGCAGAAGCATAGATTCCGGAAATATCGAGTATGTCACGACACCTACTGAAACCAGTTTCGAATACGGTGACTGGGGTTCATATGAGATTATTGGGTTCATGGCAGAGAAATACTTTGCAGGTTACACTAAAAATGGTTCCGAAGTTATAGGTGACGATATAAGTCCTATTTCCGATGGTATCCTTTCCAAGATCCTGATCGACAGTGACGATAAAAAGTCAGCAAATTCTGGAGATGCTCTTGCCCTTGAAGAAGGATACTCCCTGAATATCAAGGAAGTCGATGTGAATGGAGAGAGTGTGTGGGTCCAGCTAGAAAAAGACGGAGAAGTGGTAGATGAGGGATTTGTCTCCTCAGGTGATGATTATATCTATAAAGCTGATCTTGGAGAATCAGAAGATGTACCCATAATCATTGTTCACTTCGGCACTGTATTTGCAGGAAGTGAAACCTCTGCTGTATTCGTACAGGGAATCTTCCAGATATCGGACGAGTATACCGAACTCACTAATGGAGATACTTTCGGCGAGATGGAAGTAACATCCCTGAGCAGTAGTGAAATAAAAATGAAAAATGAGGATAGTGTAGGACTCGATGAGGGAGATACAGTAGATCTTATGGGCAAAATAAAGCTCCAGGTAGCTGATTCCAGCACACTGCGCTTTGCCCCGATCCTTGACACTTCGGAATCTGGTACCTACGAACTGCGTGGGACTGTCTATGAAGAAGGAGATTCTCTCCCGAGCTGGGATCCTTTCAACTTCGAAGGTTTCTATTATAACATAGATGAAGGAATTGGGACTGAAAACCTGACAGTAGAAGAACTTGGAAGTAGGGACATACCCTCAGGCAAACTAGTCTACAAGTCCACTCCCCAAAGCGTTGATTTTGAACACAGTGATTGGGACAATTTCACAGTTGTTGGCTTCATGGCAGACAAGTACTTTGCAGGGTATACTGATGGCTCTGTTGATGGAGCAGTTGATGATGTGAGCCTTCTTTCAGACAATATCCTTTGTAAAGTCCTTACCGACACAGATGACAAAGAATCCATGAACTCAGGTTCTGCCCTTACTCTTGAAGATGGCTACTCTTTAAGTATCAAGGAAGTCGATGTTAACGGAGAAAGCGTCTGGGTCCAGCTTGAGAAAGATGGAGAAGTGGTAGATGAGGGATTTGTCACCTCAGGTGATGATTATATCTACGAAACTGATATTGGAAAAGCAAAAAGCGTACCTCTCATTATAGTCCATTTCGGCACGGTTTTTGCAGGAAGTGAAACCTCTGCTGTCTTTGTACAGGGTATTTTCCAGCTTTCAGACGATTACACCGAAATTAACAATGGTGATACATTCGGCGAAATGGAAGTTACCAGTGTCTCAGAAAGCGGCATCACAATGAAAAATGATGACGATATCGGACTTGGCCAGGATGAAACCATCGATGTTATGGGCAATGTCAGTTTCAAGACCGCTGATTCCAGTACTCTCAGGTTCTATCCCTTTGTGGAGGTTGAATCAGGCGGCGAAGGAAACAGCAGCACATCACTGAAAATAGGTGTACCTGACGAAATCTATGCAGGAGATAACTTTGATATTGAAATAACTGCAGGCGGGGAACCCGTAGAAGGGGCTGCTGTATCGGTTAATGAAACCAGCGCTGGAGAAACCAATGCTGATGGAATTGTTGAGTACACGGCTGAAGACGTAGGAACCCTGAAAATAACTGCAGAAAAAGAAGATTACACAAAAACAAGCAAAGAAATCAATGTCAATTCTCCGAAAGAGGGAATAAGCCTTAGCATTTCTCCTGAAACAGTCTATGTAGGCGATACAGCCACGATAGAAGTCTTGAAAAAGATTGGAGGAGATCCGATTGAGGGTGCAAATGTTTCAGTTGATGACAAAGTCATTGGAACAACCGGATCTGATGGAAAGATCACTTATACCTCGGAAAAAAGCGGTACTGTCAAGATCAGTGTTGCAAAAGATGGCTTTACTGAAGAGAGCACCAGCCTTAAAGTGAAGGATCTTGAAGCCATTTTTGAGGTATCCAACCTTGTAATCAACCCTATAGAGGTCAAAGCCGGAAAGAACACGACGATCACAGCTAAAGTCGAAAACGTAGGCAATGCTGCAGGAGAATATAATGCGGAATTGTCTGTAAACGGAAGTGTTGTTGATTCACAGAACGTCTCTCTAGGTATAGGGAATAACACTACGGTAGCCTTTGAACACAGTGAAGAAAATCCAGGAACTTATAATGTAACAGTAGGAGAACAGACCGGTTCCTATACGGTAAAAGAAAAGTCTTCTTTGCTGCTTTATGTCCTTGGAGTTTTTGTCCTGTTAATTATCGGCGGAGCTGCTTATTTCTTTACCAAAGGTGGTGGAGATATGGCAATGCTTCAACAGAAAGTACAGGAGCTTGTTAGCTCGGTAAAATTGAAAAAATAAAGACAGTAAAAAGTAGAAAATACTGAAAAACAAAAGAAATTAAACTTAAACCCGCGCGTTAATCAAAACGCGGGTTTTCTTTTGAGTAAAAAAGATTAAAATGATTTAAGATTGATTTGAAAGCAGTTTTCAGACCCATTAGATATTTACAGGGTTTTAGAAAGCAATTTTTTAATTTTTAGTTTTTAATTTTATTCCTAGTTTTATTCCTGTTCCTGGTTACTCCATTTTTT
>CAZLNG010000317.1:0-2966 GCA_964560735.1 uncultured Methanosarcinales archaeon | reverse complement strand
TGGGATAGACTTGTCAAAAGAAGCTATGCTACCAATAATAAGTGTCTTATGTGCCATATTAAACTGGGTGGACTGGACCATTGGTCTCGAGTTGACATAGGACTTACACGATTGAGTTGAGAAATCAATAGCGAATTAAACTTTCAACTGTCGAAGTCCTATCTCGTATCAAAAACAATTCTTCCTTTTCAGCATGATTCACAATCCTCGAATTTTCTTAAGGATTGAGAATTGGGGAATTTTAATCCGCCGAAAGTGGGGAATTATTCACCGCCATTGACAAGGATGTACTTTTTTTGGGGAAACCATTAATCACTTAATTAATGAAAAAAAAGAAATGATCTTCTTTGATAGTGAGTTTATGAGGACCCTATTACAAAAACAAATTAACAAATATTTTTAAATAGTTAAATAAGCAATATTTAAACTATGACTGATAATTTTTTGAAATATACTGAATTTATTTTTTGTATATGCCTCATAATACTTTTTCTGATTTCTTGTCTGCAACAAACTGATTTCAACTGATTTCGTCACGATTTTTTTATTAATCATAAATGATTCTCTTTAAATATTACATTCCCTTTTTCTTAAAACTCCATCTAGACTTAAGAAAATTATTTAAATGATAAACATAAATTTATCCAAAATACTATCTTAATTAATAACTATAGTTTATTATGTCTAATAAATTAGGGAGAACAATCAATGAATGCTTCATGTCTGTGCTTAGACTTAGTATCGTCGTTTGAATATATCAGGACACTTAAAAATCTCTACTCCAACTCCGGAGGAGTAAAATAAATGGTAGCCTCTTTACTGGCACATGTTGATTTAATTCTTGGTTTTGCGATCCTAATTCTTACTATTTTCTATAGATTTGAATTCCCTCCTGTACTTGGGTTTCTTGTAACCGGAGTGCTTATAGGGCCTTACGGGCTTGGGATTATAAATGGAGGGCATGAACTAGTAGACTTGAATTCCGAACTGGGAATGATTTTTCTGCTTTTTACAATAGGGGTTGATCTTTCTTTAGGTGATCTCTGGAAAATGAAAAAAGATGTAATGGCTGGGGGAATTCTTCACCTACTTTTTACGACAATTTTAGTTTTTATTGTCTGCTCAGCTCTGGGATTCAGTCCTGCTACATCTGTTTTTATAGGTTGTATGCTACTTTCTCATAGCAGTACTGCAGTAGTACTTAAAGTTCTTCAGGATAGAAATGAAGTATTCACTCCCCATGGAAAAACCTCACTTGCGATTCTAATATTCCAGGACCTGACTATAGTACCTATGGTCCTGATGACTCCCATGCTTGCAGGAAATTCTGTGAGTTTTGATGGAGCACTTTCTGGCATGCTTCTAAAAGGCTCTCTTATTATCCTGGTTTTTATCCTGAGCGCCAAACTTGTGGTTCCCTGGATATTTTACCATGTAGGTAGGACAGGTAGTAAGCAACTGTTTTTCGTCAGTGTTATATTCATCTGTTTGTCCGCAGCTGTCTTTACTTCCAGTATCGGTTTGTCTCTTGCTCTAGGGGCCTTTTTGGCTGGAACTGTTATATCAGGTTCTTCTTACAACCATCAGGCAATGGGTAATATTTTACCTATAAAAGACATGTTCATGAGTTTTTTCTTCGTGTCTGTTGGTACGCTTCTGGATGTCAATTATCTACTTGATAATCTTCCTGTGATTATTCTTGCAACAATAGGTATCCTTATTTTAAAGTCGATTGCAGGAGTTATTACGATTTATCTTACAGGACATCCTCTCCGTACAACTATACTTACAGGGCTTGCTCTTTCACAGATAGGAGAGTTAGCTTTTGTTCTTTCAAGTCTAGGACTGGAATATTCTCTTCTCACACCGGAAACTTACCAGGCAGTTCTGGCAGTCTCAATCCTGACTATGGCAGTAACCCCCTTTTTGATCAACGCTTCTTACAAACCTGCTGATTTCATTGTCAAAAAGGCTTCAAATACGGCTTTTGGCATGAAACTTGTACGCGGTTTATCAGGAACTTTTGAAGAAGAAAAACACGCTGAACCTGAGATTAAAGATCATTTAATTATCGTAGGATCCGGTTTTACCGGAAAGACAGTATCAAGGGCAGCAAAAACCGCAGGTATACCATATATCATCATAGAATCGGATCCTGAGATTGTTAAGCAAGAAAGAGAAAAAGGAGAGAACATAAAATATGGGGATGCAACACTTGGGGTTGTACTAGAGAATGTTGGGCTAAAATATGCAAGAGTCATTATAGTTGGGATTTCTGATACAGCTGCTACAAGGAAAATAGTAGAGAAAGCAAAAGAATTGAATCCCAATGTCTGTGTAATTGCAAAGGTCCGGGACTTGCAGGAGATGAAGAGTCTCAATGCCCTGGGTGCAGACGAAATTATTCCCGAAGAATATGAAACGTCAGTAGAAATCTTTGTCCGCATGCTGGAGAAGTATCTGGTTCCACAGGAGGATATCGATAAATTGGTGAATGATGTTAGAGCTAATGGTTACAGGATGATGCGAAAACTGCCTGTTGATTCAAAAGGAATTGACAGCGAATTCAGTATGAAAGAAGGTCTTCCTGGAGTTGATATTCAGGTGCTTAAAGTAGGAAACAGTTCGATTTTTGAAGGAAAAACTCTTGCAGACCTGGAATTGAGAAAAAAGTATGGAGTAACAGTCCTTTCTATTCGTAGGGGTTCGGAAATGGTTTATACTCCCTATGGAGATTTCCTCCTCAAGGAAAAAGACGCTTGCGTTCTCCTAGGGAAACCAGAGAATCTCTTCGATGTAAGGAAATTCTTTGAAAGTGTTCACGGATAAGTGTCACTTTCTCTATAATTTTCTTTTTTCCAGTTATTGTGTAGAACATTGTTTTTCTAGGATTCTTAATAAATTAAACGAGAATTTTTTATAACTCATGTCCATTATTTACTTTTATAGTCAATATTTGGACTAAG
>CAZLNG010000316.1:0-2981 GCA_964560735.1 uncultured Methanosarcinales archaeon | reverse complement strand
GCTTAGGACCCATTTTCGTAGGAATTCGTGCGTTCGAATCGCACCCCTCGCATTTACTTTTAAGAACGTATACTTTAAACTTTCCAATCTGCATTTTGGAATTTCTTTTTGAAACATTTGCTTTAAACTTCACCTACAATTTTGCAAGCGTTATCCAATGAAATAGGATCAGACTAGAGAGTTTTCAGCATCAAGAGGCATATTTATAAAAAATATATTTAAGCATTTATTTATATGATTAGTATAATTTTTTTATTGGGGGTAAATCCATAAAACAGGGGGAAGGTGAAAAAGTATGAGGGCAAGCCCAAGTACGATGCAGGAAATGTTTAGAAATATGAAGTTTCCAGTAAGAAAAGAGCAGATCATAGAACACGCCAGAAAACAAAATGCTCCTAATGACATAATTGAAGGTTTGCAAATGCTTCCTGATAGGGAGTACGAATCAGCCGATTCTCTTAAGAAGGCAATAGAAGCTGCCAGTCGAGAAGCTGGTCAGGGTGGAGGAGGAAAAAGTCAGGGATTTGGTGGAACCGGAACTGGTGGGTCTGGAGGAGGCGGCCCATCAACAGGAGGAAGCAGCCAGAGTTTCGGAGGAAGAGGAGGAGAATAAATCTCCTATTTACAAGTTTTGAGAACAGTATTAATCGAGACTCAAAGTATAATTCTTGAAAATAAAGAAGATCGGATTTACCCCCGATCAACTTAAGAATGGATTTTGTGTGAATTATAGAAGTTAAAGGTCGTTCATAAATGGTTCTTAATTGAAATTTACAGAACTGTCCATTTTCGTTTACTACAAAATCTTTTGCCGCAATTCTCTTTATCTTAAGAAAAAGAATGTCTCTGCCCTGCAACATATCTTTCGGAACTGGCATATCCGACAAGCTTTCCGCCTTCAAGTACCGATATTGAACCATGCCCACAACAGACCAGACATTTTTTGCCTTTTTCATTGAGTTTTTCATTAATCTCTGAGATAAGCGAAAGAAGTGCATTTCGCTCTTCTCTTGCAAGCTTACTGTCAACATTTACGGATGTCATGAGGTAATCAGCCAGAACGTTATACTCTGTTCTTTCAGGGCTTAAGCTTTTGAAATTGATTACTGCATCCTGGGGAAAGAGCAAACCTTCTTCAGGACAGAGATAAAAAAGTTCCCCATGCATATGCCCACCCAGCCCTTCAAGAGCTTCGAAATTAAGATCTCCGATCTGGAAACGGGCTATTACAGGAAAGGAACCTCTTTTTTCAATGGGCTCATCGGATTGAGAAATATCAGGGAAGAGCATAATGTTTGAGGGAGGAGTGAACCTGGAAAAAAGATTAATTATTTTTGTATAAACCTCTTCAAGAATGCATCCCTGGTTACTCGACCCGTAAGCCCTGCTGGTTTCCCGCATAACCAGAAGAGTTTCGCGATTAAGATAAGAAGGAGCTGGGAAAAAACCTGCAGCTCCGCAGTGATCGGCATCAGCGTGTGTAATGTAAATTCTGTTGAGCCTGCTCAAATCTCCAAGCCCATAATGCTGGAGCATATTTACAATATCCTGATAATAGATCCCGTAACAGGTGTCGATCATAACCCTTTCAGAGAGAGTATCAAAGAGGTAGATATTACCCCCGCAGGGAGGTTGAAAACAAAAGAGTTCCATATCCTCCTTTATTCGAACTCTCTGTACATCGGCGTAAAAATTCTCTCCTGAAGTCCGGTTCAAGCACTCCCCTACCTTCAATATATTTTCGAACACCTCAACAGGGTCCTTTTGAAGGTTTGAGAGCTCCTGAGCAATATGGTTAATATCATGAAGGAACCTCATCAAGAAAAAGTCTTCAGCCCCTCCAATAAGGGACCTCAATCTCTGAGCCAACCGGAGATAAAATACCGTATCATCAAGCTTCTCCCCGGTTGTATCATACTCGAGGATATCGAGCCTGTATCTGGATTTTAACTGGTTCAGCAGGGCATCAATCAGACTGGTGTTTTCAATATTAAGGCCAACCACAAGCCTTTCAGGATGCTGTCCTCTATCATCAAAATCAAGAAAAGTGATATTTGCTCCTGAAGAAGTGATGGAATTCAGGAAATCAAATAAAGCGCCGGGACAGTTCGGGAGATAAACATGGAATTTCAGGAAAGCTACGGGCTTCAGGGAAGTCTGAAGGTAGCCTATTTTTTCCAGTTCCTCACGGATCTTTTCATAAGCCTGTGAAACAGCTGTCACTTCAAAAAAGACGGTGTGTCTGTCTATTCTGCGGTCATACTGAATCCTGTTAATATTTCCCTTATACCGGGTGATGATCTCAGCTGCCCTGTGCAACGCTCCTGGTCTGTCAGGCATGCAGGCGATAAAAGAGAACTGTTCCATAGAAGTCCCCTGATCAAACAACGTATTTATGATAACTTAGATAAAATCTTGTTTTTTAAATAAAATCTTGTTTTACTTTAAAGTTTCCTGTTAATGACATTGAGGAAGAAATGAGAGATTCAGAGTTCAATCAGAAAAGCTGAAAGCCTCAGAGATCCAAAAACCTCAGTAATCTCGGAAAGAGGACTCACCTTCCTGTAAAACAGATGAGAACTGCACTTGCAGTCCGTACACCCAAACCCTGAAACCGAATCTCCTTCGATTTTTCTGGCAAGTTCACACTCGAACCTGAAAGAAGTAGGAGCGCAAACTGCTGAAACAAGCCTGAAAGAAGGGTTCAGATAAAGATAGTCTACATGCCATCTGGGGTTTCTATCTTTATTCTTAGAGAAATCAATATGCCTTTTTACTCTTTTCAACCCCCCTGGCCCAAGAGCCGAGCCTACATATACATGAAAGCCTGAAAGAAACGAGAATTCACCTTTCCTTCCAATCTCAAGCTTGCAATCCTGGTTTTCAAATATCAAACAGTAAACGCCTTTTTCGGAAAAAACCATCTCGGAAAAACTCCATTTCAGATTCTCAACTTCAAATCCTCAAATTCAAATCCTCAA
>CAZLNG010000315.1:0-2982 GCA_964560735.1 uncultured Methanosarcinales archaeon | reverse complement strand
AGCTTAATATTCTTTTTCATTATATGAGCCTATCCCAAAACCAATTTTTGTCCCCACTCCATTAGGAGTTTCATGACTACTTTCCAGATCATTAGACCGAGTGATTATTTTGAAACCGAGATTCAAAGAAATAATTCTTGAGTTTTGGTATCAGCTCAAAGTCTAGTGATTTTCAATTTTACGTTTATCACTAGATTTTGGTACTGAGTCATTCTAATATAGTCTCTTACTTTTTCCCTAAAACAGCAACATACCCTTATTTTTGAGCAGAAAATATCCCAGCTAGTGCACCCACAGATGTAGCACCAATTGCAATTAGACCATCTGATGGAGTTTTACCCATATATGTAAGAATCAAACCACCCAAAACAACTATCAATGTAATAGCCGCTAACAATTTCATAGCAGTTCGGTAAAATATTGGGTCTTGAAAATAAGCAGCTTGAAGTTGAGTAACTTCTTCTGCTTTATTTTTTGCTTTATCCACTGCATCCTTTAAAGGAATACCTGGATCCTGAGTTAAAATTTCATTTATTGCATTTTCATAATTAACCGCAAAACGTTGTTTGTTAATTCCCTTTGAACTGTCCACTATACTTACCCACCATTTACAATTAATAAACAATTTCGATAAAATATTAATTTCATGAGCTGATTATATACTATTTCATTCTAGGTTCTTCCGGGCTATAAGCTTTTCAGGGATTCATGTAGCTATTTATAATTTCTTTAGAGGTCTCTATTTGGCAGTTAGTACCTTATATTGTAGCCAGTGCTTCAATCCCGAAATCAAGTAGCGTGCGACCATCCTATCCTAAACAGGCCGTCCGACAATTACCTTCGGTAATAAAAGAATTCCTTTTTTTGATTTAAAGATCTAATTTGTTTTCTTTTTAGCACTTTTCCACTGCTAATAGTAATTGTCTGACAGCCTGTTTAGGGTGGGGTATTCGTGACCCTCTGCGTCCCGATGTAATAAAAGAGAATTATGAAAGAGACAGAACCACGGAGATCCCATAATTAATACAAGAACGGAAGAGCAAAATTCCAGGGTCGGGAACCAAAAGCTCAAGTCTAGACCCTTTAAGGCCAGTTGCACACAAAGGATACCAGATCACACAGCTTAATGAAGTTACACAGAAACAGGCTGTTTATATCCAGAGCTTAATTCGAGTAAACAGCAAGTTAAATACCAAGCTTTTGCCTGAAGTCACAGAGAAAAAAACTGGTGGTGTTTTTGGTGAAATTACTGAAACGAGATTCAAGGCAAAGGTATCCTTGATAAAATATTTAGAAAAAATAACCTTAAAATTATAAATGCGTTAAATATATATTTCATTAAATAATATCAATACTACGTGGAGCATATTCTACTACTAATATATTACAGATAGTAGTTGATTTTCATTTTATGTCAACAGTATCTTTTATTTAGAAAATTTCAGATTATATGTTCCGATATGATTATTAATAACATCCTGGGGGTAAAAATTTGAAGAACTTTACTAATTTAGGGGACAATTACAGACATTTATGTACGTTCATTCCGCCTTTTGTTCTTGAAAACATGGCTAGAGCTGGAATTGAGGATGCAGCATCGACCATTCAGCAAGACAATATACTTCGCATGCAGAGATCGTCTGCAGTTCCAAAAGTAGCAACGCTCATGGGTGTCTCTCCAATGGGCAGGACTTTCAGAGAGATATTTGATTCTCAGCAGAAGTGGGAGTTTCAAGTAAAAAAAATACGAGAAGAAGGAGGCTCAGTTAGTCCAGACATTGCTGTCAACGATACCTATGACTACATAGGTAATCTTCTTGACTACGCCAAGGAGAAACTAAATCGACATTCCCTCGATAACAGCGGCATGGATATAATATGTAACGTTCACTATGGCGAAAATTATAATAACGCTTTTTGGGATGGCACACAAATTACTATTGGAGATGGAGATGGAAAAAGATTTACTAGCTTTTCCAAGTCACTTGATGTAATAGCTCATGAATTGGGTCATGGCATTGTGCAATATACAGCTAATTTTATATACCGTGGCCAGCCGGGTGCATTGAATGAGCATTTCGCTGATGTGTTTGGGAGTGTGGTTACACAGCATGCCGAAAAGCAGACAGCGGAAACTGCAGATTGGCTAATTGGTGACGAAATCATGGGGCCAGAACTGTTTGGAGAATCCCTCCGTTCCATGGCTTCTCCAGGAACTGCATTTGATAATCCTCTTATGGGCAAGGACCCACAGCCCGATAATATGAAGGATTATTACAGTGGTTCTGACGATAACAGTGGAGTGCATACAAACAGTGGTATTATGAATAAGGCTTTTTACCTTGCAGCACGAGAACTTGAAACAGAAAATGCAGTATTAATCTGGTATACCGCATTACAGAATCTCTGGCCTACAGCAAGTTTCAATGACGCTGTCGCACAGATTGTCAGAGCCACACAGCTTCTTATAAATGATAGAAAAATAAAAAGCGGATCCACACAAAAGGTGAGAGAAGCATTTAGAGAAGTGGGACTTCCAGCAAAAATTCCCAGCGTCTCTCCGACTTCTACTATCCAATTAAGACCCATTTAACTCTGTGCTCCCTGTATTCCAATAAGAGTACAGGGAGATGCTAACAATCAAATAGAAATGATGGTTATATGCACATCGAATTTGAATCCTCCGGTGGATATGCCAATATCAGATTGGCATACCATGCAAATACTGATGAACTTCCTCCGGAAGTTGCCAGTAACCTTTTGAGGCTTATAGAGAGCTCTAGAGTATTTGAACTTCAACAAAAAGATATTGCTACCAGCGAGCCAGGTCCACCAGATGTGTTATTCTACAAGCTCACGCTTCGTGATGGAAATAAGGAAAAGTCTTTGTCTTTTAATGACATCACAGCGCCGAAGGAATTGAGACCATTATTATCTCTTTTGCAAGATCTTGCATGGGAACAGGCAAGAATAAATAAATAG
>CAZLNG010000314.1:0-2987 GCA_964560735.1 uncultured Methanosarcinales archaeon | reverse complement strand
TTCCAGCTTTTACTGCATCTTTAAGGGCTGCATAATCCTGTTCTGTCTGGTCTGCATAAGCCAGAGCAAAATCAGTTACAGCATTGATAAAAGTATCACTTTTACCTATGTATCCCGAAATGAAAGCTGCATTCCCAGTTCTGGCATGTGCTTTTGCCAGACATATGCTGCAGACTTTAAGGTAAATTTCCAAACCGGCTTCGCTTAGGGAAGTAAGGTTAACTGAACTTTTCATATCTTTTAACTGGCGCCAGTAGTAAGGAGTTCCTGTAAGTTCACTTCCAAGCCAGCCAAGAAAAATGTCACTATTTGCTTGAATTAACTTCTGTCCAATAACCACACGCTGCGCCTGATTAATATAATCTTTTTTTTCAACATACGGCTCCAGAACTGATTGTCCAGCCTCCTTAAGCTGAAGGATTAAAGCTTCATCTTTTACAATTCCTTCCAGCAAATAAATAAGACATCTTGTTCCTACACTGCCTACACCACCTACTCTAAAGGCCCCATCTGAGATTCTAAAGTGTGATAAGAATTGATGCATTTCTTCTGGCAGGCTATTCAAATAATCATTAAACAACTTTTCAGCTTTTTTTTCTTTAGTAACCCAGGCCTGTTCTTCTTTTATCATCATTTCAACGTTTGTTTCTTTTGTAGTCCAATTTTGTTCTCCTTTAATCATCTCATTTAAACGGGTTAAAAGAGGCGGATTATTTCGTATCCTGCGCCTCTCTTGAATAACTTCCGTTAATTTATCTACAGTTTGAGCTTGTGTGCGTTTACGAGCTTTCATGGCAATTTTTTGCAATTTTATTTCGGCGTTTTCAGGTAGCTTTTCTATAATTTTATGGAGTTCATCTATTTCTACGTGATAATACCAAACGTCAAGCAGAGCAGTCTGGGAAAAATCTAACATCGCTTTTTGATAATATATGCCAACAGTTCTGGCTAATTTTTTGTTTACTTCATTTTTAAAACCTTTATCTCGTCCAGCAAGCACGGCACTGGTTGCAAGGCGTTTGAGATCCCATTCCCAGGGACCGGGGTAGGTTTCGTCAAAATCATTAATATCAAAGACCAACTTCCTTTCAGGAGTTGCAAAAATTCCAAAATTCAAAAGGTGAGCATCCCCACAGAGTTGCACTTGCAAGCCGGTGACAGGTGTCGTAGCCAGGTCATAAGCCATTATTGCAGCCCCCCCCCGCAGGAAAGCGAAAGGGGATGCAAGCATGCGTCCATATTTAATGGGTAAGAGTTGCTTCAAACGCTTTTTGTCCTGTGCTTGAAGTAGACTTATTGGGTCAGGTCTGGTATCTGGTAGATTTAATAGCTTCTGACTGCTTCGAGGTACCTTCTTTCTCAAGGCCCTGCCTTCCTTTCTACATTCCTGAAGGGAAAGCCGGCTTTCTTCTTTTCCTTCTGTTTCTGAAGGTACCTGTAATTCTGACATTCATAACCTCCAAAAGCTTTAGTACTCTTCTTGAAAAATTATCTGCCGATTTTTTTTGAAATTTTTGTTGATGAATGCGATATAAGGTTTTTAGCCTGGTTATTATAAAACTAAGGCTTTTTTTTTAAAAAAGCTTGCAGAAACTATGTTATGAGAAATATTACTTACAAATTACGCAAAAAAATTGGGATCTATAAGAGATATCATTAATAAGGGAATACTGGATAAAGAAAAAACAAGACAAAATCTGCTTCTGCAATTAAGGAAGTTTTATCTTTTCCAACTTCATTTAATTTTTTTATAAAGTCCGATTGGATTATTCTTTGTGATCTTGAAAAAAGGATGATCTGGTCCGTACTTTTTTTCAATTATAAAGCTATCCCAAAACTACTTTTTATTCCCAAATTCATAAAAATTCCAGAGGTATTTTTCTGATTAGCATCTCGGTTACTATTTCAAAATCGGGATTCAAAGGTTATTTTTGAGTTTTGGGATCAGCTCATAAACAATTGACTTAGGGGAGATATTTCTGGGAACATTCTTAGGACTAATTTATGTCAATTTTTTGGGCAAATAATCAGATAAAAATATATTTAATGTAAGTGTTAGTGCCTCTTTAGATCAAGGCTGAGGAATTATGACTTTTTTTAACCTTCCAGATAATGAAATGGAAACCAAAATGCAAAAACGGATAGCTGAACTGGAAAAAGCTAATCAAGATTTGCGCGCCGAGAATATAGTATTGATTAGAGAAGTCACCAAGCGAAAAAGTGCTGAAGAGGCGCTTCAGGAATCTGAAAAGCGTTACCGAATGCTACACGAAAGTATGCGTGATGCCTTTGCGCAGGTTTCCATGGATGGAAGAATCATCGAGTTCAACGATCTCTATTGCAAGATGTTGAGTTACTCGCCCGAAGAGATGCGCAAGCTGACTTACCAGGAGCTGACACCAGAGCGTTGGCATGCCTTCGAAGACTATATTGTCCGTGAACATGTCATCCCGCGTGGCTACTCCGACATTTACGAGAAAGAGTATCGGCGAAAGGATGGGGGCATCATTCCCGTAGAACTAAGGACCATACTATCGAGAGATGCGTCAGGTCGAACGAATGGGATGTGGGCTATTGTGCGCGATATCACTGAGCGCAAGAGAACCGAAGAAGCTCTGAAAAAGGCACATCAAAATTTAGAAGAAAAAGTTAAAGAACGAACAGCAGAGCTTGAAGAAGCTTATAATTCATTAAAAGAAGCAAAAGAGAGTCTTGCTGAAGCTCAAAAAATGGCTCATATCGGAAATTGGGATTGGGGTCTCGCAACAGGTGAAGTATACTGGTCTGACGAACTTTATCGTATTTTTGGACGCGACCCTAAAAAATTAGCACCATCTTACAAGGAATATTTGAATTATATACATCCCGATGATCGAGCTTACTTTGAGAATACCGTTAAGAAACCTGCAAATGATAAGCCTAACAGTATTGATCATAGGATCATTTTAGATAATGGGGAAGAACGTATAGTCAATATACAAGCTGAA
>CAZLNG010000313.1:0-2996 GCA_964560735.1 uncultured Methanosarcinales archaeon | reverse complement strand
TGGAAGCAGACCCAAAACATGTAAACACACACTCAAATTACGGAATTCTCCTTTCAGACATGGGACGTCTTGGAGAAGCAGAGGAGCAGTATAAATTTGCTGTGGAAGCAGACCCAAAACATGTAAACACACACTCAAATTACGGAAATCTCCTTTCAAATATGGGACGTCTTGGAGAAGCAGAGGAGCAGTATAAAAGAGCAATAGAATTAGATCCCAGTGAACCAAATAGTCATGGTGCTTATGGTTTACTCCTATTTTTCCAGGATTTGGAAGAGGAAGCTATTGAAGAAACAGAGATAGCATCCAATTTATTCAAAGAAAACGGAGATAGAGTTAAGGAACATCTTTCCTTAGCATGGCTTTATGAAAAATTTGCAAATAAATACTACGATTTAAAAGATTATAAAAAGAGTGGGGAGTACGCTGAAACTTCGGGAAATGAGTATATTGAAGCGGGAAAACAGGCTGGAGATAACTTCAAGAACACTTCATTGACCAAAGGCTATACGCTTAAAGGAAGAGCGAAAATTAGGAAGCTTGAACTTCAGCCACCTTATGAAATTGAAAAATTTAAGGAAATTATGAATGGTATATACGAAGCATCTGGGTTTTACAAGAAGGCAGCCGAAATCTCTCCAAAAGATAACGAGATCTGTAATGCCTGTTCCATCTCAATGTTGTGTCTTTCAGAAATGCTTGACTACATGCTTGCGGTAATTAAGCAGAAAAATGTTCCAAGGCTGGAAGACGAAACTGAGAAATGGAAAAAGCAGTTGATAGTTTCCGAGCAAATATACAAAGGAAGCAAAAAAGGAGAAGCCTTTGTACAGTCTCTTTATAAATTAATGGCCTGTATCGAGAACCTTGATAAGTACAAAAAATTCGCCATGTGGAAAGAAGAGAGGGCTTTTGAGGAATGTGTTGAAGAATTGAAGAAAATTGCCGGAAATATAGAAGGCCCGCTCCAGAAAATTATTGAAGATTCAGCTGCGCAAATGGATGTTTGCAGGCGCAAAATAATGCCCTATGCAGGTACTGAAACCGGACAATTTGAACCTCAGACGCCTAAAATAGAGATTTTAGAGTCTGATGCACATGTTGAGCCTGAAACTGACAATGGCAAAAAGATCAGGGTAAGTAAAATTGATGGAATATTAAGATGGGTCTGGAGTCATCCAATCAAATCTGTGGGAAGTGTCATTTTTGCAGTTACTTTAAATCATTATAGTGAAGACATATTTTCCCTAATTCAAGGATTTGTAAGCACGTTTTTCAGCTAACTGCTATACACCATTATAATTTCTCATTTATAGGAAGATTTTATGGATTCAATTTTCCCAAGCTTCAGTTAGATTTTAAAAGCTTTTACTCAGATCCCCGCAATAAATATTACTAACCTATCTTATTATCTGGCTTCAGGTTTCAAACTGAAAGACAATAACAAAGGTAGAAAAATGTTAATCCTCGACCACCCCTACGTCTCCGAATTTCTAATAAATACTGCTGCGGAGTTACAGATTCCTGTTTTAAAAAACGAAATGGCAGCCGGACTGAAGACTGAAAACGAGTTAAAGCTGCTTGAGGAAGTTGAGTTTATCGAACTCATAAAAGAGAAGGGTGAATGTGCACTTTATTGCAATTCCGAAAACTCAATTGGCTGGATTTCGGGAAATCTTGGCTTTACATGGCTGCCTGAGAAAATCGAGCTTTTTAAGAATAAAGTCAAGTTCAGGGAGCTGCTGGAAAGGCTCTACCCCGAATTATATTTCAAGGGTGTTAAATTTGAAGAACTGGACGAGATCAGGGTTGAGGAAATCGAAAAACCGTTTATTATAAAGCCTGCTGTAGGATTCTTCAGTCTCGGAGTGCATAAGGTTTCCACCAACGAGGAATGGGATTCTGTCCTGAAATCCATAAAGGCTGAGGTTGAAGAGATCAAAGAGCTCTATCCTGCGCAGGTTCTGAATGTGGAGAATTTCATCATCGAGGGAAATATTGAAGGGGAAGAGTTTGCGGTTGATGCTTATTTCAATAGCGAAGGAAAGCCGGTAGTCCTCAATATTTTCAAGCACATCTTTTCTTCCGAAAACGATGTCAGTGACAGGATATATTTTACTTCGAAAACGGTTATAGAAACCTACAGGGAAGCCGTTGAAGATCTTTTAAAGGAAATAGGAAAACTGGCCGGGCTCAGGAATTTTCCCCTTCACATAGAACTTCGAATAGCTGAGGACAGGCGAGTCCAGCCAATCGAACTGAACCCGATGCGCTTTGCCGGCTTATGCGTAACTGATATTGCATATTTTGCATATGGGATTAACACTTACAGGTATTTTCTGGAGCAGCTTGAACCGGATTGGGACAAAATTCTTGCAGACAAAGAAGGAAAGAACTTCTGCCTTGTTATGCTGAGCAAACCGGAAGACCTCAATTTGAAGGACGTAAAGGCTTTTGATTACGAAAAACTGCTTTCGGACTTCGAAAAACCCCTGGAACTCAGAAAAGCGGACCATGAAAAACGCGGCTACTTCGGGTACATGTTTACCGAAACCAGAGACAGCAGTTGGAAAGAGATTGAAAGGATTCTGAAATCGGATCTGAGGGAGTATATTATTTTCAAGTGACTTTTCTTCAGCAAGTTTGATAATAAAATTCTTGTTCTTTAATTTATTATAGGACTTACGCGGTTGAACTGAGAAATCAATAGCATTAAACCCTTAACTGTGTAAAACACTAATTTAAACATAAAGCCTAATGAATTTGATTTTGTACCTCAAGTGCGTAAGTCCTATATTAATAAGCCTCAACCAGTAGTTTTGTATCAATAGCTTAGTTTAGATAAACTAAGATAAATAAGACAAATCTGGAGAAATTGAGGCAAATTCAATCAAATTAAGACAAATTAAAATAAATAAAATCAAGTTTCATTTTTTGATTATATTTTTGAAGGCATATATTTGAATCAAAATCCTTTTTGATTCAAAAAGGCATCG
>CAZLNG010000312.1:0-3020 GCA_964560735.1 uncultured Methanosarcinales archaeon | reverse complement strand
GGCCTCGTTCAATCGCCCTACTTTCGGCCTCTGCTTGATCTCTGGCTTTGCGTTCAGCCCTGGCCTTCTCGTAAGCAGAATCCCTTAAACTCTTCAGGTGAGCTTTTCTGGATTGTTTTTCACTGAGAAGCTTTTCAGCTTTCTTAGTCATGGGAGCTATTTTCTTCGATTTATTAAGAACAGTATCCATTTTATCTCTGGTTTCTTCATCAAAAATAGCTTCTGATTCGACAGCAATGTAAGCCGCAGGTGTTACGACAGGGGCATCATTTATTGAGTCCCAATATTCCTTTATTTTCTCCCCTTTATTCAATACATCTGTTTTTGTTCTGGACATTCCCTTTTTTATAGTGGTGGATATGCTTGGTGTTGATTCTGATGATTCGAGTTCCGGGGGTTCTTCGAAATTTGCAATTTCTTCGACTTCATCCTCAAGGTTATCCTTCTGAAAATGGCGTTTCATTTTGTTGAAACGTGAATTCTCATTCAGTTCTTTTTGTTTTGCATCCCGGACTTTTTGAACGTATTCACTATATTCAGGCTCTTGATGAAAGCCTGTAAGATGGCTAATAAGGCTCACAATCTCACTGTCCTTGATTTTATGAGTTCCCAAGCCTTCCCATAGCATGTATTGGCACTAGGTGCAAAGCCATTATCGCGATATATATTTTCTTCAGGATCATAATACCGCTGCACATTCCTAATACTTGCCCGTCTTCTTAGAGCCTGTCTTTTGATTTTCGAATTCCTGTATGTACGTCTTGGCACATACTTCACCTCCGACACTTTCGGATTTTAGGAATTTTGAGTTCGTGTTGCTTTACGCCCGTGATTTTTCGGGCAAAACCTTGAGCTAATTTTAGAATTTTATCGAACATTTTGTAATCACCTGAATGAATTAACAGCAATCATAGAGCCGACTATCAAAGCAAGGTAGCCAAAAACAGTAAGGATTGAAGTCAGGGCGCTTTCGCCACCTGATGCCTGCGCTGTGATGAAAGAATTATTAGATTTTTGAACCTCACCTACGGTGTCTGAAAATGTGATAGTGCCGACTATGGTAAGCATCGCAATAGACAAAAGTAGTATCAGACTCCCGATAGTTTTCATATCTGAAAAATCGCGGGTGAATGTATATAATAATAATTAGAGTTTTATAAAAAAATAATATAACAGAGTCGATTTTTAGTGATTTGGAAATATAAAAGAGTTTTAATACGATTACCGCTTCTTATTTACCAATGTTCAAAGCCTACAAATACCGAATATACCCAACGAAAGACCAGATACAAATCATCGAAAATCATTTTGGTTGTTGCAGGTATATCTATAATTGGGGCATCGAACAGCGAATTAACTATTATAATGTAAATAACAAAACTCTTTCATACTCAAAACAGTGCGGACAGCTAACGCAATTGAAGAAAGAAAAAGAATGGCTTTGTGAAGTAAACTCTCAGAGTTTGCAACAAGCACTGAAAAACTTGGATAGTGCATATTCTAAATTTTTCAAGGAGCATACTGGTTTTCCAAAGTTCAAATCAAAGAGAAATCTTTCTCAGTCATTTTCGGTTCCTCAGAACTATATAATAAACATTATAAAAAACACAATTTCACTTCCAAAAATAGGGATCATAAAAACAAAAATACATCGACCATTACAAGGCATCACAAAAAGTATAACAGTGTCAAAGACATCAACAGGAAAATATCATGCTAGTGTCCTTGTGGATAATAGAAAAGATTACCCTGAAAAACAATCCTTTTGTGAAGAAAATACGATAGGTATTGACTTAGGAGTAACTCATTTTGCAATTTTGTCTTCTGGTGATAAGATCGATAATCCTTCATTTCTGAAGAAATCCATTGAAAGATTGAAAATTCTACACAAGAGAATGGAACGAAAACAAAAAGGATCGAAGAACAGAAAGAAAGCCATATACAAGCTTGCAAAGCTCTATGAGAAAATAAAGAACCAACGAAATGATTTCCAGCATAAACTATCTTTTAGATTAATACGCGAGAACCAAGCAATTGCTGTGGAGTCTTTAAACGTCAATGGTATGGTTAAGAATCACAGACTTGCGCAGGCCATTTCAGATGCTTCATGGCATTCATTCACTATAAAATTGGAATACAAAGCTCTGTGGTATGGGAAAACTATTCTGAAGGTTGATCGTTTTGAACCTTCAAGTAAAACATGTAGCAACTGCGGTTATCAAAATACCACTCTTACCCTGTATGACAGACAATGGATTTGCCCTGTATGCAACACACTGCATGACCGGGATATCAATGCAGCGATTAATATAAAACAAATTTCGCTTGCAAATAATATTAATGCTGATAATTTATTTCCTGCGGATGGTGGGATAAAGCCTGTGGACTCATTGGCATTAGTCAAGGGTGTGAAGCAGGAAAGAGTAATCTGGTAAAATGGAGGATTACGCTACATCACCAGTACAAAAATGGAATTAAAGAAAGAGTATTTCTTGAAGGGCAGCCTGTATATTTCGTGAAAGGGGAAAGAAGCTCAAAGGGAGTATGGGTTCCTGCTGGAAATGGGGAAGACAATGAAGCTGTTTTGTCTCTTGAAGAAAGGGGAGTAGTGATAAAATTCCCTGTTTCGGGAGAATTCCTGTTTGAAATGGTCGCTCAGGACGGGATAAGATATACTATGTCTCACTTTTGAAGAATAATTGTTAGAGATAATGCGGGGGATAAATTTCAAAGATAAAAGGCAAGAAATGTAAAATTGAGGTACTAATAAGGGTAAAAGTCACAAAGGGTAAAAGTCATAAATATAAATAAAGATAGAAGAAAAAGTAAAAGTCAACGATATAATAAAAATAAGAAAAGTCAAGGATAAGAGATCAATAAAGCTCTTGCCGGTGCACCGTCACAACCTTCTATTTTCAGAGGCAAGCACAGGAAGAAGTAAGTTCCTGTTTCTACTGAACTGAGTTCAAGGCATTCAACTATATTTACGTTGTTTGAAAGAAGCAAATGGTGAACGGGCA
>CAZLNG010000311.1:0-3024 GCA_964560735.1 uncultured Methanosarcinales archaeon | reverse complement strand
TAAACATACACATGTTGACTATATATAGATTCCTGTTTTGAAACTTCTTTAGACACTTGCTTTGAACATAGTTCTCTATGGTAAACTCTCAGTCTGTGGCATCACATATCTGACAAAGGATATGCACACTAAAAAACCTTATAATATGCAAAGTCCATGTGCAGTGACTCTTGAGTTCTCTGAAGCATCTAGTCTTGAAGGAAGAATCAGAGATGACAACGGCTCAATCCGTGTTAACCTACGCGGTGTTAAATGTGCCGGGATGCCAAACCTTAGAAGTCTATTTCCTTCGGCTCGCTATGGCGGGGAAACTGTATCTGATAACACTGAGAAGGAATCCGAGAATGATGATGAGTGGAGTGATTTTGAACTTGATATGTGGGTGGATGAAAAAGAGTGGGATATTTTTGAAGCTATGATGAATCAAAAACTGAACGAAAAGAGAAAATGATTTGCAATGTTGATTTGTGCATTCAATGAAAATCTCCAATCATTGTATCCTCTAAATTCTTACCATGAAATACAAACGGAATAAAAAAGATTACTTAAACGACTGAGTCCAGTACTAAGAGGAGATTTATTAATACTGCCTCTGGGAAGTAATTTCTATGCAAAAACAAAGTACGAGTAAAGTGCACGACAAGAATGAAACACAAAGTAATGGTATTTTCAATGATATCCCTATTGTAGCTTTGGTTTCTGTTTTGGTATTATTTGCTTTTAAACTAATGAAGCATCGCTTGATCTTTCCTGATAACTGGTTTCCCTCACATTTTGCAGCTTCTGCTTTCATGATTCTTTTTTGTTTGTGGATTTTTAGTGAAATAGTAAATTCACTGTGGAGCAGGAAGAATTCACAGACTACAAGTAAAGATAAAGATTCTTACAGGTTTATTGTTATAGCCTCCTGGGCAGCAATTTTTATTACTTTCATGCTCCGTAGCAAGTTTATTGGAATTTTCAGCGGAAGTTTACAATATGCTGGTCTTGTCGTAATTTTCTTTGGTATCGTGCTTCGCGAATGGTCTATCTGGATTCTCGGAAGGCACTTTACTGTTCGAGTACAGGTTCGTGAAAATGCAAAGCTAATAACTCAGGGCCCTTACAAGTACATCAGACATCCGTCCTATACAGGGGGCATACTTACTTTTGCAGGAATTCCAATAGCAATTGGAACTTGGCTTGGAGCTCTTATCGTACTTATTATTAAATTAATAGCAATTCAGTACCGTATACACGTTGAAGAAAAGGCACTGCAAGCAGCTTTTGGTTCTGAATATGAGGAATATAAAAAGAAGACATGGAAGCTGTTTCCAGGATTTTGAGAGCAAATCGTGGGTCAATAGTCCTGTTTGAAACAAGATGCATATGTTAAAGAAAAAAATGCTTACTAAGTATTGATCACTACTATTAAAAAATAGCTGAAAAATTTTAATTGATTCAAATGATAAAAATGTAAAATATTTGTGGTGGTATTCATCGACAAATCCTTATTTTTAGCTGAAACGGAGAACAAGAAGTGTATCGCTATCGAGCAAAATAAAGATAATAAAGAGATCTCAAAGATATTTAAGGTGACGGCGCAAGATGCATTTAATTATATTGCAGGCAAGGTATTAGCAGACCAGCAACTTTGCATGGTTTTAAAGCTGAATGGACGAGTAGATGAGAGCTCTTTTTTCAATGCATTGCGTCTAACATTAGACCAAGAACCTGCATTGGGTTCCAGGTTTGTTGAGAATGATGGTAATCCCTATTGGGAACACAGAGATGATCTAGAGAATATAAGAATATGTTCTGTCGTTGAAACATCATTCCCAGAGCAAGAAGTACAGGAGTTTATTAACGAAGCCATGAATGCGAATGTTGACCCTCTTGTAAAATCAAAGATTTTCAGAGATAAAGACTCAGATACAGTTTGCATCAAAGTGAATCACTCGGCTTGTGATGCTGGAGGGCTCAAGGAATATGTCTCCTTATTATCTGATATTTATAGCAGCCTATGCGTTGATCCTAAATATCAAGTTCGACCGAATTTATGTGGCAGAAGGGATCAAAGTCAAATTTTTGAGAGCATAAAAGACCTTGACAGCATCCCACTAAAGGAAACTCCGAGACCAACTTGGAAGCTCCCCCTAAATGATGGCAGTTCACCACTGCATTCCATCAGACACATACCCAAAGAGCAATTTGAAGCCATCAAAAAGTATGCTCTTGGCAAGAAGGTAACCATAAATGACCTGCTTCTAACTGCACTTTATCGAACTCTTTTTGAGATAAACAATACAAAGTATGATGTACCCATGATGATCCAGGTGTCTGTAGACCTGCGAAGATATTGTCCCGATAATAAAGCAGAAGCAATATGCAATCTTTCAGGGGCTCTGTATCTTGGAGTGGAAAGAAAACAGGGAGAAACATTTGAGGGAACCCTTGAAAGAATTGTAATAATTATGAGAAAACTAAAAGAAGAATATCCCGGCGTTGAGAGTGCAAAAGGACTGGAGTACTTGTACAGGCAAGGTTATCCTGTAATGGAAAAATGGATAACAGAATTGGGAACGCGAAGTAGAGAACACAACGTAACATATCCACTGCTATCAAACTTTGGGGTCTTGAATGAATATAGCTTTGGAGGGTTACATACAGTAAAAGGGTATATTACAAGTCCTATTATGTATTCACCAGGATTTATGTTGGGAGTTAGTACTTGCAAGGAAGAGATGACGCTTTGTATTGGTTACTGTGGACAAGAAAATTCTAAGCAGGTAGAAAGATTTCTTGACTCTTATATTGAAGAGTTGTTAAGAAAAAGATAGAAAAATCGCTAGAGAATATTTGAATCATAGAGAGAGGATATTGTAAGATTCTGTATGTTTAATTGAACCCAGGCAAGGGGGTATGCCTGGGTTTACTTGTTGGGTTTGGGTTTACGGGATGTGAACTTAGCACATCTTGTTGATTAATAATATAGTTTGTCAATATATATTAGAGTCGTTATCTAATCAAAAATACGTAACTGTA
>CAZLNG010000310.1:0-3039 GCA_964560735.1 uncultured Methanosarcinales archaeon | reverse complement strand
GAAGGAGTTCTGCAGCCCTTTCCCGAAGGTAGGCATCCTTGCTTTCAGTTAGCTTAACCAGGTCGAAAAATACTCCTGACTTGTCCCCAATATTTTGAAAAGTAGGGAATAAGAGATCTACAGCATGCTTTCTGACATTTGTATCTTTATCCCCTGTCATCTTAAGGATCTCATTCCATTCGTTCTGCTTTTTGCCCGAGTCTTGCGAATAATCTTCCTTTTTTGATTCCACTCCATAGATTCCTGCAGATTTACCTTTCTCCTCTTGTTTATCCTTCTCCATTTCTTCCAACTCCCTTCTCATTTCTTTTATACTTATCAGAGAATTGAGGACGAATGATAGCAGGAGTCTCCACAACTCTCCTGGACACAGAACTACCTTTTTTCGACCAGCTGCACAAGATTTGAATATGTTTCGCTCCTGTCAGACAAATACAAAAAGACTTCACTTGAGGGTATCAACCCCAGTCTTTCGATTCAGTCGTCCTTTTCCGCCTGTGAGTTTGATAAGTTATTTCCAAGATGAATCCTTTTATTCATCCACCAATTCCAGAAAAAACAAGTAAAATTAGACAACTTCTACCGCAAATGCAAATACCTGAATACCTCATTTCAAACAAATCTTTCCATACCTGCTGCCGCCGTCCCATCTAAATATCCTTTATTTACAATATTCCAATCTAGCAGGTTTCCTCATATAAGTATTGATTCTGGATTTTAGTTGGAAGTAAAAATTATAAAAGTAGAACCGAGAATTACAGCAGCTTCCAGAGAATTAATTGCAACTATTGTGTTAGATAAACAGCTGGATAGCTGGAAAAATGAGCCTCTTGATCAGGGGTTCTATAAGGCAGGAGATAAGGATAGTTTTCTTTTCTGAATGCAGGAACATCAACAACCATGAAGTAGGTGGCCTTTTGCAGGAATAAATTAAACTCCTTCTTTTAAAAATTTTATTATGGAGTTTTAGGGCCTGACAATGTTTGCCATAAAATTAATTTTCGTTTATTTCTTAATGAAACTATTTAGCCATCACATATTTTTAGTTTCTGCTAGAGTTCTTTAGTAGCCATTCCCAGACTTTTACAATCTTCGGAATTCTCCAGTTCAGCAACTAAGTGAAAATCAAGCTTTGTTTAGTATGGTTTTTGATGCACTTTCTTCAGGGGGGGTTGCGCAGCAATTGCCAACTGAGGCCTTGTATAGAATGCTATCCGTATAAGTGCTTGGTCCATGCGTAGCGACACTCTACCCTTATACTCAGAAAATGTGAAATATGCAATTTCCACCCGATTGTTTTTCAGGAGGGGACTTAAACGCACATGTGTCTACCATTGTTTTTCTTCAAGTACAATGTAGCCGGGTCCATGGTGGGACGTATCCTGCTGTGCCGTATATAGTCCAGCTGTTGAACTCATGATCTCTTTAACCAGATCCGTAAGACCATTGATCGGTTTTTGCAGCAGTGCCGCTTTCTGTTATTTCAATAAGTTCCATTACATCACTCTTATTAACTGAAGTTTCATTAATTATAATTCTCTTACATTTTTATACTTCTCATACACTTCCTAACCTTTCAAAAAGTTTAAATACCCCGGCGTATTAGATAGGTTTTCGATCAAAAATATATCGCATTGTATTTATTGCATTATATTTTTGTTTATTTCTGCTATTAGAATTAATTTGCTAATTCAAAATTGTTTAACTATGAACCTGTGTCATGCCGAATTATTACTTATATAATTGTGGATTATAATATCTGATGAGGATGTTAAAATAGAAGGCTGAAATAATGCGGCAACAGGACGTAATAATTAAACAGCTGGCACAAAAAATAGCAAATTTTATCGAACCTGTTATCCCTTATCTGGTTATTGGGTCTAAAAAAGCGGCTGAAGAAGCCTGCAAACAGGTGGGGTCTGGAGTTTGGGAGACTAAAAGAAAACTCTGGGAAAAACTATGTTCGACAGAATGTATTGAATTGAAAGAAGCCGCGGGAGATATGATTGTTGCACCCACGGATACGGATGTAAGGCACGTTTTTATTCAGGAGATTTTAAAATTGCTTGAAAGAAACCCTGATTTAGTTAAAGAAATTTCGTCTTTTATGGACTATAAAACAGCACAGAAGATAATAGCCGAGGATAATTCGGCCGAAATTACAGTACAAACCTCAAAACAAATTTCAAAACAAATTTCAAAACAAACTTTGAGTGATAAAATCGGTGTATTTGACGAATTTAACGGGCTGCTTGAAGCCTTTGTAGCAAGAAAGGGTATTCCTCAGGATCCGGAGCGATACGGAATGCCTGATACTGAAAAACCTGTTACTGGTCTGGGAGTCATAGGCGAAAAGAGTCCCAGTGACTTACGAATTGAGCAAATTGCCGAGATCAGGCATATCAAAAAGACTGATTTTGCAAAAGCTAACGTTGAAAATACTAATAATGAGATTCAAGATAAGGTTCAAAAGGCAAAGACTCTTTTACTGCTAATCTCACGTCTGGAGAGGCCGGAAAAAGGAGAAATCATGGAAGAAGCCCTTGATTTTGCCTCCCGGATTCAATATGGCGATTTAAGGTCACAGGCTCTTTCCCTGACTGTCCTGTATCTGGATGCGCCAAAAAAAGCTACATCTATTGAGAAAGCTCTTGAATCTGCTTCCCATATTCAGGATGAGAACGAAAGAGCCCTTGTTTTTTCCTCACTTCTTCCTCACCTGAGAGGTTCAGGCAAAGAAAAGCTTATTGAAGATATCTTTTGCTTCTCACACCATCTTCAATATGGAGACACAAAATTCCAGATACTTTCCTCGCTTGTTCCGCATCTTTACGGGTTAAAAAATGAAACTATTATTGAAAAGGCCTTTGAGCTGATAGAGGTAATTTTCTCTGATTATCAAAAGGTACAGGCTCTCTCATCTCTAGTTCCATATCTAAATGAGCAAAAAAAAGAAGAAATTCTGGAACAAGCCCTTCAATTAGCTTTCGGCCTTAAAGATAAGGACATGAGGCCCGAAGCTCTCTCGTATGTTCTCCC
>CAZLNG010000309.1:0-3046 GCA_964560735.1 uncultured Methanosarcinales archaeon | reverse complement strand
TGGGAGGGTTTTAAATGAATCTGGAAGAGCGAAAAGCGCGCAGGAGAGAAATAGATCCTAAATGGATTGATCCGGAAGGCATGACCGAAGAAGAATATCAGGCGGCTATGGATAAAATGTGGCCTCGGATGGCTGAACCTGATGAAGAAGGCATAGACCTGCATCCGGGTGACCCCAGACGGCGGTTTATTGCAGTCGCAGAAGGTACGATCTTTAGACAGGCTTCGCCCTTAACCGAAGCGGAGAAGGCAGAGGCTGATGCTCTGTGGGAAAAATTGACCGGGGGAAATTACGTTCCTGTCAAGGACGAAAAGAAAAAACGTTCATAATTACACTGTCCCCAACATTGCTTGGAAAATTCTGTATCCTCACCTATCTTTCAGTTAGAAATTACATGGACAGTTAAAACTCGTATAGATACCTGATCATGACCTGATCTTAGAACATGTAAATTGTCTGAAATGTTGTAAAATAATATACAAACGCTGTAACTGTTATTGTCACTATGCACAGGATTAACAGAAAAATAGCCATTCTCTTCCTATTTTTGTCGTATTCTTGCTCTTCCATATCCTTATCCATATATCTACCCCCAACTTATCATTCATTTAATTTCAATTTATTGAATTTTATATTTATTAAATTGTATATTCATTTAATTTTGTATTTATTGAATTTTAATTTATTGAGTTTTATTTTTATACAAATTATAAGGATATTTCGATATTTATTTCTTTGTAAAACTGATGGATGGAATATATTGAAACAATTATTAAGAGCAGAAGACACTAAAAAGTAGATTAAACAGGCTTTTCAGATTTATTTCTAAAATTCAGTTCCATAACGGTTAACATTAGGCTTTTTTCAGAGGTTTGTCTAAAATGCGTCTTAATTTAATCATAACATACCTTTCTTATGCATCATCGGCTTTTTGTATTGTTTGCTGCGTGATCTCTGATATCAGTAAAGATCCTGGATATTTCTGCATCCCTTACTTTTTCAACGATTTTTCAAAACGAAAAGAAGAAAACAGTTTCTAATATATAATAGAGAAAAATTTTTATGGAAGAAAAGCTCATTTTTATTTAGTTAGTTTTGTAACTTTTTCATAGAGATGGGGGGGCTTTTCCGTGTTTGAGGATTAAGATTTTACTCTTAACCTCAAATTAAAATCTGAGGTTAATTGTTACAATATTTATCAATGAGAAGGCATTGATCTATCCACGTCTTTTGAAAAAGTAAAAAACAGGACAGAATACAGGACATATTGTTTAAATTTAAACTGATTATAGGAAAAATGCATAGACTTACTAAATGTATTAGGATGTAGATCCTGTAAAAAGTGGTTAAGTCCAGAGGAATATATTTTTTATTGCCTGTCACACCTGGACTTAAAATGTATTGATTTTGAAAATATGTGATCCAGTGGACACTATGGAGGATATATTTAATGCAGAACTCGGTGTATAAATTAATGGGTATTTTTATGGCAGTTCTTTTCGTTATGTCTGTAACAGGGGCAGCAGCCACAAACAGCGTTAGTAAACCAGTTGCAAATGCCGATACAATCAATTTGAGCCCGACCAAGAAATGTGGGGGTAATGTCCTGTCCAATGACAAAGGAAATGGCCTGAAAATAGCTACCACAGGATATATCAAAACTGCAAAAGGTGCAAAAGTGTACCTGAAAAGCAGCGGTTCAGTCTGCTACTATCCATTGTCATCTTTTAAGACCGGAACCATAAGTGACAGCTTTACATACAAAATCGTCGACAAATATAAGAAATACAGCATTGCAAAGGTAACGATCTACTACAAGTGCTCCTCGAGTAATCCCACAAACCCAGAAAACAGTACGAAAAATGTCGTAGAGGTAACCCAGCTTTCGCAGATAAACACATCTTTGAAGAGTGGTCCGGTACTCTTAAAGATTGGAGCCGAATGGTGCAGCCCATGTAAGCAAATGAAGCCCATACTTTCAAGTCTGGCAACGGAATATGCAAAAACTGCGACTATTATGTCCATAGATATAGACAAGAGCCCCAAACTTGAGGAATACTTCGGAGTAGGCTCTATTCCAGACACCTGCGTGATTGTAGGCATCGAAAATGGGAACTACGTTTACATGAAACAGGACGGTAAAGTCGACACAGATAGGTTTAAGGCAAGAATTCTCGGATTACAGGATAAAAAAGTGTTTGAGAAAGTTCTTGATCTAGCCCTTTCATACACAAAGAAGTAATGTTAATTAAGAAAGTGTAACTGGCTTTTTTAAAGCATACTTAGCAGGCAATATTGTAAATGTAAATTGAATGATATTGCCTGTCCCTTCCCCATTGATGAATGCTTCAGAGTTAGGTAATTATTAAGGCGCTTCAACTCTTTTTACGTTTATGAAAGCGTTTAAGAGACTTTTTTTAACATTTTATTCCCCAGAAAGATTGCTAACTATCTCTGCCACTATGCGGGTGCTTGACATTTTAATTTAAGACATTATGGGCGTTAAAATGATATACATGACCCTGTAAATAGAGTGAAAAAAGATCTCAAACTAAGGGGAGATATCTATGAGTTCTAAAGATAATCTTAAAGCTGCATTTACTGGCGAATCCATGGCAAACAGGACATACCTGGCCTTTGCGAAGAAAGCTGATCAGGAAGGATATCATCAGATAGCTAAACTCTTTAGAGCCGCAGCTGCTGCGGAAACTGTCCATGCTTTAAATCATCTCCAGCGTATGGGCGGGATTGGAACTACAATGGATAACTTGAAAGAGGCCATTGAAGGCGAAACGTACGAGTTTATGAAAATGTACCCCGAATTTATAGAAGAAGCAAAGAAAGAAGGGGATAACAGGGCTCTCTGGAGCTTTGAAGTGGCAAATAAAGTAGAAAGAATTCATGCCAGTCTATATGAAAAGGCATTTAATGAAATAGGACAGAATGAAGAGGTTGACTACCATGTCTGCAGTGTCTGCGGATATACTATGGAGGGTGAACCTCATGGGAACTGTCCAATCTGTGGGGCACCTGCGTCCAAGTTCGA
>CAZLNG010000308.1:0-3054 GCA_964560735.1 uncultured Methanosarcinales archaeon | reverse complement strand
AATTTACAGATAATTCAGAAAAAGTAACTGAATGGAACTGGAACTTTGGGGATGGAACTTTCTCAAAAGAGCAAAACCCAGTACACGTTTACACCATACCAGGAGCCTATAATGCTGTGCTTAGTGCAAGCAACGCAAATGGTACAAAAACAAAATCTTCCACAATTACTGTTTTGAAACCTGCAGAGATTTTTCCCATTGCAAACTTCAGTGTCAATGTTACAGTAGGTATTGCCCCTCTTTCCGTTCAGTTCACTGATGCATCCCAATATGCAGCTGGATGGAGCTGGGACTTTGACAGTAATGGAATAACGGATTCTACAGAGCAAAACCCAGTTCATGTATATTCAACTACAGGCACTTATACTACTCAACTAACAGCAAGCAATGAAAACGGCACTGACTCAGAAGCTATAATGATTTCTGTGACTGTAACAGGAAATGGAAATGTAACTTCAAACCTTCCTGTAGCCGTACCCGGCGCAAATGTTACCAGTGGATATATTCCTCTCTGTGTTCAGTTCACTGACCTTTCCCAGAACATTAAATCAAGGAGCTGGAATATTGGCAACGATGGAACTATTGACTCCACAAATGCGAGCTTCATCTACGAGTTTACTTCCGAAGGAACTTATCCAGTGAATCTTACAGTGGTCAATGAGAACAGTACTGCCTCTAAATTGATCACAATAAATGCATTGAGCAAGAGCAGTAGCAGCAGTGGTAGCAACGGTGGTAGCAGCAGTGGAAGTGGCGGTGGTGCCGGTTCTCCAGAGCCTGCAAAGAATGTTAAAGTAAAGGAACTCTGTCAGGTCTTTATCACCAGTGGAAAAGCCGTAAATTTTGACTTTGCAAAAAACGCCACTTCCATTGTATCCTTGAACTTTGACTCAAAGAAAACTGTCGGCAAGACAACTACCATTGTTGAAATGCTGAAAAACAAATCCACCCTTACTAAGGAAACACCTGAAGACGAGGTCTATAATTACCTCAACATCTGGGTTGGAAACAGTGGATATGGAAGCGATGAAGACAATCTCGAAAACGCAGTCATAAACTTCAAAGTCGAAAAGACATGGGTACAGGACAAAAAAATTGGCAAGTCTTCAATCACCATTAACAGGTATAATGACAAGAAATGGAATGCACTTCCAGCTGTCTTCCTCAGTGAAGATGATAAATACCTGTATTTCAAGGCAGAAACACCTGGATTCTCACCATTTGCAATAACAGGTAAAGCAACAGAAAAGAAAACAGATGTCGAAGTACAGCCTGAATCCAAAGATAAGGAAGAAGGATGCACTGCAGGAAATGTTAAACAACAGTTCGAAACCAAAGAGAACACAAGCACTCCTGAAAAGACTACAAGTGCGCCTGGATTTGGAATTATTTATGGTCTTGTCTGTCTGTTTGGTATATTCCTGCACAGAAAACAAAAGGTGTAATCATATCAAGAGTGAAGTAGTTAAAAGAAAGAATCAAAAGTAAAGAAATCTTCATTTCACTATTTCTTTTTTAAGAATTATTCGACCCCTCAAATCAGTAAATAATGACAATGTCACAGTATTCTTTCCTCAGATTCTGGAACCGCATTCTGTGCCAAAACCAGACCTAGTTTGGCTATTCATAAGGAGTTTTTTGAATCATATCTCTGGTTCTGGGCAGCAAGCAACTAAAGGAAAACTGTACATTCAATATACCTTCTACACTCACACATACCAATATCAGTTTCAGTATAATAATCAGGACTATACACATAATGCTGGACTTTTGCTGTATCTTGAATGTTGCCAGAAAGATTTGTTTAGTACAATTCCTCAACGATATATACAAAGTATCCCAATAGCATCTAGACTAATAATTGCCTCAATATTAATATAAAACTGATAATATATACTCAAAATATCAGAGGCAGATATACTGTTCTGAAAAAGAGATTTTCCTTTTTGAAATCAGTAAAGAAATTTCTTAATCCTGAGAATCAAAGCTGGGGAATTATGACTTCTAACCGTTTAAACGATAATGAACTTGTGATCCAGATGCAGAAACGGATCTCAGAGTTGGAAAGAGCTAATCAAGCTTTAAGTGTCGAGATTCTTCAGTGTAAGCAAAAAGAACACAAAAGACACAGATACAACCTCATTCTTCAAGGAATCAACCTGATCTTTGGAAGCGTTGTGAAGGCTGAAACAGAAGAAGAGTTGGGAAATAAATGCCTATCTGTAGCCCTAGCAGTTACTGGTGGAGGAATTGGCTTTGTTGGGGAAGTGGGCGCTGACGGCATATTACATGATATCGCAATTAGTGATATGGGATGGAGTCAGTGCTTTATGTATGACAAGACAGGACATCGACGTGCTCCTGGGGATTTTATTCTTCATGGCTTGTATGGACGTATTGTTGACAGTGGAAAAGGCTTCTTTACTAACGATCCATCCTCACACCCAGACAGTATTGGCCTGCCAGAAGGCCATCCGCCTCTCACATCATTTCTTGGTGTACCCCTTATCTTAGATGGAAAAATAATTGGCATCCTTGCTGTTGCAAACCGTGAAAATGGTTATAGCTTAGAGCAGCAGGAAGATCTCGAGGCAATAGCACCTGCAGTTGTACAGGTCCTGCACAGAAAGAGAGAAGAACAGGCACGTGAGAAGACAGAGGAAGCTTTGCATGACAGTGAGGAACGATACCGATCTTTATATGAAAACAGCCTAGACGGAATTTTGCTAACTAAGCCAGATGGAACTATTCTTTCAGCAAATTCTCAAGCATGCAAATTATTTGGGATGACTGAAGATGATATCATACGCGCTGGAAGAGAGGGTCTAGTAATCAAAGATGAAGCACTTGCAGCTTGGCTTGAAGAGAGAGAGTTGACTGGTCGATCAAAGGCTGAACTCACATGCAGACGAAAGGATGGATCAACTTTCGCTTGCGATGTCGCTTCAAACCTCTTTAAAGATGCCAATGCCACTATAAAGACGAGCATGATCATAAGGGACATTACTAAGCGCAAGCATGCTGAAGAAGCCCTTAAAAAAGCACATCAAAATT
>CAZLNG010000307.1:0-3101 GCA_964560735.1 uncultured Methanosarcinales archaeon | reverse complement strand
AATCGGTTCATCTGTCTTCGGAGAAGGACCTGCCACACCTGCACCGCAAGCGAACCTCGAAATTACACCATTAAATGCTTATTCTAGTACTGATGGTGCCGCATCTGTAAAGTTGGTACACAGTGGTGGAGACCCGCTTAATTTCGGAGATGATGAAGTAACAAAAGTCATGGTATCTGTCAATGGAGAGACTTCTACTAAAATTAACGCTGAAGATCTCGAAACAATGGAAGTTGGATCCGTAAAGAATCTAAATATTGCAGATGAGAACGATGTTAACTTAACTAATATCACTAGTGGTAGTTCTGTCAACATTAAAATTATCGATGTGAAGACCCAGCAGCTTATCAGCGATAAAGAGCTCAGATTCTAAACGTAGAATATAGCACCCTTTGAGGTGCCTTTTCTCTTTCTTTATTAAGTATATTTACTTTCTTTTTTATTTTCGTTTATAGGGTACTCTTGAACTAATCTCAAAATGGAGATTAATTTTCTTCTGGCATGTTATTCGAAGAATATCATGTGCGTTTTTTTTGTTAATCTGGATCTCCAGAGTTTTCCTGTGCTATTTTATAATTTTCTAATTATTTTATTAAGTCTGTCTACTGTATCGGAGCGTATCTGTCAAAAGTTTAAAAGTTTGAGACAAAAGTAAATAAACTTCTCCGTTGAATTATTTAAGAAACGTAAATGGTGAGGGGGATCAGGAAGAATATTAAGGGGAAGTGTAAGGGCTATGATTTCAATCAGACCTTTTGATGAAGGCGATAACAAGAGCATGCTTGAAATAGAAAAACTGTGTCCGCAGGGTAATGAAAACTGTGCAATGGGTGTGGATAAAAGGGACATAATTGCCCGTTATAAGATGTACGACAACTGGAATGTGCTTGTGGCAGAAGAGGCTGGAAAAATAGCTGGCTGGATCGGTTTGACCGTGAAAGAGAATCCGGCACGAAAAGAAAAATATGCATACATCACTGAAGTGATGGTGCACCCGGCTTTTCGGAGGGCAGGAGTTGCCACAACACTCGTGAAAGAAGCAGAGAAAATGGCTCAGGAAATGAAATCAAGTTATACTTATTGTTACATATATGAGCCAAATAAAGCTTCTCAATCTCTCTTTGGCAGGCTGGGATATTCTAAGGTGAAAGATCTCAAATTCCCAGCAATGCCTACTTATAAAAAATCGGCTGAAGGGTCAAATTATTCAATAAAACCTCTTGATAAAAAAGATATTGATGATGCAGTCAGCCTTATTAATGAATATAACTCGAACTTTGTGCATTTCATGCCCTTTACAGATAAAACTTTTGAGGGGCGTTTGAGATTCATTCCTTCATATGGATCAGATAATTTCTGGGTGGTCAGAGACAAAGAAAATAAAATTGTGGCATGTGCCGGATTATGGGATAGCTCCAAACTGGCTGACTTGTACTATGCCAGAGAGCCGGCAGCGATGAAAATAATGAAATCCGTTTTTGAAGCCCTGGGCCATATTACAAAAGTACCAAAAATCACAGCGGAAGGGGAACATTTCAAGTTTCTTTATATTGCTGACGATGCATTCGATAAAAAACAGCCTGGTGCTATGCTGGCACTCCTTAAATATCTAAACAACCTCTCTATTGATAGAAAACAGGATTATCTGACGGCTGTAACAGATCCAGAAGATGATTTTTTTGCATTGGTTAAAAAGTTTAAACCTCAGGTCGAAACCTGGAGCATATTTGCCAGATCACTTAAAGGAAAACTTCCAGCCTTCAGCCCATTTTATATAGACATCAGAGATATGATCCCTTGAAAAATGAATTATTTCCTCTAGTCTGAATCCAGATTATTCAGACAGATTAATCCGGATTATTCAGGCAGCATATCTCCGGGAAAGCTCTGCAGGGATGAATTTCATAGACAAAGATGTCTGCTTTCACAGCAGGGTCTTTGTCCATTATTCTTTTTGTTTCTTCTTCGCTTGTACTGAAAATCCCGATTCCTCTAATTTCAGTCCCGTCATTCACAGGGCAGAAAATTAACAGTTTTCCTTCTTCTCTGAGGAAAAAATTCTTCCTACCATGCTTCCATATTATTTTTCAGCCCCATGCTCTTTTATTTTCGGCGTAGCCTTCAGGATAACGATAGTGTAATCTTTAGTTCTTGTTATCATTTCCTGCATGTTCATCTGTAATTGATATGCCTGATTCCTCCGGAAAAAATAATTAATGAATAGAAGTTGTGAGAGGAGACCTATTAATGTTCACTTTGAATTCATGCACTGTTATGCGGCTCGGACTCGTAAAAATTACTATTAAGATCCATAAAACTAAACTAAAGGTTAGGACTATAGACATAAGGAGGGTATAAGAAGAAATATATAAAAAGGAGTGAAAATAAGTATATGTAGTGCTTCGATTCCAAAATAAATTCCTTATTTATTGGTAAATTCGTGATCGGTGGATATATCAAAAAGTCAATTTTTATGAATCTACTTAGGAATCGCAGTAGTAGTATTAAAAGAATTGGCATTTTTATCTCATCCATTGGGGGAAAATTATGGATAAGAAAGATGATAAGACAATGATTGGGGTCTGTCCAAACTGTGGAAAACCATTCAGGATAGAATCAACAGGCGGTGGAGAGGAATGGCGCTACTGTGCAGAAGTTTGCTTAAATCCTGCAGCAATACCAACAGGAGCGAGGCTGATGCCGGATCAGGCTACGTTGCGGTTTGTAGACGGCAATATGAATGAGTACATGCGAGATGAATATGTCAAAGTTCATGGCATTGATCCTTTGCCAGTATGGAGAGCGATTGAGAAGTGGCGTGAAGAACAGATAGAGAAGTGGAAGAAGTAAATTCAGCATCTACTTTTTCTTAAAAATCTCTTTTTCTTTTTTAAAATATTGGGTATATAAAAAGCAGGTGTATCTAATCTCCAGGCATGTCGAATTTGTGAGCAGGGTCCGATAAACAGGGGTTAAAATCAGAAAGTCTGCATTCTTCTTTTTCAGTTGCCTTTAAATCCCATAAACTATTTACTATTTCCTGATTGAAGTGGCACGGAGAAAGCAATTTGAGAAGCCCCTCCATGGGGATAAGGAAAGTG
>CAZLNG010000306.1:0-3104 GCA_964560735.1 uncultured Methanosarcinales archaeon | reverse complement strand
GTGAATTTGAAATATCTTAGATATATAGTTATCGAGATGTCTCTGTAAAACAACTCCAAAATAACAGATTAGGACTTACGCTCTTGAATTTCAAAATCAATAGACATTGCTATAAAAGCTATAGTTTAGATGATTGAAAGTTTAACGCCGTTGGTTTTTCAGTTCAACCGCGTAAGTCCTGAGAGATATGAGAGGACAATAATTAAGCAACGCGAATAGTGTTTTAAAAATTTTTATTTTTCAGATTCTGTCCTGTTATTGTCCGATTTTTCAGGACGGCATCCGGCGGTGTTGCACTTGCTCTCAATTCCTCTTGCACTCACGCAGATCTCACACATTTTTACTACAAAATCATCGACTTTATTGTCAATCAGGTCCTGCGCAAGTTTTTCGATTAATTCTTTCGTTTCACCCTGAAACTCGACCCTGTACCCTCTTTTTCCCGAAATATACTGAGAAACCGCCGATGGGGCAATCCCTAGCAACTTTGCGGAGGCTGCCTGCGACTGTCCTTTATTTACAAGTTCGATTGCAAGACTGGCCCGGATTGCAGGAACCAGATCCCACACAATCTTCTGACACGGAGTTTCCATAGATACCATCATTTTTTGAGATTTTACAATTGAGAACAATATAACTTATCTGCATATATATTTATTATCAGAGTAAAAAACAATGATAAGATTGATTAGAGAGCAATAATTCGAGAATAACCAGTGTCGAGTCAACAGTAAAATTTCTTATAAAATCGATTACTAATATTCAGGATATTAAATCCTTTAAGATTGACGTGACACTAGAAGATTGACGTGACACTAGCAGGTTTCTGGAAATTATCGGGTTTTTAGAAGTTTTCCGATTTTATTCATATGCTACAATGAAATTTCAATAATGAAAAGAAAAATGAGGTTTAGATTTCCCTCATAAGCAAAAATTTAATTCATATTCCTCTGGCATCGTTAACGAATTTCATGCACAACTTCGAATACTAAGTATAGCGATTTTCCAACAGAATCATCTTAGATGTTGCATAAAAGCTGATCCAAAACTAAAAATTATTCCTTCTACGTTCGAATTGTAGAGAATCAAATAGAGGGCAGTGTGCCTAATTTGCTGTAAATTTGAAGTCAAGTTTTTGTGTATTATGGGAAAATTGACCTTTCGATGTGGAATTTTCTACCTAATAACTTCTTGAGATTTGTGATTTTACAGAACTTATGTTACACTGTCCAATAGAGTTTCTGACCATGAAAATAATTTTAAGATTTTATTGATATAGAATTAATATCGGTTTTGGAATAAGCTCAACTATTACCGCATAACTAAACCTGGGGCGATTACAACGGGGGATCCCATTTAAAAGCAATGCTCTTCGGCCCAGATCTTACAGTTCCTTTTGTTGAAAAAAGACTTACACTTGGAACACGGTAGAAGATTTTATACATAAACTTTGACAGGACTGAAAAGATAAGGAAAATCGTGCTTCAGATTATTGGGGAATATTAAAAGAAGTAAAAGAGCTTTGCTTCTTTAAAGAAGTTGTTTCTGTGACACATGTTTTTCTTCTATTTTCTTGATTCTGCAAGGCTGAGGAGAATATTCGATGATATTGCAATTCCCATACAGGTGTCCATTGTTATCGAAGAAATGATCCCTATCACTTTTTCCTCCTGCAGGATAGGAGAACCACTATCACCCGGCACCGGAATATTATTGCACTGGAAACCCAGAAAAAGCAATGACGCTCCAGAATTAACCACCCTGCATCTGATAACACGGATATCGCTAACAATTACGGCTTTCTCCAGTTCAGCTGCGCGTCCGAGTTCGGTAATTTCAAATTTTGAGGCAGGAGGAAGCTCTATCAAAGCTAAATCAAAATCTTTTAAAACTTTCGTAACTGTGAGCTCCATTCCATCAACTATTAAGTGATCCCCTTCCCCACGGAGAAATATATGAGAAACAGTGACCATGTAAGGTAGTCCCCTGTGTAAGATAACAGCCCCGATAAAACTGCGTTTTCCCTTATATAGAAAAGACCCCCCTGATTTTATCATAAAGTCTCCTCACCTGCTATTTTACTTAAATATGTTTTATGGGTTTCCGGTGTCAACATAAAATTAAGTGCCAATTATATTTAAGATTAAATATTAATTATCGAACTTGCTTGTTTCTGAGAGGGAAAACCGGAACTGTATCCTTTATTTCTAAATTTCTTATTTAAAGGATTAGTTCCATAAAATAAAAAAGAAATTACTATGATGAACTTATTAGCGAAATAGAAGATGGCTGGCGGGGTTCCAGGGATATTGCAGGAAAAAGGCTCGCAAAATATATACAAACTAAGGAGACAGGCTGCTCGGAAAAAAATCAAGGCAATCAATCAGAGGTCTTTATGAAGCTCTTTAATGCAGAACTCTTTATGAATTTCTTTAATTATATCCCCCAAAATTGGGAATTATCCTGTGAACCCTTCTTTGATACTCGCGGTATTCGTCACCAAATTGTGCCACCAGCCTTGTTTCCCAGTGAAGGGACCCCAGATACAGGTATACAGTGGTCAGAAGGTATATGACAAGCAGATTGACAGTCATAAAGGGAGTGAGCCAGATTATGACCAGCCCTGAGAGCAGAAATGGATCCCTTACCCATCGGTAAACGCCCCGGATATTAAGAGAACCCGCTTCAGCAGTCTCTGGTGCAGATAGCTGGGAACGTATCCTGAATCTGCGGGGTGCATCCAGCAAAGCTCTGGGGGCAACGATTGCGGCAATTAACTGTCCACCAACCATCAGCAAGCGCCAGGGAGAGGAAACTACATAGAGAACTGGTCCTGGATTTTTGTAGAGCAGATAGCCAAGTGGCAATAGAGTCAGCACTGCAATAAGGCTGAATACTGGCATATACAATGTATCTGCCCTGGGGCCTAAAAACCGGATGAGGAGGCGCTTGAAGGGCAAGCTTGCCATAAGGCTGTGAATGGCTGCAAAAGCGACCAGACAGAAAACAAGGATAATTGTGGACGAAACCAATACAATAATCTCCATTTTTTTATTGAAGTAACATATATTTAGCATTTATTATTTGATGAGGCTGTCAAAATT
>CAZLNG010000305.1:0-3127 GCA_964560735.1 uncultured Methanosarcinales archaeon | reverse complement strand
TACCTGATTCTGAATATTTATTTATAACTCTGCCGTATGACATTTTTTCCTTGATTGAAGATCTTATGCATGACTTATATCATTGAACTGAAAACCATAAGTTAAAACCCTCTACTGTTTAATTATAGTTTCTTGATGGTGTTTTATATTCCTGATTAATAACTTCCATATATACTTTCAATAAATTTATAAATAGTCGGAAGTATTTTATACTCTACCCACTATTGTTAATATATTTACGCATTTGAGCGTGAATCAGCCGTATAAAACGTTAAAATATCTTAAATATGTAATTTTGAATAAGCTCTTATGCGCTTGTTTTCATGATTCGATTGTAAGTAATATCAAATAAGCTCTTCCGAAAGTTATTACCCAAAAAAATTACAGAATTAATATCGGAGCCTATCCCAAAAATCAAATTTGTGTCCCTAGATCTGGAATTTGAAATAACAATTAATCTTATGGTATGGAAAATGGTTTTCAAAATCTTATTGATGTCGAATAAACATTAGTTTTGGGATAAGCTCATCGAAATAAAAACAGCAAATATGTAAATTGTTCTCTAAGAAATTAAAAAATGCTGTTTGCTCAATTAGATAACGTGTCAGGTGAATTATTATCCATGAAGAACTTCAAAATTAATTTAGGATTGATTCATCTCTTCAGATTCAAGAAGATCAAATATCGGTTTCTTAGAAATGTACTTCTGAATGATCAATACAGCAAAAGAGCTTTGGGAGAAATGTTCAGGAGCAAGATGTACATGTCAGAAATGGAAATATCCGACGACTCTTTTGAACCAAAAGCAGTGCATGACCATTTATGGAACTAACAAAACGTTCTTATCCTTCCGGCGAGGAGAACGAGGTTCGGAAATATGTAGTAGAATGAATTAGTAAGATAGAGAGTGTTGAATTCCTTTACTACGAGCCCGATGCTAAAATAAGTAAGGCCATTAATTAGAAGCTTGGACTCTGTGTCTAACAGCTTCTTTTTTCTTTGTTTTTCAAAATAAGCTGTCAAAGGTAGAGTATTTTGTAACCTCATCTGAAGGGTTTAAATTATGATTTCGAGGAAAGTAAATCTGGAAAATTTAGATGAGTCTAAAAAGTATCGTGTTGGTGCATATAGTGCCAGATATAATTTCATAGGTAATAGTTGAGAAAATAGCCAACCGGCTACTAGTGTCTAGGAAATTTAGTTCTGAGTCCTTATAATTAAGAAAGGGACTACTGATGAGGCATTGTCTAAGTATTAATGCCTAATAATTAAATTGCCATGACACTAGTACTGTGATTCTGAAGCATGTTCACAAAACTTGACTTTTGAATCAATCCGTCAATCATGAATTTCCTTTTAAATAAGGAATTTATTTGGAATCGAAGCACTAGATCAATTACTTGTCCGATTTCAGTTATGAGGTCATTCAAAAAGGGCCGCTCCTGATTGTGAAATTCTGGAGGTTGAAGTATGTGTTTACCAAATAAATATTCTGAAATTACTCCTGACTTCAGTTCGGAAAAAATGAATATCTCCTTTGAGGAATTCAAGAAAAACTATCCAGAATTTGAAACAACCCAAGTTCTCGATGAGCTGAGGAAACTTGAGTATGCAAGACTGGATTGGCATGATCAGATATATCTGGATTATACAGGTGGAGGATTGTATGCGAATAGTCAGCTCATGAAACACATGGAACTGCTCCGATGTAACGTTTTTGGAAATCCCCATTCAGACAATCCGACTTCAATGGCTATGACAAAACTTGTAGATCGCGCAAGAAGCAAAATACTGAGCTTTTTCAATGCATCTCCTGATGAGTATGTGGTTATTTTTACTCCCAATGCTACAGGTGCTCTCAGGCTTGTGGGAGAAGCTTATCCGTTTCAATCAGGAGATCGCTATGTGCTGATGGTAGATGATCATAACTCAGTCAACGGCATTAGAGTTTTTGCCGGGAATAAGGGAGCTTCAGTAAGCTATGTTCCCGTAAAACCTCCTGAGTTAAGGGTGGATGAAGAAAAGCTGGATATCTGTCTTGATCAGGCTAGGCCGGGAGGTAACAACCTGTTTGCCTACCCTGCCCAATCCAATTTTTCGGGAGTACAGCATCCCCTGGAATGGGTTGAGAAAGCCCAAAAAAAAGGCTGGGATGTCTTGCTGGATTGTGCTGCCTTCGTACCAACCAATATCCTGGACCTTAGCCAGTGGCATCCTGATTTTGTTCCAATTTCATTTTACAAAATTTTTGGGTATCCTACAGGACTCGGTTGTCTTCTTGCCCGAAAAACTACTTTGAATAAACTGAAGAAGCCCTGGTTTTCCGGAGGTACAATAAGCATGGTTTCCGTCCAGCAAGAAGACTGGTATTGCCTGCACAAGGGTCCTGAAGCCTTTGAAGCCTTTGAAGACGGTACTATTAACTATCTCAGCATACCTGCTCTGGAAATAGGACTGAATCACATAGAAAGCATTGGTGTAGATGTCATTCACAAAAGAGTTAAATGCCTTACAGGCTGGCTGCTTGATAAGATGAAGGTTTTGAAATACCCCAATGGGCTGGATGTGGTAAAGATTCACGGTCCATCAAGGCTTGAAAGGCGCGGAGGAACAATTGCCTTTAATCTCTGTTATGCAGATGGAACATTTTTAGATTGCCAGATAGTTCAGGAGGCAGCAAATAAAGCAGGCATCTCTTTAAGAACAGGTTGCTTCTGCAACCCTGGAGACGGTGAAATAAGCCATAATATTACCAGAAATGATATGGCCTCATGCTTTGAGGATCCGGAATCTTCCAGCCAACATCCTTATGGCTCGGATTGCAAAGATCAGGACGCCTGTTTTGCTGTAAAAACTAAAATGTCAAGCATACGCGTGTCACTTGGCCTTGTGACAAATTTCTCAGATGTCTATCGATTTATGAATTTCCTCACCGGAATGATGTATGAATCGGAAACCGGAGTTCTTAAAGCAGAAAAAGCAAAGCGAAGTGTATTCCTGAACAGAGGACCATAATTAGAGGTGCGAAAGAAAATCTACCTTGTATTGTACATAGAAGGCACGGAAAAAATTCTTTTAGCGTTGAAATTAATAATCAGGGAGCAGAGATAGGTAAAATAAGGAAACA
>CAZLNG010000304.1:0-3145 GCA_964560735.1 uncultured Methanosarcinales archaeon | reverse complement strand
CCCCTACACCTACTAATCTAATTTTTTGCCTTCCCATAAACTCAGCAAGGAGCTGCATAGTTGTCCTTTTAATGACGAATATATCTGAAGTCCAGACAGGAACAGTCTTTGAGCGTGTATATGTGGAAAAATCATCATAGCGAACTTTAATGGTTATGACTTTGAAAAGGAATCTGTCTTTAATGAGAGCTCTATGAACGCTCTCAGCAAGCAATTCAAGAAAGCCAGAAATCTTTACAGGATCATTCGTATCTTCCGCAAATGTTCCGCTCCGGCTGATTGACTTTATCGCTTCTTCACACTCTTTTACTTCACTGAAGTCCAGACCATATGCCGCTTGTTTCAACCAGAAGCCCATTTTCCCGAACCTTTCAGTAAGCCTTTGGATATCGCAGTTTGCGAGCTCTTCCACTTTGTTTATCCCCATCAGTTTAAGAGCTTCTGTTGTTTTTTGACCTATTCCAGGGATTTTTGAGACTTCAAGAGGATAAAGAAAGTTTTGTACATCTTCAGGTCTTATGACGGTCAACCCATCTGGTTTCTGAAACTTTGAAGCTACCTTTGCTACTAATTTATTTGGTGCGACCCCTACAGAACAGGTAATCATCTCCTGTTTATGAATCTCATCCTTTATCCTGAGTGCAATCATGGCAGCTTCTTCAAAGTTCCTTATTTGGGGCCCTGGTACTAGAAAAGCTTCATCTACGCTATACTGCTGGAATTTCTCGCTAAAACCTTTCATTATTTCCATTACGTTCGCGGAAACCTGAGCATAGAGTTTCATGTTAACAGGCATAAAAGCAGCTTCCGGACAGAGCTTATATGCCTGTGAAACTGGCATTGCAGAGTGTATCCCGTATTTCCTTGCTTCATATGAACAAGTACAAACCACCCCTCTCCCTTTCCCTTCCTTCGGGTCTGAGCCCACTACAACGGGTAGACCTTTAAGTTCAGGATGCTCTCTAACTTCTACTGATGCAAAAAACGAATCCATATCTACATGGAGAACAATCTGCCTTTCTGAGCTATTTGAATGAGGATTGAGTGCGAGCATCAAAGCAAAATTAGTTGAAAATATTAAAAGGCTTGAGGAAGCTATGTGAAAGTATTAATTTAATAGACTTACTATCCCACTAAGAGACTGCCTTAAAAGTATATCTTACATAAGCACTTATTGTATAGATAGAGGTTAGTGCCATGTGTGGAGCGTATGGGCTTTCAGTACGAAACATACAAAATCTCATTGACAGATATGATATTGTAAATTTTTTAGATAATTTTAAACCAAGGTGGAACATCAGACCAGGACAATCAAATCCTGTTATCGTTAATCAAGGAAATAAGGAAATTGAGTTAATGGTTTGGGGACTAATACCTCACTTTGCCACTAATGAACAATATAAGTACAAAACGATAAACGCTAAGGCTGAAACAGTTGATACGTTACCTACATTCCGTCACTCGTTTGTTAGAAAACGCTGTCTTATCCCTGCTACCGGATTCTATGAGCCGGATAAGATTAATTTTGCAAAACAACCTTTTCCCTGGCATTACTTCAAGATGAAAGACAACTCTATTTTTTCCTTTGCTGGGCTGTATGACGTTTGGAAAGACAAAAACAACGGGAAAGAAATCCACAGCTACACCATCATTACTACAACACCAAATGAAGTTGTTGCCAAATATCATGATAGGATGCCTGTTATTTTAGAAAAAGAAGACGAAGAAGTGTGGTTGAATCCTGAAATTGTTGAAGCGAGTCAGCTTCGTCCATTATTGAAGCCCTTTCCTGATGACAAATTGGAAGAATGGCAAGTTGGAGCTAAAGCGAGAAATCCCATAAACGATTATCCTGAAGTTATTGAACCAATTAAAAGCAGCAGGCAAGGAACCTTATTTTAAGTGTCTAAATAGGAATGACTAAGGTATTATGTATAAAAAATACAAAATTCAGTAAGCTCTGAAGGAGCACTGAAAAATGAAGTGAAGCATAAACAATACTCTGTGATGTGTTTTACCTTGCAGTGTCTATATGAAAATGGCTTATCTATATAGAACATTTAGAATATAGGGGATAATATTAAATAGATTAGTCTTACATATAGATATCTTGATAGAACATGACAAACATCGAATCAATATACGGAGCAGACTTTCTAGACTCTGCTGAATTTGAATATCTACTCGCACACGCACTTGAAAAACAGCGCGCAGAGGCTTCGCAGAATTAATCTGCGTTAGCACCTTTTTAGCTCCTTTCATTCATTTTGTCTTGCCTACTTTTCTTCTCTTCCATCTGTTCTCTGGAGAATATTTTTCGTTCTAATCTTCATAGAACTCTTTTCTTTGCGGGTCATAGACTCCGTAGGAAGAAGCTAAATAAAGTTCTGCCAAAATGATTTGGAGGCTCTTGGGCTCAAAAATAAGATATTTTCGAGTAATTGGTTAATTTAGCTTTTGTGACTCTAAAAAAGGCTTAAAATAAGTCTACATTAGCGAAAAAACGCTATTTCGCTAATGTTTCACTAAAAGCTGCTTTACTCTATTTATTTTACTACGATATATCCGGACATAGTTTTTGTACTGCTTCCAGCAGCATTCTTTGCAGTTAGGCTGACAGTGTATTTTCCTGCTTTACTATAAGCGTGAGAAGGACTCTTGGATGTAGAGTAGGTTCCATCTCCAAAGCTCCACTTCCAGGAAGTTGGGCTGTTGGTACTTTTATCAGTGAATTGGACTTTCAAAGACGCTTTTCCTGATACAGGAGACGCAGTAAATGCAGCAACTGGTTTTACAGGAGCAGCGTTTACTGTTATGTAATTTGTTTTTATTTCTGTGTCTTTGCCTGCTGCATTACTAACGGTCTCTTTCACTGTATAAGTTCCGGGTTTTGTATAGGTATACGTTGGATTATATTGAGTTACAAGAGCAGAGCCGTCTCCAAAACTCCATTTCCATGCTGATGGTGATCCAGTACTTTTGTCAGTAAATGTGACTTTCAGAGGGGCATATCCTGAAATCGCAGAAGCGGAAAAATCAGCATTTGGAGCTTTCGTAGCTGCTTCAACATTTATATAATTAGACGCCGTTGCCGTGTTGCTTCCCGCAGCATTCTTTACCGTTAAAGTAACGGTGTATTTTCCCG
>CAZLNG010000303.1:0-3151 GCA_964560735.1 uncultured Methanosarcinales archaeon | reverse complement strand
AAAACTAAAGAAAAGAAAGAAAAGAAGAGGAAAACTAAAGAAAAGAAAGAAAAGAAAAGGAAAAACTAAAGAAAAGAAAGAAAAGAAGAGGAAAACTAAAACAAGAGAGGAAGAGTGAGGAAAAAACTGAAGGAAGGAGAAAAATGAAGAGGAAAAAACAAAAAGTGAGGAAAATATAGAAATAATAGAATGAGAGGGATTGAACCCTCATGAAAACATCTTGTTGAAAACTGATGCCTTAAAATCGACAAGAGGTTTGAGTCTGTAATCCTCAAGAAGTACCTTGCGGGTGTTTTCTACTGGAACGCTCAGGGAAATTTCCTTTGTCCTGCCGTAACGGCCTTTACTTACCACTACTGCATTGACTATGCCCAGCATATCAAGTTCAGACATCAGATCTGTAACCCTGCGCTGGGTAAGGATATCCACGTCAATGTGGTGGCAGAGCTGGCGGTAGACATTGTACATTTCTCCAGTTGTGACATTCTTTCCTTCTCTTCCCCGACTCCGCAGTAGTATAATACTGTAGAGCACGAGTTTGGATTGGGTGGGAAGGGTCCTTACTACTTCTACTACACGGTCAATTTCAATCTTTTCTTGAGCACGTCTGACATGCTCTTCAAGAACCTGAGGCTGGTTTTCCCTTTCTGCAATTTCTCCTGATACACGCAGAAGGTCAAGGGCACGGCGGGCGTCACCATGTTCCTGGGCTGCAAACGCTGCACATAAAGGAATTACCATTTCACCCAGTACGCCATCGTTATAGGCCATTCTTGCCCTTTGCTTCAGGATGTCACTGATCTGCTCGGCATCATAAGGAGGAAAAATTAGCTCTTCTTCACCCAGAGAACTTTTGACCCTTGGATCCAGAAATTCAGTAAATTTAAGGTCATTTGAAACTCCAATCATACTGACCTTAGCTTTTCGAAGATCTGTATTGATTCTTGAGAGGTTGTAGAGAACATCATCACCTTTCTTGATAAGCTTGTCAATCTCGTCCAGAATTATAATAATAACCTGCTCTCTGGAATCAATAGCCTCTTTGAATTTCATAAAGACCTGGTCAGTGGGCCACCCGGTCATAGGAACTTCCTCTTCAAAGTGTCTGGCAAGATTTGCAAGGAGCCGGTATTGCGTATCTATAACTTCGCAATTAATATAGACAACAGAGCAGAAGAGTGACTTGTCTTCACTAACCCTTTCGAGTTCCTTTCCAACATACCGGGTTACTGCAGTTTTTCCTGTTCCTGTTTTACCGTAAATCAGTACATTAGAAGGAGTCTCTCCCCTGAGTGCGGAAACCAGGATTGTTGCAAGACTGTTAATCTGCTCGTTCCGATGTAGCAACAGGTCAGGTGTATAGGAAGGCCGAAGAACTTCTTTGTTTTTAAAAATTGATTTACCGTCAAGTAATTTTTCGAATAAGCCGTCTAATGATTGAGCTTTTATCATGAATGACCCTCTATAAAAATTGATGATTTCAAGAACGCTATGGAGCACGACAGTTAAGATAAATTTAATAAACTAATATAAACAACAATACATTCACTTCAACTAACACAGTATATTCACTTTAACTGATACTGATAACAATATATTCGTTTTTAATACATTTGATTAATTTATACAGCAAATCGACAATGTAACACGTTTTTCCCTTATAAATTTATAAATTTTATTATAGTTAGAGCCGTTCAAGGTATTTTTAGTAAGTTAATTTTTATAGGGTTATGCAATTAAAGTTTCCAGCTTTAATTACAGGCTTTCCTACAGTTGTAATTTTAAACTTACTGTGATTGTGGAGATTAACTTTTTGAGCTTGATTTCTTCAGGACTTAAGTTTTTTAGACGTTGCTTGCATCCTAAATTTTTCTAATAATTATCAATAGTTTTTACAATAGTTAACAACTTCTCATGATTACTGAAATTTCCAGATGAATATTAGCGTGGGGGACAGAGTAGAAAATCTACTATTATAAAGTATGGTCCCAAGCCACAAAGAAAATGGGATAGGTAATGCATATTTCTTAAAGTTAATGCCTGAAAGTAATATTCGAAAATTAATGTCTGAAAATATTACTCTTTCAACTACTGGTAAAACGATGGATAAGTCGCCCAAGTAAAAGCAATTCTCAGGTCTTCATGAAATCTATATTCCAGGTCATCTTTATCCAAATTTTTATTGAAATTTGATATATAAACCTTTAATTTTGAGCTATGTTTGCAGTAGATGCAATGGAAGTACACGGTATTAATAGTTATGGTTAAGACCCCTTCATTTCCATTGGAAGTATATTTTAATTTAAATACCCATTGAAGAAATAAAGATCAATAGACATAATAAAATAAAATTAAAATAAAAAGAAAAGATTCCATATTCCAGCACCAATGAAGGTGTAGTTAAAAGCCTCCTTTTCAGATGGAAGAAATTATAATTATTCTCGAATTGATTACTAGAATTAAAAGTATAAAAAAATTTGATATAAAATAGACATATTTTATACAATAGTTTCAGTTTTTGACTTTAAATTTGGTGTACGTTTTCTCAATAAGACGTACGCAGATTTAATCTAAATAAACTTCTAAGTATTTTATTTTCTAGATTTATGATAAACAAAAGAATAAATAAAAAATAAAAGTAAACCCTAGATAATATAAAAATTTAAGAAATAAAAATGAAATAGAAATAGAAATAGAAGTGAGTTTTACCTGATGTTTGAGGGTGAGACCCCTTTATTTCCATTGGAAGGTTTATATACCCCCCGGACCCTGTGATTTCCACTGAAGTGTTTCTTGGATTGTGGACAACAAAATAAAAAGAGACTTTATTTTATTTAGAACAAAATAATGTTGTTGTTTTATGAAATTAATAGTATATATACGTTGTTATGAAAATAATAAAAAAGAAAAATTTCCTCAAAAATTCTTCTCCAATTTGTAGAGTAATATTTTTGTTCAAAACAGAGTTTATTGCTATTTCATGCAGAAAAATCACTTTCAGTATTCTCTAAAAGCACTTCCACTAGAAATAAAGGGGTCCCTCTCTGACTAACCATCTTTAGATGACTATACCTTTCCACTACGTTTTCCAATAGTATCCAAATCAATAAACTTGATATAGCTTATTTTATACTGAAGTTCAGTTTAAGTT
>CAZLNG010000302.1:0-3171 GCA_964560735.1 uncultured Methanosarcinales archaeon | reverse complement strand
AAACATATGGAATAGAACATGGAGAAATCAAGGCCTTACAGCAAGAGGTTGTTCAGAAGAAGTAAATTTTGTACTTCCTTTTTATACTTAATTTTTTCTGCTCTGGTTTTTTCAACAGAGCAGGACTTTTTATCTAAATTTTAATCTTGTTCCCCAGATCTTTTATCTAGTTTTATTTATCCTAATTTCATTTATTTCTTCAGAATTCTTTCAGGCTATAAGTGATTTTGTCCAGGTTTCTTAGCAGTTGTTTCGAGAAAACTGAAATCGTCATTATTCGACACAAAATTTTAATAATTATTTTTATCTCTTAAATTATATATCATTTATTTAAATAATACTTCTAATATATTACCATTGGTGGGGGTAAATGGAATGCTTGAAAAGGGTATCAAATTTGTCAGTGGATTTCTCGCTTTACTACTGTGTGTGGCGATGATTGGGGAAATCGCTGTAAATACTTCACAAAGAGCTGAAGAAAAGTCTTCTAGTGACCAAAATATCAATATTGATTACTGGGTGCCTGTGGAAAAAGCTATGGGCGAAAAAGGCGAGATTAGTCCTGATGGAGCCATAAAGTTCACCATACCAATGACTTTGAATGTAACACTTAATAACATATCATTGAATCAGGCTTCTGAGCGTTCTCATGATTTCGATTTCATGAGAGCGGGAAATAAGGCAATGATGGTTGGTGAAATAGGGGTTACGGAAAATGAGGCAGGTAAAATAACAGCAATGGTTCTTCAGTCAGGACTCCAGGTAACGGCACTACATAATCACTTGCTTCACCTGTCACCGAATGTAATGTGGATACACATACACGGTTATGGCGATCCTGTAGAGATGGCTAAGAAGATACGAAATATCACAGATTATGTCAACGGCGACTCGTCTTCAACTAGCGAAAATAAGAAGTTTCATAGTAAGGGAATTAATACCACTGAACTGGATCAGATTATAGGCGACAAAGGTTCGGCCGAAGGAGGGGACTACAACTACGATATACCAAGAGCCGATAAAATAAGAATGAATGGATATTTGCTTTCCCCTACTATGGATGTTTCAACCATGATAAACTTCCAGCCTCTGGGTAGCGGAAATGCCATGATTATAGGTGAGTTTGCATTGGAAGCAAATGAAGTGGAACCTGTATTAAGAGTTCTGACAGATAACGGTATCGAGGTCACAGCCCTTCACAGTCACATGCTAACAGAGCAGCCACGCCTTTTCTATGTTCACTGCTGGGCAACTGGTGATGCCACGGAACTTGCAGGTAAGATGCGTGAAGCTCTTGATGAAACAAATAGCACTACAGGAAGCGAAAGTTCGTCCTGAACTTCTACAGACATTGAGTTAACGAAGCTTAGATCACCAAATAACTAATTTAATTAATACCAATTTAATTTAAGGTGTAAGCTAATGTCTTGTGAAAGCTAATGCCTTTTTTATTCTTTCTTTTGAGACTGGGATTTTGGAAGGTTGGTAATGGAACTGGGATCTTCTGACATGATTTTGGAGATATTTACGAGATTCTTCGAGATTGTGAGTGCACTTCTGATAGTATATGCGGGATTAAAAGCTGCAACTGAAATTCTGCTCTTGGAAGCTTTCAAAAGGCCTTACAGATATGAAAATATAAGGAAAGAATTTACAAACAAGATACTTTTTACTCTTGAGCTGTTGATAGTTGGCGATATACTCGGAACGGTAAGAAATCCTACAGTAAATGACCTGATATTTGTCGGAACTATTGTAGTAATCAGAACAGTTCTTGGTTACTTCCTGAGTAAAGAAGTCAAAGAGTATCATTTCGATTGAAAATTTACGCGAGTCCCTGCATAGCGAGTCCCTGAATATAATTTTTGAAGGAGTAAAGATGCTTTCAGAATTATTTGACAGTTTTTTGCAATATTTTGGATGGATCTTCGAAGCAATAGGAACAATTATTATAATTTACGGAGGATTACGGGCAACAATTATGATTTTGCTCTCTGAAATACTACGAAGGCCTCAGGAGCTCGAAAAAATAAGAAAGGAACTTACAAACAGGATTCTTTTTGGACTTGAGTTTTATATCGTAGTCGCTATTCTTGGAACCCTGAGGAACCCTAATCTACAGGATCTTACAGTACTGGGTACGGTTGTGCTGATCAGGACAATTCTAGGCTATTTCTTGAGTAAGGAAGTAAGGGAATACCAGTTTGACTAAAAGAAAAATATGGCATAGTCTAGAATTTTTTATTCAAGCTCTAAAAAATCTAAAATAGGCTCATGATCTATGTTTTCATTTCCCTCGAACCTCGCAGCCTGCTGCAGGATTCGCTACTGCAACTTTGATTGAGCTTCTAATCCTTTTGCTTCTTATTTTTTCTTTGAGATCAATGTATTAGCTTTTCATATTATGTTTTCGTAAAAAACAGTTCCATCTTACTCGAAAAAGTTTACATAAATCAGATTGAGCCCTGAAATCACATTTGAAGATCAGATACGGAAAGAATATTTATCTGGGAACTATTAATGTTATATACATTTTCGGGGCTTTTTCAAGATTTTAATTTCGACTTTTGAAGGGGTGGTAAAAGGGTATTTCAGTATTTTGAAGGTCTATTGATCGAGGTATTCTCTTCTTTGTTCAATATTGTAGGCTCTCTTCTCATAATCTATGGTGGCCTCAGATCAATGTTGGGGATTATTCTCATTGAAGTTTTGAAGAAATCTTACAGCTATCAGCGGGTAAGAAAAGAACTTACAAACAAAATTGTCTTCGGTCTTGAGTTTTTCATTGCAGCCGATGTCCTTGAAACAGTGGTTAATCCATCTCAAGAAGAGCTGCTCTTGCTAGGTACGGTCGTGTTGATAAGAACAGTTCTTGGTTATTTCCTCAGCAAGGAAGTTTTGGAATACCAGCTTGATTGAAACATGATAGAAAAACTGAAATTCTGCAAGATAATTATTTTTCCGGCATCTTTTTTAACTTCAGACACTTTTTCTCTTCTGTCCTGGTCTCCTCAAAATTACTCAAAAATTTTTGTATCAAATTCTGGTAATCTTCTCTAGTCTTTCCCTAACTTTGCGGAAATCGATGAATCTGCTATTTGAGATATCTGACTCTATGTTGTTACGGAACTATTATAAAGCCTGAATTCCGTACAATTCTAAAAATAGTAT
>CAZLNG010000301.1:0-3173 GCA_964560735.1 uncultured Methanosarcinales archaeon | reverse complement strand
GAAAAAATCCTTCTTTATGCCAGCCTCAATTCTCATTATCAGAAAGGCTTTGAAAACCCTATTGATCGGGCAATTCTGGCACGAAACAAATCCGACCTGTCAGATTACAGGAGATTGGATGAAGTACCTTATGATTTTATACGTAGACGGTTAAGCATCCTTGTTTCAAAAGATAATGTTAACCTGATGATTACCAAAGGTGCGGTTCCGAATATTCTCGAAGTTTGTTCCTTAGTAGAGGCTGAATCCGGAAAAACCGTTGAGATTTCCAGGGTTAAGGAACAAATTGATCAACAATTTGAGGAGTTCAGCAAAAAAGGTTTTCGAACGCTTGGAGTTGCGTATAAGGAGATAAAACAGCAGGACACTATCAGAAAAGAGAACGAAACAGGGATGATTTTTCTCGGATTCTTGCTCTTTTCTGATCCGCCAAAGCAAGGCGTTGTAAAAACTATAGAAAATATGGAAAATCTTGGAATATCTCTAAAAATTATTACCGGAGATAATAAGTTTGTTGCTGCCAGTATCGGTCGAGAGGTCGGGCTTAAGGATTCTCAGATTCTGACCGGAAGCGAAATTGCTCTGATGAGTTACGAGGCTCTGATAAGAAAAGTAAACGATACTGATATTTTTGCTGAGGTAGAGCCGAGCCAGAAAGAGCATATCATTCTCGCGTTTAAGAAGAGTGGAAACGTTGTTGGATATCTTGGAGATGGTATAAATGATGCTTCTGCCCTTCATGCAGCAGATGTCGGAATCTCAGTTGACAGTGCCGCAGATGTTGCCAAAGAAGCAGCAGATATTGTGCTCCTGGAGAAAAGCCTTGATGCGCTTATCGAAGGTATAAAAGGAGGAAGAAAAACTTTTGCCAACACTCTGAAATATGTCTTCATGGCTACCAGTGCCAATTTCGGGAATATGTTCAGCATGGCAGGAGCATCCCTCTTTTTGCCATTCCTGCCCCTGCTGCCCACACAGATTCTGTTAACCAATTTATTGACAGATTTTCCGGAAATGACTATAGCCACAGATACCGTTGATAAGGAAATGATTGAAAAGCCGCATCGCTGGAGTATAGCTTTTATCCGCAAATTTATGATAGCATTTGGCATTACCAGTTCGGTATTCGACTACATGACTTTTGGTGTTCTGCTTCTGATATTGCCAGGCATGGTAGAGCAATTCAGAACCGGCTGGTTTACGGAATCCGTTATTTCAGCCTCCATGATAGTTCTGGTGGTTAGAAGCAGGAAGCCTTTCTTCAGAAGCAGGCCAGGAAAATATCTGCTGACAGCTACTCTGCTTATAGGAGTCGTCACGCTTCTTTTCCCATGGACTCCTTTTGCAGTTCCTTTCGGCTTCAAACCTCTCCCAATATCGGTTATTTTAGTTATTGGAGCTATAATAGGCTTATATATTCTTACGGCTGAGACGATAAAGAAGATTTTTTACAAAAGAGTAAAATTTTGAGCTCAGATAGCATAACATACTAGTGACGCAAACAGATTTCAAGTACTCTCAAGGATAGTAACTAGTTCAAAATAATGTAGCAATAGAAGACTTTTGATATTAGATCCGTTAATTAGATCTTTAAATTGTTTTGCTTCTTTTTCTGCTTCATTCTGCGTTATTTCAAATTAATATTTCTAGATTGAAACGACTGCTCTTTTATATTTCAATTTCAACCAATATATTTTAGTGATTAAATTTAAGCTATCGATAATTATATATTAATTTCACCGAATATTTACTACTATAGATACCAAATAGCAACTTTGTGCAGAACTTTCATCAACTAATCGTTTTTTGAAAGTTCGACTTTCATTTTTATAATTTGGATTGCATAAGCCTTGAGCTAATTTGTGCATCAATAAAATCAGGCAAGTGGGGCAGAAAATTAAATGCAAGCAAGTTATGTTGAAGTTAGGATTGTCTTAGCAAACTTGAACTTTCCTTTAACGAAGCAGGAACTTATTCAGCAAGCCATAAAGCACGGGGCCACTAAAATCATAATTGAAGATCTTAAGAATATCCCGGATATGGAATACACTTGTTTTAGCAGTCTCGTCAAAAAATTAGGAGGTAAATAACTTACCTACTCAAAAAGTAGAATATTGCAAAGATTAATCGGAAGCAATAAAAGGTATAAGCTTAAGGCACTTTTTCTATCCTTAGTCACTCTTTTACAAGAAGCGATTTTCCCGTCATTTCCTCAGGCTTCTGAACTCCAAGAAGTTCGAGAACTGTCGGCGCAATGTCACACAATTTTCCATTCACAAGGGCTTTTACCTCATTATTTCCGAAGTAGATGCATTTCACTGGATTTGAAGTGTGTGCAGTAAATGGCTCTCCAGTCTTCAGGTTTATCATCTGTTCCGCATTTCCGTGATCTGCAGTTATAATTGCTATTCCTCTTTTTTCTCTTAAAGCCTCAATAATTCTGCCCACACATATATCTACAGCTTCTACTGCCTTCACTGCAGCTTCAAAAACTCCAGTGTGTCCGACCATATCCATGTTTGCAAAGTTCAAGAAAATAACATCATACTTATCTGACTTTATTCTCCTAATAACCTCATCCGTAATTTTGTATGCACTCATTTCAGGTTTCAGGTCGTAGGTAGGAATCTTTGGGGAGGGAATAAGGCAGCGATCTTCCCCTTTATAGCGCTTTTCATTTCCACCGTTAAGGAAATAGGTTACATGGGCATATTTTTCAGTTTCAGCAATGCGGAGCTGAGTAAATCCATGCTTGCTCAGTACCTCTCCAAGTACATTTTCCAGCTTTTCAGGAGGAAAAGCAACAGGCAAATCAAGTGTTTCGTCGTACTGGGCCATGCAGACAAAATAAACCTTTGGGCGCTTTTCTCTTACAAAACCATCGAAGTTATCTTCTACGAAAGCCCACGTTAGCTGCCGTGCCCTATCTGGTCTAAAATTAAAAAAGATCACAGAATCATTATCCTGTATTGTTGCAATGGGCTTTCCTTCAGGGTTAGTAATTACAGTTGGTTTTACAAACTCATCAGTCTCTCCTCTGCTGTAGGCTTTGGAAACTGCGATTTCAGCATTTGAAGCTTTGTATAGGGCTACTCCCCTGGTAAGGGCATCGTAGGCTAGCTTTGCCCTGTCCCAGCGCTTATCTCTATCCATTGCATAGTAACGCCCTGATA
>CAZLNG010000300.1:0-3174 GCA_964560735.1 uncultured Methanosarcinales archaeon | reverse complement strand
AGAGGAAATTGAAAAAAGCTCCGTGCTGTCTTCTGGCAATTTTAGCTTAATGTATGCTTATCTGGCTTCTCGGGACTTAAAACTTTATTATTGTTTGATAAATGTACCCTGCCTGTATTCTTCAAAAGCCTTCTTTAATTCTTCCTGCGTGTTCATAACAACTGGCCCATACCAGGCAACTGGCTCACCGATAGGTTTTCCGGAAATAAGAAGGAACCTTACACCTTTATCTCCAGCAATTACCTCTATAGAATCTCCTTCTCCGTAAAGAACCAGAAATTCAGGCCCTATTGCGCAGTCTTCGGCAGGATCAAGATACCTGCTTCCTTCTATTTCCGGGGCACATGGATCTTCCCTATCGTCGAAATGCCCTTTTCCGTCTATTACATATGCAAATACAGTATAATCCGGCATGGTGATATGTGAAAACTTTTCATGCGCAGGCACTGTGACATCCAGATATTCCGGATCGGTTACAATTTCCCGAACAGGTCCCTCGACCCCGTTCATGTCTCCACAAATAATTCTCACTTTCAGGCCTTTTCCCATCAGAAGTTCAGGTGTTTTGCTGCTTTTGATTTCCTGATATCGGGGTCTCATCATCTTGTGCGAAGCAGGCAGGTTTGCCCAGAGCTGAAACCCCCACAAATGCCCGTTTTCATCTCCCACAGGCATTTCCTGATGAATAATCCCGCTTCCTGCAGTCATCCACTGCACATCTCCGGGCTCTATCAGGCCTTTATTTCCCAAACTATCCTCATGCCTGATCTCCCCCTCAAGAACATACGTAATAGTCTCAATCCCGCGGTGCGGATGCCAGGGAAATCCATCCTCGTAGTCTTTCGGGTTCCCCGAGTGAAACTCATCTAAAAGCAAAAAAGGATCAAGCTCGCGCACATGATGAAATCCGAAAGCCCGCTTAAGGTGTACTCCTGCTCCTTCAACAGTCGGCATGCTCTTTATAATTTTTCTGATTCTTCTCTGATCAGCCAATATAACCACCCCCAGCTGAAAAATATTTATCCTTCCCTTATTATCGCATTTGTTATATTTTGGCTTTTTGGAAAAAAATCTGGTAAGATTGAATAGAGTTGATTGTTGCAAAATTAAAATGGAGTTGATTGTTGCAAAATTAAAATGGAGTTATTGTTCAAATTAATGCTGATTATAATTGATAAGTATTTATTTGATAGAGCTTCAATCCTTCTTACAGATTCATTAATTATTCTAAGACTGAAGTACTGCCTGAAATCCAGAACCCACTGTGAAAAGTGAGAAATGTGTCAAATCTTAAGGATGACTGAATAATGAGCCTTGTTATAGCTTTTATCGGAAAAAACGGCGCAGTAATGGCCGGAGATATGCGAGAAATAACTTTTGAAGGAGATAAGCCCGACAGGGAAAAACTGGAAAAAGAGCTTTACTGTGGCTCAATAGTTACGGATGATGAGCTCTTAAAAGAAGCTGAAGAATGTGGAGTAAAAATAGCAGTCACGGACTGCAAGAGCAAGATTTACGAGAGGGAAGGCATCCTGATAGGAGAAGTATCCTCAGTTGAAGACGGGATAGTTAAAAAGAGAAGGCTCTACGCCTCAGCCGGAAATTATGCAATTGCCGAGCTCAGAAATACAGAAATAACCTTAACTTCGCATGCAAAAGGAAGCAACTTCATTGTCTTTGGAAACGATTTTACCAAACAGGTAGCTAATAAATGTTTTAAGGACAACTGGACAAAGAAAAGCACCTTTCAGGATGCAGTAAGAATTCTTATGCTCTGCATGGAAACCGCATCAAAGGCTACTGCCTCTGTGAGCAAGCAGTTCTATTTGATTCAGACAACTTCAAATATTGATGTCTTGAAAGCTGTCGAGAAGGACAAACAAGATGAAAAGGACAGAAAAAATTGAAAAGGACAGAAAAAGCTGAAAAGGACAGAAAAAGCTGAAAACAATAGAGAATTCAATAAGTTTCGAGTTTAAATGCCTAATTTTATAGATTCTTAAAAAAAGTAAAAGTAATTTAATATTCGATTTAGTATTTTATCGGATTGGAACCATATCTTGAGCCGGTTCTTTTTATACCTTCTCCTTTTTCTTCTTTTTCTTCTACTTTTACTTTATGCCAGACAGAGCGCGCTTCCCTCTTATGCATAATCTGTTTTACAGCATAAGCAAGCCCTGCTGTTGCTAAGACAATACCCGCTATTTTAATGCTTGTTGACACAATAATTCACCCCGATATATTATTGCACCTTATCATTTATTAATATAAGCAAACAGTCAATATAAAAATCAGTTTAATGTTAAAATGATGTTCAGTAATTTAAAGGATAACTGGACAGAGAAAAACACCTTTTAACATGCATAAGAGTCTCCATGCTCTGCATGGAACCTGCATCAGAAACTACTGCTTCTGTTAGTAAACAGCTGTACTTGATTCAGATAGATTCAAATATTGATGTTTTGAAAGCTCCAGATAATTGATTTTCTAAATGTTTAAAGTAGTTGTTGGTTAGTTTTAGTTATACCAAACTTTATGAAAGAGAGAACAGTTTAATCCACAGAGAGCTAAAAGACTACATTGGAAATTATGATAAGATATGCATAAAACAGCAAATATATCTATAAGGATGTTATGATACTTTCAGGTTTTGATGAATTTTCATGAAGGAGTAGGAAATAATGGATTTCATAGATCAGATAAAAGTGTTAGCTGCAAAAATTCCAAAACTATCTGAAAGTATAAAAACTGAAGAAGCCACAAAAAATGCCCTTGTAATGCCTCTTTTAAATATATTGGGATACAATGTTTTTGATCCTTCAGAGGTTGTTCCTGAATATACAACTGATTATGGTACAAAAAAAGGAGAGAAGGTTGATTACGCTATTTTTCAAGATGGTAAACCAATAATATTAATCGAGTGCAAAAATATTGATGCTGATCTGGATAAAGAATATGCTTCTCAACTGTTTAGATATTTTAGTGTAAGTGAAGCAAAAATTGGAATCTTAACAAACGGAATTATATATCGTTTTTACACAGATATTGACGCTCCAAATAAAATGGATGATAAAGCATTTTTGGAGATAAACTTACTAGATATAAAAGAACCTCTGATAAATGAATTAAAACGATTTAAGAAGGAATCTTTTAATATTGATGATTTGGCAAATG
>CAZLNG010000299.1:0-3201 GCA_964560735.1 uncultured Methanosarcinales archaeon | reverse complement strand
TCTTTTTGTCCATAACATTAGTAATATTTTAGCGTTCATACCGTATCGCGATATCCATAATATACAGAGCGCAAGATGTCGATTTTTTAGGAGATTCATATTTTGTTAACATCTCAAGGCTTTTATATTAATTCCAAACTAGTAACTTTGCAGGTGAATAAATGACGGAAGAAAAAGTAAGATTCACAGTCTCAATGAGCCCAAAAATTGCATCAGAAATTGAGAGGGCTCGTGGAGATTACTCAAGAAGCCTGATAATCGAGGCAATGTGCATGGAATGTCTTGGATTGCCGGAAAGTGAGTATGCAGAAGGAAGAAAGCACTATTAAACAGGTGATTGAATGTTAAGCACTGAATAATGTACAAGTCCCAATATTGATACCATAGATGCGAAACGCAGAGACATATGCAATAATGTAATGTTCTAAACAGATGAAACAAAGAAGCAGAAAGAAGAAAATAAAAGATGTAAATTGATTCTGAGTTTTGAAAATACCGAATCCAACAAGATAAGCGTGAAGATCCCAAAACCAATTCACAGTTTGTCCAATGTGGTTATTGGTTTTTGAACTTATAAGGTTTTCGGCATTTCTGACGTTGAATCAGTTTACGTCATCCGCATAAGGACTGATGTAAATGATAAGTAAAAAAGAATTATTTTCCAGTCTCTCTAATGAGGCTAAAGCAGAATTGAATTTGATCGCAAAACTAACAAAGTTCGAAAAGGACGCAGTCGATACAGCATTCTATCGGACTTTTGTCAACAACGCTTGTACTGATGATACATCCTTTAACGATAAATGTAATATCGTTCTCGATGTACTTTACGATCAGTATGGACTGGAACAAATAGACAGGGGAGAAGTCCAGGAGGAAAAACCCCTTCTGAAACTTGACGCAGAAGGCTTGCTTGGTCTCCCGAATTATAATTATATCCGGCAGTTCATGGATTACATTATCACTCCAAGGATCTATCCGGAAATTGCCTACCAAAACGGTCTTGCATCCTTATCTGCAATAGTTCTGAAGCGAGTATGTGCTTACACAGAAGGCATTGACGGTGATTTATTTAAAGACCCATTGTTCTGCAATGTATTTTTGCTTGTTCTTGCTTTGACAGCAGCCGGAAAAACAATTCCACTAAAATCTGCAATGGGTATTGTAGAGCAGATCATGAAGGAGGGTATATTTGTGGATGGTAGTTCTCCAGAAGCCCTGAAAGAGATCTTAGCCGATGAAGTCACTGGTGGAAGAGAGAAAAAATGCGACGCACATAAAGGAGAAATGATTGAAGAGCTCGATGAAGAATCAATTGAAGAGCTAATAAAAGAAGTGAAAGAGGAGATTGAAATCTCAACATCTTTCGGTGAGAATAACAATATATCCCTTACAACACGCTACAATGCATTTACACATAGATGGGTTTCACAACTCATTATAAACGAAAAGAAGCAGGCATCTGTGCAGCACAAAAAGCCAATATATGAAAGGGAGACCGGAAGAGATAGGGAACTTAAAAGCATCATCGCTTCAGTATTGGAAATAAAACTCAAAGATGCAGAAAACGCAGTAAACAAGTTACAGAGCGAAGCCGTGAAAATGGAAAGTGACCTCGAATATGTCAAGAAATGTTGTGAAACCAAAGCTAAAGAAGAGCCGGCAGACATTTCAAGATATCCGAACTCATGGAAAAACATGTGGGACGATGAAATAGGTGGTTTCTTCTCCGGCACGAATAAGCAATTCATGCTTGGTATGGTAGAATTACTCTGTAAGCTATATTCCTGCATGTCTGTCTCCAAGGGTAATGCAGGTGGTAGCTCCAATGATACGAAGGTCTACAATGTAAGAGACCCGTTCTTTTCCATTAACGGAGCAACAGTTTCTGACGATCTTGCAAAGGTGCTTTCTGTAAGTATGATTGTTCGTGGTCTCCTCCCAAGGTTCATGATCCTGAATCCAGACTATAAACTCGAAATACCAGATGAAACAGAGGAAGATGACAATGATATCGTTGAAAACATCTTCGATGTAGTAGAGAACTCAAGCTCTATTATAGCTAGTAAAAGAAACAATGAAAAGCGCGAAGCGCTTGTAAAAGCTGGAAAGATCATTGATACACTGCTTGGTGATGATAAGATTGAGGTCAACTTTGCTCCGAAGACATTTACCCTCATCAAGAACTGGGAAATTAGGTCGCAGAATCATTATCAAGACAATCTTTTCATCATGAAAATGAGGTCTAGGTTTATGGAAAATGCCTATAAGCTGGCAATGTTATTAGAAATCGGCAATATTCCATATTATATCGTGTCGAACCCAAATAAAGACTTCACCGGGGAACTCCGGATAGATGAGACCTTCAAAGACGTTGACCTTGATGACTACATTGATAAGCTCTTAAACTTCGACATGGAGTTAATTAAGGGTGTCAGGATAAAGCAACTGATCGTCACGCCATCCACGATGAAATTTGCTCTCAAGATGTTTGACCGCATGTATTTACCGCACGCATTGAAGGTTGCAGAATCCCTACTTTCAGGCTCAGATAATGGTGGTGGAGACAATAACAAAGGTGACATCGCACAAATTAATGCAATCATGAAAGAGCAGTCTCTGATGACCAGAAAGGATCTGTTGATAGCCTTCGGAGGCAGCCAGAAACACCTTGATACAGCCCTTAATACGCTTAAGGAGTGCTGTCTTATATTCTCTACCGGAGAAGATGATGATGGCAACCCAACAAAGGACACTGTGTATCAATACCGCAAGAAAAATGAGACCCTGAAACTGCCAGAGAAGAATTATGCGAACTATGCAGGTACTTCATATCAAGCAGGCTTAATTCTCTCTCGTACCGTTCCATCCAGTGAGATGGTGGATCAAGTATTCGAAGCCCAACAATTTGAAGAAGAATGTTGCTCATGTTGAGCAATACCTTCTTCTTAATACTTTTTTTATCTTCTTTTTTACCGATTAGTTGGCGTGTGTTGTGTTATGGATGAAAGTATATTTTTCGAAAGCACATTTCAAAATTATCATGCCAAGTTTGAGAGTAAAGAGTTAACTTCCTAAATCTAATATTTTAAAAGTTGCCAAAAGCACAGTCTTAAAAATAAAATTTTAGATTGTGGATGAGATTATCTACCTTAAATTGCAAAATTATTATTAACAGAGCCACATTAGAACATTACAAAGCAA
>CAZLNG010000298.1:0-3208 GCA_964560735.1 uncultured Methanosarcinales archaeon | reverse complement strand
ATAACTCAATTTGACAGAAGCATACATTTTCCAATACATAGACTGAAATTATATTTTCTATCATTACTCTATCCGGGTTGCAGTTTATAATTTTAGAATATGTTTTGGATTTTTAGTATTCTTCGTCTTCTTAACTTATGCCAATGCAATGAATACCTTTTGTATTCAGTTTATACCTTTTCGTCCAGAACCCTGATTTTTTCTAAAAGGCTTCCAGTTAGTAAAGAGTTTCAACTTTGTTCTTTATTCTTGACAACAAGAACCGGAACTCTTGAGTTTCTTATTACTTTCTCTGCAACGCTTCCCATTAGAAACCTATCGAGTCCAGTTTTTCCGAGAGTGCCCATTATTATCAGGTCAATATTATTTTTCTCGGCGAAATCGATAATCTCATTACTTGGGTGCCCTTCTAAAAGAACTTCTTTTACCTCTACACCTGAGGCCTCTCCGCACTCTTTCACTTTAAAGATCGCCTCTTCCCCTTCCCTCTTCAGGATCTCATATAGTGATTCTCTGCCGGCAGTCCAGCTTTCAGAAAGAGAAAATGTGTCTATTACATGAAGACCATAAACCCTGGATCCACTGATTTTTGCAATTTCAATGCCATAAGAAATAGCTCGTTCGCTATTCTCGGACCCGTCTGTCGCAATAACTATATTCCGGAAAAACTCGCTTTTCATACTATATCCTCCATTTGCCTTATTGTAAAGTACTCATTTGGCAGAAAAATTAATTCAATGACCCAAAAAAAGTTGTAGCCTTTTAAAAAGGCTACTTTAATACTAAGTTTATAATTAGCTTTCTTAGCTCTTCAATCTCAGTCCTCTTTCTTTTTTCTGAACATAATAAAGCAGGTAGCAAGAGCCACAAATGAAATACCTGCTCCAAATTCAAATCCTGGAAGTTTACTTTCGGAAGCCAGGACTTCAGTGTTGATTTTAACACTGTCGGAAACCTGATTGTGTCCTTCAGTATCCTCATAGAGAATTTCACTATCCAAAGAATAGGGTTTCGGCGTTGCAGTACTGTCTACAGCCATGTCAAAAGCTGCAACTGCACTATCTCCAGGTTGTAAAGTGCCAAGGAATGCCTGATCATCGGTTGTACTGAATGGATCGCTGGCACTTACTCTTACAGTTGCATCCTTTGCAGGTTCTTCACCTGTGTTTTTATAAGTCACGTAGAGCATTCCCCCTTTATCAGGGTACAGGTCACCTGTTACATTTGTAACCTCAAAATAAGGTTCTTTTTTGACAGTGACCATTATTGTCTGATTCTGAGTTTTATTCTGATACCAAACACCTACACCCTGGTTAGTTACAAGACCTGTAGTAGCATCATATTCATCCCCACTAACCTGAGTATTACTCTGGTACTGGTATGAAAGATTCAGGTTCAAAGGATACGTGCCTGCAGGAGCATTTTTACTAATTTCGAGAGTGAACTGTGCTGGAGACTGGCTTTGTTTTCCTTGCTGAAGGGTACCAGCTTCCTGAGCACCGGATTTGATCTTTATATTAGGGTTATCAGATGTAAGGGTTGCAAGAATACCAACAGCTGTTACGGCCTGGGATTCGTATTTCATTTCCGCTTGCTGGAGCACTGTATCAACTTGAGTGTCAGCATCTTTTTCGGATTCGAAGCCCTCAACCACTCCTTTGTTCATAAGTCCTACATTCAGGGTAACAGTATCTCCCCTGGAATACTCATTATCTCCAATTGGAGTGGCTTCTAAATTTGGCCCTCCGTAAACGGTATAGAAATTGTTACCGAAATCAAAATTTTTGGGTAACTCTGCCTGTACAGGCGCTGTTGCAAGCAATAACATAAGAAGAGTTGCAACTGCAGAGATACTTCTTATTTTAATCATTCTCATCACCTAACTCATTTTTACTGTAATTTTTTCTGTTCCGGAGCACCTTTATAATCTGGTAGATAAGGACAAGAGCTAGTAATAAACCAATTATCATAGTTGTACTGAATCTTGATTCGGATTTTTCAAATGGTAATCCGACTTTCATATTTTCGGAAAACTTGGTTTTCCCCTCATCGTTAATGTACTTAACTTCACTATCAACACTGTAATTTTTCGCTACCGCGTCGGATTCAGCCAGGATATTGAATGATGCTGTCTGACTTTCTCCAGGGCCGATTGTCCCAAGCCTGACAGTTGACTTGCTGGTGCTCAGAGGTTTCATGACAACAATCTTGGCCTGAGCATCTTCGGCTGAAGTCTCTCCACGATTAGTATAAGTAACATTAATCAAACCTGTCGAACCCTGCTTCAGACTGCCAGAGACATTACTTACCTCAAACTTTGGCTCTTTTTTAACCGATATATGCAGAGGAAGAGTAACATTTTTTGTAACATATTGCTGGGTGAATGCTACACTATCAGAGGTTAGTCCGATATCTACGGCATTTGAAGTAATCGTTCGGACATTGTTCTGGTATTGATAAGTTACAGGAAGCTTGAGTTCATAATCTCCTGCGGGAGTATCGTCGTCAATACGGATAGTGAATTTGATAGGATGGATATATCCGGTATCAAGTTCATCTACTATCTGGGGAGTTGTCGTGGATTCGACATGGATGTGATCAGATCCCGAGATTAGGTTAGCTTTGACACCTTTGGCTGTTGTGCAACCTTGTTCTGCACTCATCTCGGCCTGAGCAATTAACTCCTCTTTAGAATCAGGGATAAGGTTCTGATTTACATTCAGACGCTTCATACCCGAAATTATGCCTTTATTGGCAAGCATTACCTGGATATCTGCGACTTCTCCCCTCTCGAACTCCGGATCGCCTCTTACAGAGGCCTGAATGTCTGGTCCCCCATAGCTTCTATAATAGTCCACGGAGTAACCGGTGCCCGGAATAAGGAAATCTCCGGTACTGTCACTCCCGAGAGCAGGAGACACAGCAGTTATTAAGAGGACTGAAAGGAGAACTGCAATTAAAACAAATGTTGGTACTAATTTCTTTTGTCTGTAACTCTGGGGTTTATTCATTAGAGATCAGCCCCCTGAATATTATTTGCTTTTCGATCTAACACCTGTGTTCCTCTTTTCTTTTCCCTCCATGAATCCAGTACTATAATTAGGGGTGGAAATACTGTGAAGGTTGCAATGAGGACAAGCACAATATCAATAACTGTCACCATTCCAAAGTTGCTGGTTATAGGAAATGGAGATGCAATCAAAGCTGC
>CAZLNG010000297.1:0-3245 GCA_964560735.1 uncultured Methanosarcinales archaeon | reverse complement strand
TAAAGATGGGAAGTTTGAACACGATTTATTTGGGAAAACCATAATCGAGATCGATGTTTTACCTATTTCAAGTAGTCATTTTTGAACTAGGAAACTGTTTTCAACCCATACAAAACAGCTAAAAGTCATTTAATTTCATTTTTCTTTTTCAATCATTCTTTATTTGTCTTTATTGCCCCTCTTCTTTTCTTCGATTTCAATGCTTCTCATTAAGCTAGAACCATCATAAATTATTGTTATGCCTTCCTTTGAAAAATCCTCACATATCTACGTGGCTTGTTTCGATTTAACCTTTAGTTATAAAAATAATTAATGAAATTGAGCTATTAAAAGTAAAATGGTCTAAATGTCATTAATCTAGTTTATATTAATATTCAGAAGAGATTATATTATAATTAAAGTGGGGGAAACAAATGAGAAATGAAACCGTTTTTTTAATAATTTTAATTTTTATTTTTCTAATATCTATTCCAGCTATAGCATCAGCAAGGGAAATTACGGTAGATGATAACTCTGGAGCTGATTTCGTATCAATTCAGGAAGCTGTGAATAACTCTGCACTAGGAGACAAAATAATCTTGAGGCCTGGTACATATACTGAAAACATTCATGTCAATGTAAAAGGTCTAACTATCAGATCAGAATCAAATAATGGCGATGCGCAGGTAAAACCCCTGAACGAAAGTGAGAGTACCTTTCTGATAGAAGCTGATGCTATAACGATCAGTGGTTTAAATATAACAGGAGCCAGTAAGGATTCAGATAAAGATGCAATCTTCGTTTATAGCGATATGAATAATGTGACAGGTAATACCGTTAAAAACGGTTCTATTGTTCTGGGCTCCCACATGCCAGACAATTTAACAATCATCTTTCATGGCGATATGAATAATGTGACAGGTAATAACATTGAAAACGGTTCTATTATTCTGGGATCCGAGACATCAGGCAATTCAATAGCCGAAAATAAAATTTCTAACGGTGATGGTGTACATATTGGCTGCTGTGGAAGGAATAATACAGTATCAGATAACACGATCTCAAATTGTTCCACTGGCATCACTGAATTTGATCAGGATGTACATATTCATAATAACAGGATTACAGATTGCAATTCTGGGATTGTTCTTGGGATGTCAAGTTCAGGAATTGACAATAATACAATATTAAACTGTGATGTAGGTATTCTTTTACAAGAAGGTTCTCCTACCATAATTAACAATAAAATAACATCCTGCGCAGAATGCGGGATTTATAATAAGGAAAACTATGACGGTAAACGGATCTACAATAATTATTTTAACAACAATCTAAACGTAAGATTTGGACCTGGTGAAGGAGAAAATACCTGGAACAGCTCACTTGCTTCAGGCACTAATATTGCTGGTGGCCCTTACATTGGAGGCAACTTCTGGGCAAAACCAGATGGAACTGGATTCTCCCAGATCTGCGTGGACTTGGATGGGAATGGAATCGGAGACCTGCCCTATAATATATATGAGAACGAATTTGACTATTTGCCTCTTGTATCTCAGTCCAGCCCTCAAAATTCAGTTATCCCAACTGCGAACTTTACAGCCAGCGTCACTAATGGTCCTGCACCTCTTGTTGTTAAGTTTACAGATCTCTCAAAAAACGCAATTTTGTGGAACTGGGACTTTGATAATAATGGTACAGCAGATTCCACGGAACAAAATCCTGTATATGCGTACAGAACTCAAGGAAACTATACCGTTAATTTGACAGCTAGCAATGGACTCAATACTAATTCCAAACTTATTAACATAACTGTTGGAAGAAGGATTTCATCCACGTGGCCATTTGTATACATTACGGACGGTGCATTCTCTGTAATTGACACAGCCACAGGAATAGTCATCACATCTGTGAAAGTAGGAAGTGGGCCTAAAGGAGTTGCAGTCGCACCTAATGGAAAAACGGTATATGTAGCGAACTCTGGAAGCAATAATGTCTCCGTAATTGATACTGCAACAAACACTGTTACAGACACTGTGAAAGTGGGATCTGATCCCGATGGAATTGCAGTCAATCCTGATGGAAAAAAGGTATATGTGGCGAACTCTGGAAGCAATAATGTTTCTGTAATTGACACCGCAACAAACACTGTTAAAGCCACAGTATCTGTAGGAAATACTCCTATGGGAATTGCAGTCACTCCAGATGGAAAAAAGGTATATGTGGCTAACTATGGCAACTCTTTTATCCGTGGCAATACCACATCTGTAATTGATACTGCAACAAATACTGTTATAGCTACAGTACCTGTAGGTGAACATCCTTGGGGAGTTGCAGTCAGTCCGGATGGAACAAAGGTATATGTGACAACATACTACTATGTCTCTGTAATTGATGCAGCTACAAATACCGTTATATCTACGGTGGATGTAAGAAGAAGACCTCAAGAAGTTGTAGTCAATCCAACAGGAACAAAGGTATATGTGGCTGGAGGAGATGGCTTTGTATCTGTAATTGATACAGTTACAAGAAAAGTTATAACCACAATAAATGTAGGAAAGTATCCTGAAGAAATTGCAGTCACACCTAATGGAGAAAAGGTATATGTGGTAACCATAGGCAGTTATGAAAACAATTATAGAAACAATATCTCTGTAATTGATACCTCAAGCGATACCATTTCAGCAACAGTGAATATCGAGGTTTCTCCTGGGGGACTTGCAATCATCCCAGACCCAGAATCAGTACTTCCAGGAGCTAATTTCAGCAACAATATCAGTGAGGGTTTTGCACCTCTCTCAGTTCAGTTTACCGACAGTTCAGAAAATGCAACCGACTGAATCTGGAACTTTGGAGACTAAACAAATTCAACTTAAAGGGCAATGCAAGTACTATTGTGGCTAAGGCAGCTGAAGGAAATGAAAAAGCTCCGGAATTTAGTATAATCAGTGGCTTTATATGTCTATTCTGTATTTTCTTGTATAGAATTAAGAGAAGAGAAAGCAGTGTGAATATAGTCAGGTAGTGAGGTTTATTGATCTAATCTGGCAAATGAGTACATTTGCCTTTTGTGGTCTGATTGGAAAACTACCCTCCTGCTTACTATTTTCCTTATTAGATCCGATTTCCTTGAATCTTTTTCAATCTCATTTTAAATTCTCAGGTGGCTTTTTACGTTTTTCCTTAAAGCATCTTTCAATTATATTCAGCAGACAATGTAGTTAAGCTAGTAAAAATACGGACACTGAGCGAAAATGAAGGTAAATAAA